>NZ_RHGZ01000026.1:0-72511 GCF_003789045.1 Marinobacter sp. R17 | reverse complement strand
GCCCACTTCGACCGGTTAGGCGTGCCGCGTCTCTCGTAAACCTCAACTTCTCGAACCGCCCGGTGCGGACCCGCTTGCCGGGTGGTGTGGGAGGGGCGGAGCCAGAAGGCTCCCCCCTATCCCGATGGATACGACGCTCCGAATTCCAGCCACGGGCAGTTCAATAGAACCAAGTGTCGACCCATGCAGGGACCAGGAGTGGACAGGCTTAGCGGCTGGCGTGGTTCTCCCACACCAGGATCGCCGCCGCCAGGTCCTCCAGCGACACACCGACGGACTTGAACAGCGAAATGGCGTCATCCCGGGTGCGGCCGGGATGCGCGCCATTCGCCAGTTCAGACAACTCGGCTTTGATGGCGCCCATATCGAAGCGCCCTTCGTTGGCCGCATGATGCAGGTCGCCGGCTTCGCCTCTGGCACCGGCGTGGGAATCCACAAACACCTCAGCTTTCTCGACGCAGGCGCTATCCGTCTCCCGCATGTCGGGGCGGAATGCGCCCACCAGGTCCACATGGGTGCCCGGCCGTAACCATTCGCCCCGGATGATCGGCTGTGTGGACAGGGTCGCCGCACTGACGATATCCGCACCGGCTACCGCGCTGGCGAGATCTTCCGTGGCTTTGACCGACGCTAACGGCACCTGCCCACCGGAGTAGCCGACGTAGTCCGCCGCCAGGGCGCGAGCCTTGTCCAGATTTCGGCCATAGACCACCACGTTGCGGATGGGCCGGACGGCCGCATGGGCCTCGATCAGCATGGGCGCCAGCTTGCCGGTACCGACCACAACCAGTGTTTCAGCGTTTTTCCGGGCGAGGTAGCGCGCGGCGAGGGCTGAGGCCGCTGCGGTGCGGCGCCGGGTCAGCTCGCTGCCGTCGATGCAGGCCAGGGGCTGGCCGGTGGCGCCGTCGCTCAACAGGTAGACCCCGCTGATAGCGGGCAAGCCCTTGTCGGCGTTCTGGGGAAAGACGTTCACCATCTTCACCCCGAGATAGCCCGGTGACTGGTCGGCATCCTCCCAGGCGGGCATCAGCAGCATGGTGGCCTCGCCGTCCGCGCGATGGACCGCGTGGTGATGGCGAGGCGGCGTTTCGATGCCCCCGGTGAAGGCCCGGTCGAGCCGATCCACCAGTTCGGTCCAGGGCAGGGCCCGGGCAACGTCGTCTTTGGTGAGTATGTCCATGAGGCGGGCTCCGCCGGAAAAGTGAGTGAAACCAACAGCAAAGATAGTCGCCCGTCCGGCCGACGTCAGGTTAATGTCAACTGTACCGGTCACAGTTCCCGTTTCAGGGGCAACTGTTCCGCTTTCTATTCCCTCACCTGTATCTGCCGAAAAATTGCTCAATTTCCGATCATGAACCCGTCGGCACACACCCGCCCATGAGGACCGCGGGTGTGGCCTGGAATCACGTTCAACCCGAGGGGGCAATGATCATGGCAACTCAAATCGCACACACGCTCAAACTCTGGCAGCGCCGGGCGGCGTCTCGGCGTGCCATGCGTCAACACATGCTCTGGAGTGACGTCTCGGTGATTGAGCGGGATCTGGGCATGGCGCCGGGCAGTCTCAACCGGGAAGCGCACAAGCCGTTCTGGATGGAATGAGGCGTTCAGCCCATCAGGCCCTTGCCCACCAGCAGGCCGCCGGACACGAGCAGTAACCCCCGGCAGATGCGGATGAAGGTGGCGCCGTCGAAGCGCTTCTGGATCACGTAGCCGAGCTGGATGCCGATCAGCGCGGCGGGCAGCAGGCACAAAGACACCCAGAGCAGCCGTTCTTCCCAGAAACCGTTGAGCTGGTAGGGGACGACCTTGGTCAGGTTCATCATGCCGAACAGGACCGCGGCCGTCCCCAGCCACGGCATCTTGTCGAGCTGGCGTCCCAGGAAGTAGACGCTGATCGGCGGCCCGCCGGCGTGGATCAGCGTGCTGGTCAGGCCCGAGATCGCCCCCCAGAACCAGCCAGCGCTCTGGAACCGCCGCAGCCAGCCGGCCAGGTTCTGCCAGCTGGCGAAGAGGATAGACACCGCCCCGGTGATCAGCTCCAGCCGGTCGGTGGATAACTCGCCCATCACCACGCCGCCGATTGCGATGCCCACGATCACCGCCGGCGCCAGCCGGATCAGGTCGGCCTTTGACGCATGCCGCCAGTACAGGTGAATGGCGCGCACATCCATGAACAGCAGCACCGGCAACATGATCACGGTGGCCGCGGGCAAAGGAATGGTGAGGGCCATCAGTGGCACGGCCAACACGCCGGCACCGCCGGCAAAGCCGGATTTGGAAATCCCGGTCAGAATGACGCCGATGACGGCGAGGATCCAGAATAGCGGCGTGTCGAAGGGCGGTGCCATGCAGGAGTCTCGGGCTGTGAACGCAAGCCCGTTATCCTGCGACAGCGGCCAGTGCTTGTCCAATTTCAGTGATTTAGACCCAGCACCTCGTCGCTGGGCGCCGGGCGGGCGAAGAAGTAGCCCTGGCCCAGATCGCATTTCATGGCGGCGAGAATCCGGGCCTGCTCGCCCGTCTCGATACCTTCGGCGGTGACCCGCAGATCGTGAGCCTTGGCAATGGCAATCACCGCGCGCACCAGCGTGGCGCCCCGCTCGCTCTCCAGGTCATCGATGAAGATCTTGTCGATCTTGAGTTCGTCCACCATCAGGTGCTGCAGGTAGCTCAGGGAAGAGTAGCCGGTCCCGAAATCGTCAATGCTGACCTCAATGCCCATCTGGCGCAGGTCGTCCATGATGGCGGTGGTGGTCCGGCGCATTTCCATGACGATGCCTTCGGTGATTTCCAGCTGCAACGACCGGGCCGGAATCTGGTAGGTCTGGAGCAGGTCCCGGATGAAATCGGACAGCGCTGTGTCGGAAAAGTGCTTGGCGGTGATGTTGACGGCAATCACCGGCTCCGGTTTGCCCTGACGAATGGATTCGGCAATCAGCTCCGCCACCCGGGTCAGCACGTAGCGGTCCAGTTTCTGACCCAGCGCCGAGCGCTCGGCAATCGGGACGAACAGGGCCGGCGAGATCGCTCCCTGCCGCGGGTGCGTCCAGCGCACCAATGCTTCGTAACCGTGGATCCGGCCGGTGGCCAGATCGAACTTGGGCTGCAAGTGGACGTCAATG
Organism: Marinobacter sp. R17; assembly: GCF_003789045.1. Lineage (NCBI taxonomy): Bacteria > Pseudomonadati > Pseudomonadota > Gammaproteobacteria > Pseudomonadales > Marinobacteraceae > Marinobacter > Marinobacter sp. R17. Next base: position 69,386 of record NZ_RHGZ01000026.1, on the reverse strand, counting down.
GCGCGGGTGTCGATGGCCTCCTTGAGTCCCTGCTCGATATCCATCTGGCGGCGCAGGTCCTCGTGGTATTCGGGGTTGAAGTAGCTGTAGGCCAGGCCATGGTCCCGGGCATCCTTCGCCGCCGACGACGCCATCAGCAACAGGGTGTCCAGGGCCCGGGTATCGTGTGGATAGAGGGCGATACCGCAGGTGGTGTCCAGCCGAACCTGCTCGCCATGGATGGTGTACGCCGCTTCCAGCGTCAGAACCACCTGGTTGGCGAGCGATTGGGCCTCATCCTGGTCGATCACCGGTGCCATCACCACGAAATCGTCGCTGGTCACGCGGCCACACAGGTTGGCCCGGTCCAGTCCCAACCGGAGACGACGGGCGGCCTCGGCCATGATCAGGTCGCCGGACTCAAACCCGTACTGCTGGGTGATGCGTTCAAACTGGCTGCAGTCAATGTGCAGCAACGCGTAGCGCCGCCCCGGCTGAATCCAGGCGGCAAGGGCATCGCTGTAAGCCTGTTTGTTCAGGAAGCCGGTCACCGGATCGTGACTCCGCAGGTACAGGGCCTGCTCGACAGCAGCCTCCTGCTGGGAAATGTCGATGCCAAAGCCCTGGAGTTCCGGCGGCTCGCTGTTGCCGGATTCCACACGTTTGAACGACCAATCGACCAGGGCGCCGCTGTCCCGCGCCTTCATCGTGACCTTGATGTTGACCTCACCCAGGTCGTCACTGGAGCGGAACATTTGCGCCAGCAGATACGGCAACTGGTGCTCCGCATCGTCGGCGATCGACGTCAACGGAATACCCATCAACGCGTCGTGCTGGACACCCACCACCTGGGAAAAGGAGGCATTGGCGAAGGTGATGCGCAGCTTGCTGTCCAGCCGGCAGATCAACTGCTTCTGGCTCTCGACGATGTCCCGATAGCGCTCTTCCGCCTCGCCCAGCTGGCGCAAGACCGCGTTGTAGCTGGTCAGGTCGTGGCAGATGCCGATGAAATTGCGGTGACCTTCGTGGAGGGCTTCGCCCACGGACAGGTGCAGCGGGAAGGTCGAGCCGTCCTTGTGCCGGCCTTCGACCTCGCGGCCGACGCCGATGATCCGGGCCGGGCAACCCTGCAGGTAATTCTGGAGGTAGCCGTCGTGGTGCCGGGCCACGTACTCGGGCATCAGACACTTCACGTTCTGGCCGATCACTTCGTCCCGACGGTAGCCGAACAGGCGCTCCGCCGCGCTATTGAAGCCGGTAATAATGCCCGCCTCGTCAATGGTAATGATACCGTCGACGGCGGCTTCGAGCAGGGTGGAATAGAGGTCTCCGAGTTCAGACAGTCTCATGGTGCCATCATGCCTCTCACAGGATCCGCAATCGGGATCATGTCATTCCCTGGCGCCGCACAGGTCACCCATGAGTCGGATGATCTGGCGCCGCGCACCACATTGCATCCAGCAATGGCCGATCAGCTCTCGATCAGTTAAATGCCTTCATCAATTTTACGAGCCGAACCAGAGCGTTGAATGGCTCTATGAACGGACTCGGAGGTTCACCTCCCTATTTTAGACCCTCCCGCAACATTGCGCAGGGACGGGCACGATAATCGGCCCAATTGAACGGTTATATGACTCATTGCGCCATGCTGGCAGCTTCGTCGTCTGACTCTTGGGGCGGTTGCCAGGGATCCAGCAGGCCAATCTGACCGATACCGGGCAGCTTGATGCCCAACGCCAGCGGGTCAATCCCGAAAGACAACCCCAGCAGATTGATTTCCAGGCCCTCATGAACGCTGGCCAGCAGACCGGCGTAGCCGAACGCCGAGACCTGGAACCCGGAATCCGACGGTGTCTGGGCGACAAACGGCGCTTCCAGGTAGTCCTTGCCGATGGCGATGTTGGGCAGGGCCACGTCCAGGCCGGGCACATGACGAATCACCCAGGCGGTAAACGTGTTGCTGTTGGGTCCGGGCCAGGCGTCGTACTCGTAGCGGTAGGGGTAGCTGGCGACGGCTTTCTTGATGGCTGGAATCAGCTCGCCGGCCTGTGGGCCCCGGATGTCGGCCAACAGGGTCGGCTCGTTACCGTACCAGGCCCGGTCGGGCAGGCCCGGGCCGGAGCGCACCTTGTCCTGGCGCCAGCCGGTGACCTCGTGCACCTCGTAGGTGTCGGCGTGGGCGGCCTTGGTGGCAATCCAGGTATGCACCGCAAAGTAGCCGCGCCAACTGAACGCCCGCGCCGCATAGACCTGCACGATGGCTTCGGGCGCCTGTTCCGGGGCGGGCGCTTGCCCACTGCTGGAGCGGTCCGCCGTGTGCCAGTCCTGCGAGGCATTCAGCCCGCTGCAGGCGGCCATGAATAAAGGGCCAGCGAGCAGGGCCGTCAGCATGACGATGAGGCGGAGGCTCCAGCGGGCACTGTGTTTTACGGTCTGATGCATGGGGTGATCCGTTGGCACATGGAAGACTCAGATCAAGCGAGAACTGTTCCAATTTACGCGCCCATGGCACAGTTCGACCAGTCCGGCCATCGCCTGGCACTCAGTGCCCGCTAACCACCGGCAGCCAGAACGCCAGCGCCAGCAGCGTCACCAGCAGTACCGGCGGCGTGATGATCAGTCCCACTTTCATGTATTGCCCCCAACTGATGCGGTGGCCGGTGCGGGCCAAAACGTGCAGCCACAGGAGGGTGGCGAGGCTGCCGATCGGCGTGAACTTCGGGCCCAGGTCGTTGCCGATCACGTTGGCGTAGACCATCAGTTCACGGATCAACGGTGATACGTGGGCCTGCTCGATGGCCAGGGCGCCGACCAGCGTCGACGGCAGGTTGTTCATGACCGACGCCAGCGCCGCCGTCAGGAATCCGGTGCCCACGGTGGCGATCACAGGGCCCTGTTCTCCCAGCCAGGTGATGGCCTGCGCGGCTTGGTGTGTCAGCCCGGCATTGCCCAGGCCGTAGACCACCAGATACATTCCCACCGAGAACAGCACGATCTGCCAGGGTGCGTGACGCAGCACCCGCTTCAGGGAAATCACCCGCCCCCGCTTGGCCACATACCAGCGCCCCGCGATGGCCATCAGGGCCAGGGCCGCCAGACCCGTGACCAGTGCAATAGGCACGCCCAGCGGAGCGGTCACGAAGTAGGCGAGCATCAGCAGGATTAGCAAAGGAAATGCCGCGTGGAACACCTGCCGGTCACGGATGGCCGAAGCCGGCTCGGCAAGGGTGTCGGTGTCGTAGCGAGCCGGGATGCGCCGCCCGAAATAGAGCCAGAGCACGGCCAGCGTGGCTGCCAGCGACGCCAGGTTCACCGGCACCATCACCAGCGCGTAGCGCTCGAACGACACATCGAAGTAGTTGGCGGTCACGATATTGACCAGGTTGGAAATGATCAGGGGCAGGCTCGTCGTATCGGCCACGAAACCGGTGGCGATGATGAAGGCCAGGGCGGCGGTCGCGCTGAATTCCAGCCGCAGCAGGATGCCCACCACGATCGGCGTCAGCAACAGCGCCGCGCCATCGTTGGCAAAGAAAGCCGCGATAAATGCGCCCAGCAGGATGATCAGCGGGAACAGCACGTGCCCGCGTCCGCCGCCCCAGCGAGCCACATGCAGCGCGGCCCAGGAGAAAAAGCCGGCTTCGTCGAGGATCAGCGAGATGATGATCAGCGCCACAAAAGTGAAGGTGGCGTCCCAGACGATGTCCCAGACCACGGCCACATCGGGCCAGTGGACCACCCCGGTCGCCAGGGCCACGGCCGCACCACCGAAGGCACTCCAGCCGATCCCCAGACCGCGGGGTTGCCAGATCACCAGAACCAGCGTCGCGATAAATATCAACAAAGCCAGCATCGTATTGAATCCTTAGAGCGAACGTTGATTGACGCGTTGGGACACTTGCTCGGCGCTTTCCACCCGCTCCGAGTAGCGGTCGGTCAGGTAGGCGCCGTGGCCCCGGGTCAGCCAGGTAAACTTCACCAGTTCCTCGCACACGTCGACCACCCGCCCGTAGTAAGGGGACGGTTTCATGCGCCCGGCGTCGTCGAATTCGGCAAACGCCTTGGGCACCGACGATTGGTTGGGGATGGTCAGCATCCGCATCCACCGGCCCAGCACCCGCAGCTGGTTGACCGCGTTGAAACTCTGGCTGCCGCCACAGACCTGCATCACCGCGAGGGTTTTGCCCTGGGTGGGGCGGACACCACCGAGGGCCAGCGGTATCCAGTCGATCTGGGCTTTCATCACCGCCGTCATGGCGCCGTGGCGCTCCGGGCTCACCCAGACCATGCCTTCAGACCAGCTGGCCAACTCCCTCAGCTCGGCCACCTTGGGGTGATCGGCGTCGGCGCCATCCGGCAGTGGCAGGCCCTGCGGGTTGAAGGTGCGCACTTCGCAGCCGAACCAGCGCAGCAGGCGTGCCGCTTCCTCCGCCAACAGGCGCGAGTAGGAGCGTTCACGCAGGGAGCCGTAGAGGACGAGGATGCGCGGCGCATGGCGTGGCGCGTCCGGGCCGGCCAGACTGGCGTCGTCGATGGGATGCAGCTGCTCCGGGTCGACATTGGGCAGGTCCGCCAGACTCATGACGCGCTCCCGTCAAAGTGAACCACGTCGCCGTCTTCCTTGGTGAACGTCGACACCGGGTTGTCGAGCAGGGGGAGTACCGCTTCGGAGGGCCGGCACAGCTTCGTGCCCTTGCCGGTCACGACAATCGGGCGGTTGATCAGGATGGGGTGAGCCATCATGGCGTCGATCAACTGCTCGTCGCTCAGCGCCGGGTCGTCCAGCCCCAGCTCGTCGTAGGGGGTGCCTTTTCGCCGCAGCAGTTCCCGGGGCGGCATCGCCATCGCCTGTAGCAGCTCAAGCAGTGCTTCCCTGGTTGGTGGGGTTTTCAGGTACTCGATCACCTGCAGCTCCTCGCCGGAAGCGCGGATCATGGCCAGGGTATTGCGGGAGGTGCCGCAGTCCGGGTTGTGGTAGAGGGTGACGGTCATGATGATTCTCCAGTGGCAGGCGGTGTGCAGCACGGTTGCAGACTATCGAGTAGGGGCTGGCAGACGTCAGGGCGCCCGCCGCAACAGTCCTGCACCAGGAACTGCACCGTTTCGCGGATAGCCTCCAGGTCGGCCCGGTAGATGATCGACCGGCTCTGGCGCTCCGAACGCACCAGCCCCGCCCGCGCCAGTACGGCCAGATGCGATGACATGGTGTTGTGGGGCACGGCGAGTAACCGGGCAATCTCGCCGGCCGGCAAGCCTTCCGGTTCGTGGGCGACCAGCAGGCGGAAGGCCTCCTGTCGGGTGGCCTGGGCCAGGGCGGCGAAGATGTCGATAGCGTTATTTGTGTCCATATGTCGAAGTTTATCGACATGTTGCTGGCGGCACAATCCACTGTCGGTGATTTGCGCGTTGGATGCTGATAGATTGGCTGTTTAGTGCAGCAGCCCGGTGCCGGGTCGTCCAGGGAATGGAGAGCCTTATGATCAGGAACGCCACGGTTGGGGATGCCGGACGCATCGCCGATATCTACAACCATTACATCGAACAGACGGTCATCACGTTCGAGGAAGTGCCGGTAACGGCTGACACCATGGCCGCCCGTATCCGCGCCTGCCAGGACCGCGGTCTGCCCTGGCTGGTCCTGGAAGCGGCGGGGCAGGTCGCCGGTTTCGCCTACGCCGGTCAATGGATCGCGCGGCCGGCGTATCGCTATGCCGTGGAAGTGACCGTGTACCTGGATCACGCCCAGGTTCGCCGGGGGCAAGGTTCCCGGCTCTACAAGGCCCTGTTTGCCGACCTGCGCGAACGGAGCATCCACACCGTCATTGGCCTGATCGCACTGCCCAACGATGCCAGCGTTGCCCTGCACGAAAAGATGGGCATGGACAAGGTCGCCCACCTGCGCGAAGTCGGCTTCAAATTTGGCCGTTGGCTGGACGTGGGCTACTGGCAGGGCACGCTGCAAGCCCCGTAACGAATCAACGACGAGGAATCAGGAAGAAGCATGTCCGCACTTAATATCCGCACCGCCACGCCGGCCGACGTCCCCCAGATTCTCCGTTTCGTCCGCGAACTGGCGATCTACGAGAAGGCCGAGCATGAGGTGGTGGCCACCGAAGCAACTGTCGAGTCCTCCATCTTCGGTCCGGACTCCACCGTCCACGCCCTGATCTGCGAGCGCGAAGGCGAGGCCATTGGCTTCGCGGTGTACTTCTACAATTACTCCACCTGGCTGGCGAAGAACGGCCTGTTTCTGGAAGACCTCTACGTCACCCCGGCGGCCCGGGGCAGCGGCGCGGGCAAGGCCCTGCTCAAACACCTCGCGCAGGTGGCCGTGGCAAAGGACTGCGGCCGTTTCGAATGGAACGTGCTGGACTGGAACGAACCGGCCATCCGCTTCTACGAATCCCTGGGCGCCAAACCGCAAAGCGAATGGATCGGTTACCGGCTGACCGGGCAGGCGCTGCTGGATGTGGCTGAAAGCTGAAACAGGGATGCACGAAAGAATGGAGGGAACCATGTGGCTGCCCAATGAATTGCTGGAAGGCGAACACGTTGCTTTGGAACCGCTGGCCGAAGCCCACACGGCGGATCTGCAAACCGCCGTGCGTGACGGCGAGGCCTGGAAGCTCTGGTACGCCAGCGTGCCGTCACCGGAGGCCATGGCCGATTACGTCAGGGCGGCCATCGAGGGTGCCGAGGCCGGCAACATCGCCTACGCCGTCCGCGCCAAAGCCACTGGCCGGATCGTTGGTACCACTCGCTACTACGGCGTGGACGCCCCCAACCGCCGTGCGCTGATCGGCTACACCTGGTACGCCAACGCCGTGCGTCGCACGCCGGTGAATACCGAGTGCAAGTTGCTTCTGCTGGGCAACCTGTTCGACAACCACAACGCAGTGGCGGTTGAATTCCGCACCCACTTCCTCAATCAGGCGTCACGTGCCGCTATCGAACGACTCGGTGCCAAACTGGACGGCATCTTGCGCAGCCACCAGATCATGCGAGACGGCTCACTGCGAGATACCGCTGTGTATTCGATCATTGCGACCGAGTGGCCGGCGGCGCGGATGAACCTGTTGAGTAAGCTCCCGGGATAGGCGAGCCGTCCTCCGTCAGGCGGGGGTTTCCTCCTCCCGGGCCGTTTGCCGGGATTGCGGCATCAGCTTTTCGACCAACCCCGCCCAGCCAATGGGCAGTTGCTTCTCCAGAGCTTCGAGTCCCGGATCGTTCGGTGGCGGTATCGTGACCGGCTGTTTGCCGGCGTAGATGACGAAGTTGTTGGTCTTGGTCCGATACAGGAACACCTCGGGGAACAGCCGGGCGAGATGCCTCATGAGCGTGCCGTCCCGCGCCGGGGCCAGATGGAAATTCAGGGCCAGCCAGCCTTCGTTGCTGAGGGCCTGGTGGCACTGGTCGACGAAACGGCGATGCGCCTGGGCCGGGCTCATGCGATCGGCGTTGTAGAGATCCGCCAGGATCAGGTCGGTGCTGCCCGGCGCCATTTTCTGCAGGGCCGGGCGGGCGTCGGAGATGGTGATCCGCACGCGTTCGTCGTCCGGCATGGCAAAAAACTCATGGGCCACCTCGGCTACCGCCCGTCTCAGTTCCACGCCATGAATGCGGCAGGCCGGCAGCATGTGGTGCAGGGCACTGATCATCACGCCGCCGCCCACGCCCAGTACGGTCGCGTGGGCAGGCTCGTGGAAGACCAGTGGCAGCAACATGGCCCGGTTGTATTCGTGCACCGGCAGCCAGGGCTTCTTACGGGCGATCTTGCTCTGTTCGAAGACCGAGTCGAACGTCAGCACCCGGTGCTTGCGGTAATCCAGCACGCGGACCGCGCCGAGGGCGTCGAAGGTCTCATGGGTCACGCTGCCGTTCAGGCTGAACTTCATGTCCGGACTCTTTATGACGAAGGCCAGCCCTCATCCTACCGATCTCAGTCGGGCGCGCCCAGATAGTTGTCGACGATGGTCTGCCAGCCGGGGGATTCCGTCACTTCCAGGATCTTCTCCGACACCGGGCCTCGCAGCGGACTGCCTTCCGGTAATGCCAACGCGTAGAGCTGCTGCTGGAAGACACCGGGCAGGACGGTCAGGGGCCGGCCTTCCTGCTGGTTGCGATACTGCAGCAGGGCGCGATCGTAAACGATGGCGTCGGTTTCGCCGTTCACGGTGGATTGCAGCGCAGCGGTCAGGTTGGGATACAGCTCGTGGCGAATGCGATGATCCTGCAGGTATTCCTCGCTGGCGGTATTGGCGATGGTGGCGATGTTGTTGCCCGGCAGATCCTTCGGTCCCTGGATCTGGTTCTGCAGGTTGCTGACCGTCAGCGATGAGGTAATGGCCGCCGTGAAACTGGCCACCATGATCAACCCGGCGAACATCCACACCAGGGCAATCAGACGGCCCGCGAGCGAGACCGGCGCCTTGTCGCCGTAGCCGACCGTGGTCATGGTCACGGCTGCCCACCAGAAGCTGGAGCCAATGCCCTGGCTGGCGCTGCCGCCGAACTGTTCCGGATTGCGCTTGCGCTCCACCAGCCAGAGGGCAAAACCAACCGCCAGCAGCAGGCCAGCGAGTCCCAGGATGACGCTCAGGAATTTCCAGCTCATCAGGGCCTTCAGGGTGCTGAACAGGCTGGGCTGGGGCACCGGCGGAATCGCGATGGACAGGCCGGTCTGGAAGAAGGGGTGACTGAAGTCGAAGCGGGTTTCCCGGTCGGCGGTCATGGTCAGGGCGCCCACGGCCACATCGATGTCACCGTTTTCCACCGCCGGCAGCAACTGCTTGAAGGGCATGGGTTCGAATTCATAGTCCCGGCCCAGGTCTTCGGCAACCTGCCGCCAGAGGTCGATACTGATGCCCTGCCATTCGCCCTTGTCCGTCTTGATGACGAAAGGCGGGACTTCGGTGATGCCGATTTTAAGGGGCTTGTCCTGAGCGTGTGTGTGGATGCTGAAAAGCAGCAGGGCAGCCAGTACGGCCAGGGGTTTCCAAATGCTCATGCGCGACTCGCTTGTTGTTGGCTTATAGTCCGTTAAGGTATCGCTCAACAGTCTATACGGTCCTGGCCGACTCCGGATTGCCCGGAGAGCCACGCAGGTTGGGATTCGTAGGGAACCCTCGTCGAAGGATGCAGAGGACGCAACGGCATGGCGCAGTCTGATCAAGGCAAAAACCAGCTCGACTCCAACGAGAAGCGGGACGCCCGCCGCCGCGAGGCCCCCAGTGCGGCGGTGGTTTATGAAGCCATTCGCGCCGAGGCGGAAAGCGAACTGGAGCGGCCGCTCGCGGGGCTGGGTTGGTCCGGTTTGGCGGCGGGTCTGTCCATGGGGTTCTCACTGCTGGCCCAGGCGCTGCTCCACAGCTACACGCCGGAGGCGAGCTGGACGCCGATCATCAGCAGCTTCGGCTACTCGATTGGCTTCCTGTTCGTCATCCTCGGGCGCCAGCAACTGTTTACCGAGAACACGCTCACTCCGGTGCTGGAAGTGCTGCGGGTACGCCGCTGGCCGGTGGTGCGAGGAACGCTCGCGCTCTGGGGTGTGGTGTTATTGGCCAACATGGTCGGGGTGGCCATCTTTGCCATGGCGTTGGCTGGCTTTGATGTGCTCGATCCCAAGATTGATGCGGCCCTGAAAACCCTGGCCGGGCGGGAATACGGGCATCCGTTCGGCACCATGTTTGTCCGGGCGATCTTTGCCGGCTGGCTGGTGGCCCTGATGCTGTGGCTGATGCCATTTGCCGAATCCGCCCGGGTCGGGGTGATCATCCTGGTGACTTACGTGATCGGTCTGGCGCATTTCCCCCACATCATTGCCGGGTCGGTGGCAGCCCTGTATGCGGTGTTTACCGGTTCGGAGGGCATCGTGGCGTTTTTCGCCAACTTCTTCGCGCCGACGCTGCTGGGCAACATGGTGGGCGGCATCATGATGGTGGCGGCGGTGAACTACGCGCAGGTGGCCTACAGTACTCACGGTGACGCCGCAGCTTCGGACGATTGACCGGGCTGCCTGTGCCCTGACGGCAGGCTGGGCTATGCTAGAGAAGGGCCGTGCCTTCGAAGAAACGACTGGCAGGATGCCTGATGGCGTCGGGGCGCATGGTCCCGTGTGGCGCCGTCGGGTCCGGGAGTGAGAGGCAGGGAGGCCAGCCACTGCGCAGGACTCTGCGTGATCGGTAGCTTCAACTGGGACGGTGTGGCTTGCGCGTATTCTGGTCTCTTTTGTTTGGTGTGCTTTTCCTGGCAGGGCATGCGTGGGCTGATACGTCCTCATCCAAAGCCGGCACCGCTCCGACTCGGGACGCAGGGCAGGGCTACGTTGGCGCGGCCGCTTGCGCCGGGTGCCATGCCACCGAACAGGCGGACTGGTACGGCTCCGATCACGATCTCGCCATGCAGCCGGCGACGCCGACGACCGTCCTCGGCAACTTCAAAGACGCCACCTTCGATTACTTTGGCACCACCTCCACGTTCTTCCGCAAGGACGACACCTTCTATGTGCGCACCGACGGCCCGGACGGCAAGCTGGCGGATTTTGCCATCGCCTACACCTTCGGCGTCTATCCCCTGCAGCAGTACCTGATCGAGTTGCCCGGTGGTCGTCTGCAGGCTCTGGGGATTGTCTGGGATACCCGGAAAAAGAGCGACGGTGGCCAGCGCTGGTATCACCTGTATCCCGAGGAGCCGGTGCGGGCCGGTGACCGGCTGCACTGGACCGGGCGGGACCAGAACTGGAATTTCATGTGCGCGGACTGCCACTCCACCAACCTGCAGAAAAACTACGATCTGGATTCGCGCACCTACGCCACCACCTGGAGCGAGATCGATGTGGGCTGCGAGGCCTGCCACGGTCCCGGGAAAGATCACGTTGAGGCGATGCAGGCCGAGAACTGGAGCCTGCCCCACAACGGCTTCAAGCTGTCTCTGGCGCGGGCGGAGGCCAAGGTCTGGACCACCAACCCGGAAACGGGGAATCCCTATCCCTGGACGGCCGGTCCGGAGGCGCAACCGGAGCTGGAGGTGTGCGCCCAGTGCCATTCCCGTCGCGCCACCCAGTTCCACGGTGCCCGGCCCGGGGATGGCCTGTTCAATCACTTCATGCCGGCGCTGTTGGACGAGGGGCTGTATCACGCCGATGGCCAGATCGACGGCGAAGTTTACGTCTACGGCTCTTTCGTGCAGAGCAAAATGTACCAGTCCGGAGTGACCTGCTCGGACTGTCACAATCCCCACAGCCTCAAACTGAAAGCCCAGGGCAACACCCTGTGTGCCCAGTGCCATCTGCCTACAAAGTACGATACCGAAGCCCATCACGGGCATCCGGCCGGCAGCGAGGGTGCGCAGTGCGTGAATTGCCACATGCCCGAGAAGACCTACATGGGCGTCGACGACCGGCGGGATCACAGTTTTCGCATACCGCGCCCCGACCTGTCGGTCAGTCTCGGCGTGCCTAACGCCTGCACCCGGTGCCACACCGACCGGGATGCCGAATGGGCCGCGAACGAATTGGAAAAACGGCACGGCAAGCCGCCGGCCGGGCACTTCGCGCGGGCCATTCACGCGGGGCGCTATGGCGGGCCGCAGGCGGAACAGCTGTTGTCTGAACTGATCCTGGATTCGGCCCAGCCGGCAATCGCCCGGGCCACCGCATTGACCCTGCTGCCGGGTTACCTGTCGAACCAGTCGGCGCCGGTGCTGCAGCAGGCCAGTCGTTCCGAGGACCCGTTGATCGCCCTGGGAATGTCACAGGCGTTGAATGGCATTCCCGAGCAATATCGGCCTGCGTTCGGGTTGCCGGAGCTGTATGACGCCCACCGGGTGATTCGCGCGCTGGCGGCCAGCAACATGGCACCCTCGACCATTCCCGCCAACCCGGCCGAAGTCCAGGTTCGCTATGAGCAGGCCCGGGACGAGTACATCGCGTCGCAGCGCTTCAACGGCGACCGGCCCGAGTCGCTGGTCAATCTCGGTGATGTGAGCGGTCAAGCCGGACAGTTTGATGAGGCCACTCAGTACTACCGCACGGCGATTGAGCTGGCGCCGGACTATACGCCGGCGTATGTGAACTTTGCGGATTTCCTGAGAAGCCAGGGACGCGACGGCGACGGCCAGCAAGTCCTGGAGCAGGCGTTGGATCAGGTGGCCGACCCGGCCCCCATCGAACACTCGCTGGGTCTGCTGATGGTCCGCCAGCAACGCCACGATGCGGCCCTGGAGCATCTGCGCAAGGCCGCCATGGCCCCCACAGCCACCAGCCGTTACATCTACGTTTACGCCGTGGCGCTGCAATCGACGGGCGAGACGCAGCAGGCGGTGGATGTGCTGGAAGCGGCCTACCACCGTTTCCCGGGCAACCGACAATTCCTCTCAGCCCTGGTCAGCTTCAACCGGGAACTGGGGAACGACGCCAAGGCGGACTGGTACGAGAACCAGTTGCGTTGACGGCTTCCGGGGAACGACGCACGGCGCATCGAATCTGTCTGGCTGCCGGTGCCGTATCGGTCTATGAATAAAGCAAAGGAAAAACAGAAAAAGGGGAGATCCCACCATGAGATCGACGTTTCCCTGCGTGATCGCGCTGTGTTTGTCAGGATTGCTTACGGCTTGCAGCGAGCCCGCCGCGGAAAGCGACGCCAAAGCGGCGGACGCCAGCCCGGCACCGGCTGAGTCGGACGCGCTGAAACCACCGCAGGAGAGCGGTGTTTTACGGGTAGCGACCCGCAGCGGCTCCACGACCTATTACCTGGATCGCCAGGAAACGCCCACCGGGCCCGAATACGATCTGGCGGAGGCCTTTGCCAAGTCGCACGGCTGGACTGTGGACTGGGTGGTCCTGCCGTCCACCGCCGCCGTGCTGGACCGGCTCCGGGCCGGCGATGTGCATCTGGCCGCTGCGGGGCTCACGCATCTGGCCTCGCGCGATGCCGATTTCCTGCGAGGCGGCACCCATACACAAATTACCGAACAGCTGGTCTGCAACCGCAATCAGCGTCCGCTGCCAAAGAAACCGGCGGACATTGGGGATCTGACCATCCGGGTGACGGCTCATTCGAGCTATGTGGAAACGCTCCAGAGCCTGGCGGCCGACAATCCCAACATCCAGTTCAAGGAAGATCCCGAGCGCAGCACCGAGCGATTGCTGACACAGGTGGAGCAGGGCGAGCTGGACTGCACCGTAGCGGATTCCAACATCGTTCAGGTGAATCGCCGGTTTATGCCGCACCTGGATGTGGCCATGGATTTAACGGACACGCACGGCCTCGGCTGGTATCTGCCGAAAGACGAGAAACAGCTGGCCAAGGAGACCAGCCAGTGGCTCAGCGGCGACGACGGTCGGCTGGCGGTGGCGGGGGTCGATTATCGCTACTACGCCTACATTGGCGATTTCGACTTTGTGGATTCGCGGGCGCTCACGCGGCGCATTGACGATCGCCTGCCCAAATACCGGGACCTGTTTGTCGACGCCGAGGCGCAAACCGGCCTGCCCGCCGACCTGCTGGCCGCGCAGGCGTATCAGGAGTCTCACTGGGATCCGCTCGCCAAGAGCCCGACCGGCGTGCGGGGGCTGATGATGCTGACCCTGAACACCGCCAAAGCCTGGGGTGTGGAAGACCGGCTTGATCCCGAACAGAGCGTGGACGGCGGCGCCCGCTACCTGGCCGATCGTCACCGCCGCCTGCCGGAAACCATCCCGGAACCGGACCGCACCTTCCTGGCCCTGGCCAGTTACAACGTCGGTCGTGGCCACCTGCTGGACGCGCGCACCCTGGCTCGCAAGCTCGGGAAGAATCCGGATTCCTGGGCCGACATGCGCGAAGTGCTGCCGCTGCTGGCGGACAAGGAGTATTACACCCAGCTTCGCTATGGCTATGCTCGGGGTTATGAGCCGGTGAATTACGTTTCAAGGATACGGAACTATCGGGACGTCATTGATACGGCGTTTCGTTAGATATGCGGCGCCACGACATCCGGCGTAATGCCGGAGCGGGTGATGCAGGCGCCGATATCCAGCCCGTTGAGGGAGCCGTAATCGGTCACCAGTAGTGTCCCCATGCCGGCACTCTGGCCGCCGAGGATATCGGTGTGCAGGGTGTCGCCCACCATCAGTACCCGTTCCGGCGCCGGGTTGCCCAGCCGGTCCAGGGCGGCCTGAAACGCCGGCGAATACGGCTTGCCATAGAACACCGGCGTAATGCCCGTGCGATCCGCCAGTTGATGGGAGAAGAAGCCCGGCTCCAGGGTCAGCCGGTCGTCACGGGGGGCCACCAGATCCGGGTTGGCCACTTCCAGCGGTCGCGGATAGGACGCCAGGCTGGCTTCCAGCAGGGCCTGGTGACTCCGGGTCCAGTCGCGGGTACTCAGGAAGATGAAACCGTCGCAGCGGTCCATCCGCTCACGCAGGTTCGCGTTGGGTTCGCCCTGGATACTGAGGTAGTTCAAGCCGAGCGTCTGCGGGTTGGCTTCCAGTGGTGCGATGACGCCCCACAATCCCTGCCGGGGATTGTCGGCCAGGGCCTGTTCCAGCAGCCAGCGACTGGATATCAGCTGGCTTTCCCCGACACCAAACCCCATCCGCCGGTACTTCTCCAGCAAGCGCGCCGTTGACGCTGTAGCGGCGTTGGACAGGATCAGGCACGGCTTGCCCGCCTGCTGCAGCTCGGCAAACCGGGTGACGGCATGGGTCAGCGCCCGATCGCCCGTGTTGAGCACCCCGAAGGCGTCAAAGACGAAGGCGTCGAAACGATCCGCCAGCGGCCCGAGGGACGGCTGGGCCTCCGGCACCGTAGCGTCCGGCCGGGAGGGTCCCCGGGGCAGGCGGTGGCGAACACGCTCGTATTCCGAGAACGCCCAGCGGGGCGTCGGGGGCAAGAGATCGTGGATGGCGTTGGTGGTGTCTGATGACGTCATGGAAGCAGAACAGCCTGTCTGAGCGGGCGATCGGTCAATCCGTTACCGGTCTTCATACCGGTCCGTTGCCGCAATCAATGCCCTTTACTTTAGCCGGTATCGACCGCGCTGTCTTGCCAGGAACCGGGTGCTGAACGTTCGGGTCCTTCCGCTCGAAGAGGTCGCCATGAAACGCCTTCTTAGACTATTGGATAAGGCGGCCCCGGACCCTGGAATTGCTTTATCGATCAATAAATTATGAGGAAGCAAAAAGATAGTAACTGCAATAGCTTTCGTTTATTGATCAAAATCTGGACGAATTCAAAATCTGTGACGATATTCAAATCTGACCGGGATGAAGTGGCATTCACAGTTTGTAGGCCACGGGCACGCCCCTCGTTCCGGTCCCGATGTGCCTCTTAAAAGGGCGATGAGCCCGACAAAAACAATGAATGCTGGGGACTGAATCATGAACACACGTGACAGCGGTATCGACCGAAAGGCCGCGGGTAATCGACGTGGTTTTCTGAAAACCCTCGCCATAGCCACCACGTTCGTGGGGGCATCTTTCCTGACAACCACCGTTGCGGCGGCCACCACCTGGAAGATCCAGTCCGTCTGAGACGCGGGCACGGTGGGCTACTCCCTGTTCGAGGAGTGGTGCAACAGCATGGAGAAGAAAAGCGGCGGTGAGCTGATCTTCAAGTGCTTCCCGGCCAAGGCCGTGGCGGCAGACAACAACGCCCTGTTCGAGGCGGTGCGCAACGGCGTCTTGCAGGGGATGAACCCGTTTACGCTGTATTGGTCGGGCAAGATCCCGGCGTCGGTGTTCCTCTCGTCCTATCCCGGTGGTCCGGACCAGCCGCACCAGTGGGACACCATGTTCTATTCGCTGGGCATGCTGGACATGACCCGGGATATCTACAAGAAGTACGGCCTGTTCTACGTCGGCCCGATCCAGCATTACGCCAACATCATTCACTCCAAGAAGCCGGTCAGCAGCCTGGACGATCTCAAGGGCATGAAGATCCGGGTGCCCGGCGGTATGGTCGCCGAGGTATTCCAGCAGTTCGGGGTGTCCACGGTGAGCCTGCCGGGCTCGGACATCTTCCCGGCCCTGGAGAAGGGCACCATCGACGCGGCGGATTATGTGGGGCCGGCGGTGAATTACGAGCTGGGTTTCTCCCAGGTGACCAAGTACATCCTGTTCGGACCTCCGGGCGTCATGTCCATCTACCAGCCGGTGGACCTGATGGACCTGACCGTCAACCTGCGCGCCTGGAACAGCCTCTCGCCGGAGCTCCAGCAACTGGTTGAGGACGAGTTGCGGATCTATTCCCAGAAGCACTACCTGACCATCCAGAAGCGCAACATCGAGGCCATGGAGAAGTTCAAGGCGGATGGCAACGTGGTGTCCCGCCTGAGCCAGGAGGATCTGCAACGATTCCGGAAGGCCGCCATTCCCATCTGGTACCGCTGGGCCAACAAGGATGACGATGCCCGCAAGGTGTTCGATCTTCAGGTCAAGTACATGGAGAACGAGATCATGGGCTATTTGAGCCCGGACGACCTCAAGGGGATGGAATAGACCCCGTCAGGGGTGTTGAATCGGGGAGGGCGGCGCCTTCCCCTTTGGCCCCCGGGGTGAGCTCCGGGGGTTTTTGGCGTGTTGCGGGGTGAAGTATGTCCGACGAACTGGAAGGGTTTGGTTTTGTGTTGCCCCACTGGCTGTACTGGGGCTGGCTGGCGGTGATGCCGCTGTTGATGATGGCGCTGGATCGCTGGCAGCGGAAGCGTCAGGGCGCGGCAACGGAGGAAACCGCCTATACACCCGGCGAAGGGCAGGATGCTGAGGAAACCGTGTACACCCGACATCCGGATGCGGGGGTGAACGGGTTTACCAAAGCGATCGACTGGATCAGTGAGCACTCGGGCGTCTTCGTGGCGTTCTGGACCGTCAACGCCGTGTGCTTCTATTTCTTCGAAGTGGTCATGCGCTACATCTTCAACATGCCCACCATCTGGGTGCATGAGGCGAGCTTCCTGCTGCTGGGGATGCAGTACCTGCTGGCCGGCGCTTTCGCCATGCTGCACGGGGCCCACGTGCGGGTCGATGTGCTCTACAACTTGTTGCCCGAACGGGGCCAGATCGGCATGGACATCTTCACGTCCATGTTCTTCTTCATGTTTGCGCTGGTACTGGCGATCACCTCCTGGACCTTCTTCCAGAACAGCTATTCCATGCACGAAACCACCGTGGAAACCTGGGGTATCCAGTATTACCCGGTGAAGTTCATGATGCTGCTGGGCGCCATCCTGATTCTGCTGGCAGGCCTGTCCAAGCTGATCAAGGACATTGCCCTGTTTATCCGCCTGGGTAAGGAGGGCAACGCATGAGCGTCAACACCGCCAAACCCGATACGGCAGACAGCGCGATGAAGACCATGATCGGCCAGATCGGCACCTGGCTGATGATCATCGCCACGGTGGCGCTGGGCTTCATCATTGTGGTCGAGACCATCAACATCCTGTTCTACGACCCCTACAGCGACGAATACTTCCTGTTCCGACTGGCCGGCAGCCTGTACGGCATTGGTATCGGACCGCTCACCTACCTGATGTTCGGCTCGCTGCTGGTCGCGCTGATGATGGGGCTGCCCTTGGCGTTCGTTACCGGCGGTCTGGGCGTCGCGTTCATCTACCTGGTGGGCGATGCGCTGATGCTCAACATCGTCCCCAGCCGCATCTTCCCGATGATGACCAACTCGGACCTGGCCGCCATCCCGCTGTTCATTTTCATGGCGTCGATGCTGGAGCGGGCCGGGTTGATCGAGGAAATGTTCAACGTGGTCTACAAGTGGATGGGCGGCCTGAGCGGCGGTCTGGCGTCGGCCACCATCCTGGCGTCGACCATCCTCGCCGCCATGGTGGGCGTGATCGGGGCCGCAGTGGTCACCATGGGTATCATCGCGCTGCCGGCCATGCTGCGGCGCGGGTACGATCACCAGATTGCGCTCGGTTCGATCATGGCCGGCGGCACACTGGGCATCCTGATCCCGCCCTCGATCCTGGCGATCCTCTACGCCGTGGTGGCGCAGCAGTCGGTGGGCGAACTCTACCTGGGTTCCGTGGTGCCGGGGTTGATGCTGTCCGGGATGTACATCGCCTACGTACTGATCCGCACGGCCATCAATCCCAAGCTGGGGCCACCGATCTCGAAAGAGGAACGCATCTCTTTCAAGGACAAGCTGCTGTTGCTGAAGGACCTGATCGCGCCCTTCATCCTGGTGGCGCTGGTTCTGGGTCTGCTGTTCGGCGGCATTGCCACGCCGGTGGAGGCGGCCGGCATCGGCTCGTTTGGCGCCATGGTGGTGGCCGCGATGCACAAGTCGTTTTCCATCAAGACCCTCAAGGAAGCCTCCATTACCACCGCCAAGGCCTCGGCCATGGTGCTGTGGATCATGTTCGGCGCCTCGGTGTTCGTGGGCTTCTACATCCTCCAGGGCGGTCAGGAGTTCATTACCAACGCCATTCTCGGGACGGGCCTGTCGTCCTACGGCATCCTGTTCCTGCTGATGGCCTTGCTGGTGATCCTGGGCATGTTCCTGGACTGGGTCGGCATCCTGCTGCTCGCGGTGCCGATTTTCATTCCCATCGTGAAGTCGTTGACCTTCGACGGCCTGTTCGGCCTGCCGGCGGTGCCGGGGGAAGACGTGGTGCTCTGGTTCGGGGTGCTCTACCTGGTGAATATGCAGATGTCCTTCCTCAGCCCGCCGTTCGGTTATGCGCTGTTCTACATCCGCGGCGTGTGCCCGCCGGAGATTTCCATGGCGACGATCTTCCGCTCGTCCCTGGTGTTCCTCGGGCTGCAGTGCCTGGGATTGGTGCTGTGCATCCTGTTCCCGGCGATCATCACCTGGCTGCCGGATAAGGTCTATGGTTAACCCCACCCGATGAAAGTCGCATGGCCGACGCGGGGCGCCCCCGGTTATAACCGGGGGAGTTCCCAACCGGTTAAAGGAGATCCCTCATGCTTACCCTGAAACGCCTGGATAGTGCCGACGCCCGACTGCTGATCGAAGGCGCCGCCGAGAAAGCCCGCGAGATCGGCGTGCCGATGTGCATCGCGATCACCGACGAGTCCGGCAACCTGGTGGCGTTCGAACGCATGGACGGCGGCAAGACCTCCAGTGTCATCATCGCCCAGGACAAGGCCTACACCGCCGCCGCCGCGCGCAAGGCGACCCACGAGTACAACGCCGCCAACGTACCCGGCCAGCTGGCCTTCGGCATCCATACCGAGGTGGGCGGTCGTATCAGTTCCGTAGGCGGTGGCCTGCCGGTGACGGTCGATGGGGAAGTGGTCGGTGGTATCGGCCTGAGTTCCGGCACGCCGCAGCAGGATATGGAGTGCGCCCAGGCCGGGCTGGATTATTTCCTCGCAAAACGGGGTTGATCCGCGGTCAGTGCCGGGCATAAGTTAGAACAAGTATAAGAAGTCGGTCCGATCGGACCGGGAGAGAGATCATGTCCACACCCACGATCGATCGTGCCGAGCTGGCGCGCCAGTTCCGCACGTTTATCGATCCGGCGTTCGTCATCGAGGATGACGAAACCATCCGCCCCTACGAGTGCGACGGCCTGTCCATGTACTGCGAGATGCCGTGGCTGGTGGTGTTGCCGGAGACCGTTGAGCAGGTACAGCAGGCCATGCGCCTGTGTCACGAGCACAAGGTGCCGGTGGTCGCCCGCGGCGCCGGAACCGGCCTGAGTGCCGGGGCCATGCCCCATGCCGAAGGCGTCGTGCTGTCGCTGGCCAAGTTCAACCGCATCCTTCAGATCGATCCGCTGGCCCGCACCGCGCGCCTGCAGCCCGGCGTCCGCAACCTGGCGATCAGCGAGGAAGCGGCGCAATACGGCCTCTACTACGGTCCCGATCCCTCCTCCCAGATTGCCTGCACCATCGGTGGCAACGTCGCCGAGAACTCCGGCGGCGTTCACTGCCTCAAGTACGGGCTGACCGTCCACAACATCCTCAGTGTCGAGATGGTGACCGTCGAGGGCGAGAAGCTGGTGGTGGGCAGCGATGCGCTGGACGGCTGCGGCATGGACATGCTGGCGCTGATGACCGGCTCCGAGGGCTTGCTGGGGATCGTCACCGAAGTGAAGGTCAGGCTGCTGCCCAAACCGGAACAGGCCCAGGTGGTCATGGCCGGGTTCGATTCGGTGCAGAACGCCGGCGACGCGGTCGGCGGCGTTATCGCCCACGGTATCATTCCCGGCGGGCTGGAAATGATGGACGGCTTTGCCATTGTCGCCGCCGAGGACTTTGCCCAGGCCGGCTATCCCCGAGACGCCGCGGCCCTGCTGCTGTGCGAAGTGGACGGGACCGCCGAGGAAGTGCAGGAACACATCGAACAGGCGAGCAACCTGTTCCGCTCCTTCGGGGCAACGTCCATTCGTGTGTCCCAGAGCGAAGAGGAGCGGGCGTTGCTCTGGAAAGGTCGCAAGTCGGCGTTCCCGGCGGTGGGCCGGATCTCGCCGGACTATTACTGCATGGACGGCACCATTCCCCGGCGCCACCTGGCCTACGTGCTCACGGAAATGCAGAAGATGTCCGAGCATTACGGACTGCGGGTTGCCAACGTATTCCACGCCGGCGACGGCAACATGCACCCGCTGATCCTGTTCGATGCCAACGTGCCGGGCGAATTTGAGCGCACCGAGGAATTCGGCGGCGCCATCCTGTCCATGTGCGTCAACGTCGGCGGCTGTATCACCGGGGAGCACGGCGTGGGCGTCGAGAAAATCCGCCAGATGGCGATCCAGTTCGACGACCTGGAACTGGCCCAGTTCCACGCCCTCAAGGCGGCCTTCGATCCGGACGGCCTGCTGAATCCGGGCAAGGGCGTGCCGGCTTTGCGCCATTGCCAGGAGTACCGGTCCCTGGAACACAAAGCCCACGCGGCGGAGGCCTGATGGCAGACAAGACTCAAGCCCTGCAGCAGCAGGTTTACGCGGCACTGGCCGAAGAACGCAAACTGTCGATCGTCGGCGGTGGCAGCAAGGCCTTCATGGGGCGCCAGACCGATGTGGAAACCACGCCCCTGAACCTGTCCGAGCACACCGGCATCGTGGATTACCAGCCGGTCGAGCTGGTCCTGACGGTCCGTGCCGGCACGCCGTTGAAAGAGATTGATGCCGCCCTGGCGGAGCACAATCAGTGCCTGTCGTTCGAGCCGCCGCACTTCTCGGCCCGCAGCACCATCGGCGGCACCCTGGCCTGCAACCAGTCCGGCCCCGGCCGGCCCTGGACCTATTCCGTGCGGGATCAGGTGCTGGGCCTAAGGTTGATCAACGGCAAGGCCGAACACCTGCATTTTGGCGGCCAGGTGATGAAAAACGTGGCCGGCTACGACGTTTCGCGTCTGCAGGCCGGCGCCCTGGGCTGCCTGGGCGTGATCACCGAAGTCAGCCTCAAGGTGATGCCGCGGCCGGCGTCGAGCCTGACGCTGGTGCAGGCCATGGACCTGGAAGACGCCATACCCTACATGAACCAACGCGCCGGTGAACCCAAGCCGCTGACCGGCGCCTGCTGGGTCGACGGCAAGCTGTACCTGCGCCTCGCCGGCGCCCAGTCCGCGGTGGAAGCCACGGCGCATCACTGGGACGGCGATGTACTCGAAGACGCCGGCGATTTCTGGGCCGCACTGCGGGACCAGAAGCTTGATTTCTTCGCCGGCGACGCGCCGCTATGGCGTTTTTCGGTGAACAGCACCGCCGCCAACCCGCCGATGGAGGGCGACTGGCTGGTGGATTGGGGCGGCGCCCAGCGCTGGTATCGGGGCGAAGCCACGATGGGCGACATGGAGCCGCTGGCAGAGGCCGCCGGCGGCCAGGTGAGCCTGTTCCGCGGCGGCGATCGCCGCGGCGAGGTGATGCATCGTCAGGCCCAGCCGTTGCAGCAGATCCAACAACGCCTGAAGCAGGCCTTCGATCCCGACGGCGTCTTTAATCCCGGTCGACTCTACAGCTGGTTGTAACCCGTATGCAGACCAATCTCGTCAAGGAATTTGCCAACACCACCGAGGGCCAGGAAGCCGAAGCCATCCTGCGCGCCTGTGTGCACTGCGGTTTCTGTACCGCCACCTGTCCCACCTACCAAGAGCTGAACGACGAGCGGGACGGCCCGCGCGGCCGGATCTACCTGATGAAACAGTTCCTGGAAGGCAACGAGGTGACGGAAAAAACCCGCACGCACCTGGACCGCTGCCTGACGTGCCGCAGTTGCGAGACCACCTGCCCGTCGGGGGTGCAGTATGGCCGCCTGGTGGACATCACCCGGGGCCTGGTGGATGAAAAACTGGAGCGCCCTCGCCGCGAGCGGATGATTCGCTGGGCGCTGCGTACTATCGTGCCCAAACGCGCATTGTTCACGCCGCTGCTGGCCTTGGGGCAGATGTTCCGGCCGCTGTTGCCGGAAGCGCTGCGCTCGAAGGTGCCGCCCCGGCAAGCCACCCGGCCCTGGCCCGCCGCCCGGCACGAGCGGGTGGTGATCGCCCTCGCCGGCTGCGTGCAGTCGGCCGCGACGCCCAACACCAACGCCGCCGCGGCCCGGGTGCTGGATCGTCTGGGCATTTCGCTCATCGAGGCATCGGAAGCCGGCTGCTGCGGGGCCATCAATTACCACCTGTCCGCCCACGACGACGGTCTGGACGACATGCGCCGCAATATCGACGCCTGGTGGCCGATGATCGAGGGCGGGGCGGAAGCCATCGTCATGACCGCCTCCGGCTGCGGTGCGATGGTTCAGGACTACGGCCACCTGCTGCGGGACGATCCGGACTACGCCCACAAGGCCGCCCGCATCAGCGACATGACCCGGGATCTGGGTGAATTCCTGCTGCAGGAGGACTTGTCCACCCTGCGCCCGGCCGAGTCATCCGGCAAGGTGGCGGTGCATTGCCCTTGCACCCTGCAACACGCGATGAAGCAGAACGGGGTGATGGAGCAGGTGCTGCGCAAGGTGGGCATCGATCTGGCGGAAACCCGCGACAAGCACCTGTGCTGTGGCTCCGCCGGCACCTATTCCATTCTCCAACCGGAGATGAGTCAGCGCCTGCTGGGCAACAAGCTCAAGGCGCTGACCATCGACAATCCGGACCGCATCGTCACCGCCAACATCGGCTGCCAGCTGCACATCGGCAGTAAGGCGGATCGGCCGGTGCAGCACTGGATCGAACTGCTGGACCGCTGATCAGGCTTCCTGGGTCCGCGGTTTTCCGGTGCGGGTGAGTGGCTCTGGCGCGTCGATCACGTCGAGGGTCAGTATGCGCTGGCGATCCGCCTGTTTCTGGCCCGACAGCCGTTCAATCAACGGCGTCAACCGTCCCTCTGGATCCGCTTCCGCCTGATAGGTCTGCATGAAGACCAGCTGAATATGCCGGTCCTGGAAGTCTCCCAGAATCGTCTGGCGCTGTTTCAGGTCCTTGCGAAAGGCTTTGGGCAGCGCCCGATCCAGATCCGCCAGATAGCGGATGCGTTTGAGGCATTTGCGCAGGCGGTGGAAATCCTCGCCCGGAGACAGGTCAGACAGCGCGACCAGCCGGGCGTTGTGGTCGGCAATGCGGGCATCCAGGGCTTCGCGGGTACGGTGCTTGTCCAGGCTGTCGAGAATCGCCTTCAAGCGGTTGGAGCGGACGAAGGACTGCAGGTTTTCCCGGTCATCCAGGTAGTCCCGCGCGTCGATGTGTTGGGCAAAGGCCAGCTGGGCCTCCCGCTGCCTGGCCCGAAAGGCCTGCGGAACCCCCGTGGTCTTTAGAGCATCCTGAAATTCCGGGTCGTTCAGCCACGCCAACAGGGTCTCATTGAACACGTCCAGATCGCGCAAGGCGCTGGTGGCCTGAGCGTGACGGCGCAAACGCTTGATGGGGGCCTTCAGCGCCTTGTCGCCGGAGAGCGCGTAGAGGGTTTCCATCACGGCGCGGACCTTGCGGATGGTGATCCGGTACTGGTGCAGGAATTCGGGATCGAAACCCAGGGCCGCCGGTGCTTCCAGTTCGCTCAATCGGTCCAGCATGTGCGGCAGGGACAGCGCCAGCCCGCGCAGGGCATGCCCTTCTTCTTTCTTGCCCGGATCGCCGGATTGCTTGCGCTGGAATTCGGCGTAGCTGACCCAGGCCGGCTTAAGATAGAGGGCCAGTGCGCCGGTGTCCGGCTCCATCTCCTTCCAGCGCTGGATCGGCAACAGGATGTGCACGCAACCGGATGTCGGCAGGGCGTCGATGGGGTGGCGCAGGAGGCGATTGGCCAGTTCCAGCAGGGCCGGGTTGTGACCGACCAGGGTGATCGCGCCATCGTCCTGTTGCTTGCGCAGCCATTTCCAGAGGACATCGCCACTGAAGGTATAGAGGCGAGACTTGACGGCGACCCGTTCGGCCAGCGTCCTGTCTTCCAGGCTGGCCAGCATCCCCTCGATGGTCTTGCGCGCGCGCAGGGCGTTGCTCGAATACACCGCGCCATCAAACGCACCGATCCGTTGAAGAACCGGGGCCATGTCGGCGATCTGCCGTAGGCCGCGCTTGTTCAGCGGGCGCTCCCAATCCTCCAGCGAGGCGTCGGACCAGCTGGATTTGCCGTGTCGAATCAGGAAAAGGTGTTTCATGCATGCTGAGTCCATCATAGGCCAGAGCAGGATAGCATGCTGAATGTGACACCCGTGTTGCGCGAGCGCAATGACGCCGGTCAACGCAGGGCCGGCCACGGCCACAAAAAAGGGGATGGCTTGAAGGCCATCCCCAATGGCAGGATTCGCGTCGTCGAGGCCGGGATTACTCGGCCCAGAACGGCTTGTTCATCTCCCGCTGCAGGTCGCCCGGCTCCAGGCCGATATCCCGCTCCATATGCGCCAGCCAGGCCGGGCTGGCACCACCGAACTCACGCCGCAGGGAGCGGCGGTTGGCCAGACGTTTGCGCCAACGGCGCAGCCGGGCCAAAGCTGGCAGGGTTGGCCAGTGAATCTTGCGGGGCTTGAGCGTCAGGGTATGTTGCATGGCGGTGTCCTCCCGGTGCCGTGGCGATGGTATTCGCCGACTCGAACCCTGATGCTAGAAAAGTCCCGAAAGGTGCGGAATCTATTAATTTTTCACGCCGCGTTAAGAAAACCTGAACGCGCGCAAAGCTGCCTGGGAAGAGCGCTCCTGATATGCTGTCGTGTTGTATGACCGGCGCCAGGCTGTGGCCGGTCGCAATGGATGGCGTCATCGCAGCGTATTGCCATGGAGAGTCCCCATGAATATCCAGATCGAGAAGTTGCGTTCGTTTGTCCTGATCGCCGAGGAGAAGAACCTGACCCGTGCGGCGGAGCGCCGGTTTTCCACACCGGCGGCGGTCAGTGCCCAGCTCAAGCAACTGGAAGACGCGCTCAACCTCACGCTGTTCGAACGCACCAGCAAAGGCATGCTGCTGACCGATGCCGGCCGGCGCCTGTTGCCGCTGGCCAATCGCATCCTGGGTAATCTGGCGGAATTCGAGACGACTGCCCGGGCCGTTGCCGACCGGGCCCGCAGCCAGCTGCTGTTTGGCCTCAATGCCCTGCCGGAGCTGCTGCGCTTCGAACAGGTGCTGGAAGCGGCCTCGAGGGAATTGCCGGACGTCTCGTTGGTGGTGCGTTCGGGGAATTCCGGCGACAACCAGCGGGCGGTGCTGGCCGGCGATCTGGACGCGGGCTTCGTGTTTGGCGGCCGGGATCATCCGGATCTGGAGCGGACCGAGCTGGGGCACGTCAACATCGTCACCGTCGGGCCGCCGACCGGGCAAAGCGGACCGCTGCCGGCCGCCGCCGACGAACTGGCCGGCCGAGCCTGGATTTCGCCGAGCATGGAATGCCCCTACAGCGACCTGATGCGCCAGATCCTGAGCCCGCATTACGATGACGCCCATATTGTCGCCACCTCGGACGATGAATATTCCACCATCACCATGGTCAAGGCAGGCCTCGGACTGGCGCTGGTAGAGGCCCACCTGGCGGACATGGCGGAATGCCGGAATGAAGTTCGGGTGTATCCGGACACCGGTGGGCGTGTACCACTCTATC
Source organism: Marinobacter sp. R17 (assembly GCF_003789045.1). Classification (NCBI taxonomy): domain Bacteria; kingdom Pseudomonadati; phylum Pseudomonadota; class Gammaproteobacteria; order Pseudomonadales; family Marinobacteraceae; genus Marinobacter; species Marinobacter sp. R17. Next base: position 43,420 of record NZ_RHGZ01000026.1, on the reverse strand, counting down.
TGGTGGTGCGGCGGGACCGGCGTCATCAGCTTCCGGAGCTGGCGGTGTTCGTGCATCTGGTGCAGGATCAGTGGAGCGGGGCCCAGGTGGCGCCCGGTACCCTGCGGGAAACCACCGCCGGTATGCTTAACCCATCCTGAACAAGAGTTCATATATTACGCCTTTGCTTGGCCACGGACGACACCCTGTTATATGGTCCTCGCCAATAACAACGTTTTATCGGGAGGGGGACACATATGTTGCGAGTGCTGATTACCGGCGCTAACCGCGGTGTGGGGCTGGAACTGGCGCGCTATTACGCCCGTCATGACTGGTCGGTCATCGGCGTATGCCGGAGCGCGTCCGACGAGCTGGCGGACGTGGCCGAACAGGTGGTTGAAGGCGTCGATGTGACGACCGACTCTGGCGTGGCTCGCATCGTCGAGGCCGTAAAGCAGACCGACGGGATCGACCTGCTGATCAACAATGCCGGGGTGTTACAGGACGAAGAGCTGGGCCGTATCGACTACGACTCCCTGCGTTTCCAGATGGAAGTGAACGCCTACGCGCCCCTGCGGGTGACTGAAGCCTTACTGCCGTATCTGCGCGAGGGTGCGAAGATCGCCAACATCACCAGCCGTATGGGTTCGATGGCCGACAACGACTCCGGTGGACGTTACGGTTATCGCGCTTCCAAGGCGGCGTTGAACGCCCTCGGCCGCTCCCTGGCGATGGACCTGAAACCGCGCGGTATCGCCGTGGCCCAACTGCATCCGGGCTATGTGAAGACCCGCATGGTGAACTTCGGTGGCCTGATCACGCCGGAAGAATCCGCGCTGGGCCTGGCGACCCGCATCGAGGCACTGAACCTGGAGAACACCGGTTCCTTCTGGCACAGCAATGGCGAGGAGTTGCCCTGGTAACCGGCGTGCCGACCGGTCACCGCCCACAAAAAAGCCCGGTCAGGTTTCCCTGACCGGGCTTTTTCAGGCCGCTGCGATTACGCCGACTGGGCGTCTTCGCGGGCCTTGGCGAGGATGCTGTTCAGCGTCTCGCTCGGTTGCATGATCTTGCAGACCTTGTCCGCCGGCGGGTGGTAGTAGCCCCCGATGTCGGCCGGATGGCCCTGGATCACGCTCATTTCTTCCAGGATGGTGTCCTTGTTGTCTTCGAGTTGCTTGCTCAGCTTGGCGAAGAATTCCTTCAGCTTGGGGTCGTCGTCCTGGTTGGCCAATTCCTCGGCCCAGTAGCGGGCCAGGTGGAAGTGGCTGCCGCGGTTGTCCAGCTCGCCGGTCACGCGGGACGGGGACTGGTTGTTTTCCAGCAGACGCTCGGTCGCCTTGTCGAGGCTCAGGCCAAGGATGCGCGCACGCTCGTTGTGCTCCTTATCGCCCAGTTCCTCAAGTGAGACGGCGATGGCGAGGAACTCGCCGAGGGAATCCCAGCGCAGGTGGTTCTCTTCCAGCAGCTGCTGCACGTGCTTCGGTGCGGAACCGCCGGCACCGGTTTCGTACAGGCCGCCGCCGTTGAGCAGCGGAACGATGGACAGCATCTTGGCACTGGTGCCCAGTTCCAGGATCGGGAACAGGTCAGTCAGGTAATCCCGCAGGACGTTACCGGTGACGGAGATGGTGTCCAGGCCGCGGAGCAGGCGCTCCATGGTCCAGCGGATGGCGCGAACCGGCGACATGATGCGGATGTCCAGGCCGTCGGTGTCGTGTTCCTGCAGGTATTTTTCGACCTTCTTGATCAGCTGTGCGTCGTGGGCACGCTCATCGTCCAGCCAGAAAACCGCCGGCATGCCGGTGGCGCGGGCACGGTTGACGGCCAGCTTGACCCAGTCACGGATCGGCAGGTCCTTGGTCTGGCAGGCGCGCCAGATGTCGCCTTTCTCGACCTTGTGCTCGGTCAGCACCTTGCCGTCGCCGTCGATCACACGGACAACGCCGTCTTCCGGGATTTCGAAGGTCTTGTCGTGGGAGCCGTACTCTTCAGCTTTCTGCGCCATCAGGCCCACGTTCGGCACGGTACCCATCTTGGTCGGGTCGAAGGCGCCGTGGGTCTTACAGAAGTTGATCACTTCCTGGTAGATGGTGGCGTAGGTGGACTCCGGCATGACCGCCTTGGTGTCCTTCAGCTTGCCGTCACGGGCCCACATCTTGCCGGAGTTACGGATCATGGCCGGCATGGAGGCGTCGACAATGACGTCGCTGGGCACGTGCAGGTTGGTGATGCCCTTGACGGAATCGACCATGGCGATTTCCGGACGGTGCTCGTAGCAGGCGTGCAGGTCTTCCTGGATTTCTTCCTGCTTGGATTCCGGCAGCTGCTTGATCTTCTCGACGACGGAAGACAGGCCGTTGTTCGGATTCACGCCGATCTCGTCGAACAGGTCGCCGTACTTGTCGAACAGCTCCTTGTAGAAGATCTTCACCGCGTGACCGAACACGATCGGGTGGGAGATCTTCATCATGGTCGCCTTGACGTGCAGGGAGAACATGACGCCGGTGTTCTGGCAGTCTTCGATCGCATCGGAGAAGAACTTGCGCAGGGCCTTGCAGCTCATGAACATGCCGTCCAGGACTTCGCCTTCCTGCAGCGGCAGCTCCGGTTTCAGGACGGTCTGTTCGCCCTTGGTGTTCTCAAAGACGATGCGGGCGGTGGTGGCCTTGTCCAGGGTCAGGGATTGCTCGCTGGAGTAGAAGTCGCCGCCGCGCATGTGGGCGACGTGCGTGCGGGACGCCGGGCTCCACTCGCCCATGGAGTGCGGGTATTTGCGGGCGAAGGCCTTGACCGCGGCCGGAGCGCGACGGTCGGAGTTGCCTTCACGCAGAACCGGGTTCACGGCACTGCCGAGGACCTTGGCGTAACGCGCCTGAGCTTCCTTCTCCTCGTCGGTCTCCGGATGCTCCTTGTATTCAGGAACGTCGTAGCCCTGTTCGTTCAGCTCTTTGATGGCTGCACGCAGCTGCGGGATGGAGGCACTGATGTTCGGCAGTTTGATGATGTTGGCGTGCGGGTTCTTGGTGTATTCGCCCAGTTCGGCCAGGTGATCCGGAACCTTCTGGTCATCGCTGAGGCGGTCCGGGAAGGCCGCGAGGATACGGGCGGCCAGGGAAATGTCGCTGGTTTCGAACTCGATTCCGGCTGGCGCCGCAAACGTCTCCAGGATCGGCAGGAGCGAGCGGGTAGCCAGCGCGGGGGCTTCGTCGGTCAGGGTATAGATAATCTTGGATTTGGAGTCAGTCATGTTTCGTCTTCAGGTCGTCGTTGTGGATCAGGACGGATGGTCCAGAAGCGGCCTTGTGGGCTACTTCTGCTGGTCCTACTCGGGATGAACAGGGGAAACGTCGAACAACCCCTGAACCGCTTGGCGAGCCAGAGGTGATTCAGTGGGTATTCAGGCGTTCCCCAGACCAGGAAACCGCTGAAAACGTCCTGCCCGACGCGGGAAACGTCAGGGCGTTTTCAGAGAGTCCCTCCTTTGGGCCATCCCCATTCGTACCATAACTGCCGTCGTTTTGTTCACATTCCGCGCCGTCCAGTAGCCAAACGTATATGTCTACAGTGGCTACACTAATGCCGGCGGCGATGCCAGTACAGGGCGACGTTGCCCGGTCAGGATTGCGCCTTCGGATGACGCGGATGTTGCAAAGGGTGGTGTGACACGTGGCGAGCGCCGGTCAGGCCGGGATGGAGCAACACAGCCTTTCGCCGGGTGCCGCCGTTTTCACAGCGCCCTTTTCAGTCTGTCCGCTGCAAAGCCCAAGAGGGGCGTGTTTGGGGACAGACCGCAGGGGAAAAGGTTCGCTTTGCCCCGAAAGACACTTGCGGAAACCGGTACACATTGTAGCCGAAAACGGCGCGTCTTGGGGGCCCCTGTTGGGTGATCGCGTCGTCGGCCGTTTGCCCGGATCATTCTCTCCGAGCAGTAATGGGTGGGTTCCCACACATTGCCCTGTCAGGGGTGGGTGAAAAATGACCCATTGCTGACTATGTTCTATTGTGACGGTTTCCGCTGGGGCCAGGAAAGTCGCGAATTCTACGGATCTGGCCTGTAGTTTGCTGTGAGTGGACTGCGCATGACTGGAGAGCCTCTGAAGCACTCGACGACTTCGACTTCAGACGTTCTCGAATAATGACAATGACATTCAGGAGCAAAAACAATGAAATTACAGTCCCTGCTGGCGGCTTCGTTCGCCTCGGCACTGATCGTATCCGCTTCCGCGTCCGCGCAGGACCGTTCCGACTGGCCCGAAAAGTTCACCGTCGGTACAGCCAGCCAGGGCGGTACTTACTTCGCCTATGGTTCTGGCTGGGCTCACTTCATTTCCGAAAACCTGGGCGTCTCCGGCGGTGCTGAAATCACCGGTGGCCCGATGCAGAATATGGCGCTGGTCCACACCGGCGACCTTAAATTCGGTCTGACCACGCTGGGCCCCGCAAAGGAATCCATCGACGGCAACAGTCCGCTGGCACCGGGCATGAAGATGGACAACGTCTGTGCCATGTTCCCGATGTACCAGACGCCGTTCTCGGTCACCGCACTGGCCGGCTCCGGCATCAAGTCCATTTCCGATATCCCCGACGGTGCCAAGATTGGTTTCGGCCCGGCTGGCTCCACCTCCGACACCTACTTCCCGAAGATGATGGATGCCCTGGGCGTGAAGTACGAGCGTCGTAACGGTAGCTGGTCGGATCTGGGCGGTCAGCTGCAGGACGGCCTGATCGACGTGGTGGCTTTCGCGGCCGGTATCCCGATTCCGGCGGTCAGCCAGCTGGAAGTGCAGACCGACGTGAACATCATCGGTATGACGGACGAGGAACAGGCGAAAATCCTGAAGAACTTCCCGGTGTCCAAGTTCGAGATCCCGGCCAGCACCTACCAGTCGCTGGACAAGCCGTCCAACGTCGTTTCCATGTGGAACTTCGCCATCGCCAACTGTGACGTACCGGAAGACTTCGTGTACGAGATGACCAAGCTGACCATGGAAAACAACGACAAGATGGTGGGCATCCACAAGGCCGCCAAGTCGTCCATTCCGGAGAACTACAGCAAGAACACCGTTCTGCCGTGGCATCCGGGTGCCGCTCGCTGGTTCAACGAGCACGGCTACAAGATCGACGACAGCCAGATCAAGTAAGCCCCCTGTCGCGCCCGCGACAGTCGAAGGACCGGCCGCCCGACCGGTCCGCTCTGGCCGCCTCCCGGTCATTTTTCTTTTCGATCAGGTTGCATCATGACTACTGATACCCACGACAAGAATCCGTCTCCGGCCGCACCGGAAGACGATCACATGCTGGCCCATGGTGTGGATGAAGAACCGGTTGAGTCCAACCGCCGCCTTTACACCGGCTGGATGTTGCAGGCCGTTATCGTCCTGTCGATTGCCTACTCGGCTTTCCACCTGTATTCCCTGAACATCGCGCCGATGGAGACCTGGTCCTTCCGGATCGTGCACGTCTGTGGCGCCCTGATTCTCGGCTTCCTCCTCTACACCGGCGCCCAGTTCGTGTCCGGGCAAGAGGGTGAGGCCCGTCATCGCTGGACCACCTGGATCGCTGCGGTCCTGATGTTGCCGGCGCTGTATACCCTGTACCAGACCTTCAATTTTCACCAGATGATTGCCGCCGGCACCATGCGGCTGCCGCCGGACCTGGAAACCTGGCATTTCGGCTGGCCGCTGCTCGTCGCGACCGCCGGTGCGATCGTCCTGAGCTGGTTCCATCAGCGTGACCGGGCCGCCTTCAGCCTGCCGGACCTGGTACTGATCCTGTGTTCCATCGCCACGGCGGCATACTTCCTGGAGGTCTACAACACCTCCATGCGCATGAGTACCGGCACCTCCTTTGCCCCGATCGGCATCTCTTTCGCGGCGATTGCCGGCACGGCACTGATCATGGAAATGACCCGTCGGGTCGCGGGCCTGGCTCTGGTGGTTATCGCCCTGATTTTCCTGGCCTACGTGTTCCTCGGCCCCTATCTGCCGGGCTTCCTGAGCTATCCGGGTCTGTCGATCCAGCGCTTCTTCAGCCAGGTCTACACCGATGCAGGTGTGCTTGGGCCGACCACCGCCGTGTCGTCGACCTACATTATCCTGTTCATCATCTTTGCCGCCTTCCTGCAGGCGTCCAAGGTGGGTGATTATTTCGTCAACTTCGCCTTTGCCTGCGCCGGCCGTTCCCGCGGTGGCCCCGCCAAGGTGGCGATCTTCGCGTCCGGTCTGATGGGCATGATCAACGGCACCAGTGCCGGTAACGTGGTCTCCACCGGTTCGCTGACCATCCCGCTGATGAAGCGAGTGGGTTACCGTAAACAGACCGCCGGTGCGGTCGAAGCCGCGGCCTCCACCGGCGGGCAGATCATGCCTCCGATCATGGGCGCCGGCGCCTTCATCATGGCGGAAATCACCGGTATCCCCTACACCGACATTGCCATCGCGGCGATCATCCCGGCGATCCTCTACTTCGCCTCCGTGTTCTTCATGGTGGACTTCGAAGCCGCCAAGCTGGGCATGCGCGGTATGCGCTCCGACGAACTGCCGCGGTTCAAGACGTTGGCCAAGCAGATCTACCTGTTCGCGCCCATCCTGATCCTGGTGGTGGCCCTGTTCATGGGCTACTCGGTGATCCGCGCCGGTACCCTGGCGATGGTCTCGGCCGTGGTGGTGAGCTGGCTGTCGCCTCACAAGATGGGTATTCGCTCGATCCTGCACGCGCTGGAACTGGCCGGCATCATGTCGATCCAGATCATCGCGGTGTGTGCCTGCGCCGGTGTGATCGTCGGCGTCATCTCGCTGACCGGCGTCGGTGCCCGTTTCTCGGCACTGCTGCTGAGCGTGGCTGAACACAGTCAGCTGCTGGCGCTGGTCTTCGCCATGCTGATTTCCATCATGCTGGGGATGGGCATGCCGACCACGGCCGCCTACGCCGTCGCCGCCTCGGTGGTCGCACCGGGTCTGGTGCAGCTGGGTATCGAGCCGCTGACCGCGCACTTCTTCGTGTTCTACTTCGCGGTGGTGTCGGCGATCACGCCGCCGGTGGCGCTCGCGTCCTACGCCGCCGCCGGGATATCCGGCGCCAATGCGATGGAGACATCGGTGGCGTCGTTCCGGATCGGCCTGGCCGCGTTCATCGTGCCGTTCATGTTCTTCTACAACGGCGCCCTGCTGATGGACGCGAGCGTCCTGGCCATCGCCCGCGCGCTGATCACCGCCACCTTCGGGGTGTACCTGCTGTCAGGTGCGGTGCAAGGCTGGATCTTCCAGGCCGGCGCACCCCGCCTGACCCGTCTGCTGTTGCTGGCGGCGGCCCTGATGATGATCGCCGGTGGCTGGATCTCCGACCTGGCGGGCATCGCCCTGGCGGTGGTCACCTACTTCATGCAGAAGCAGCGGCGTCCGGATCATGGCAAGACCGTGGGAGCCTCGTGATCCTCCGGTGACCCGTCACCACACGGGCAACAACCGGTCGGCCGCACCCGGCCGGTTGTTCCTTGCCCGCCTCAGGGGTAGGCTTGCCTCGGACATTCATAAGCAGGCATCCATGACCTACCGACTCTGGGCAGTACTCCTTTTCCTCGTGACGATCGGCTTTTCCTGGCTGCTCGGCGGCTGGGCCGGCTATCGGATGCTGGAACAGGAAGCCCACGAGGAATCCTTCCGCTACACCCAGCTCGTGGCCAACGAGCTCAAGCGCTATCGGCCGATTCCCGAACTCATGGCCGAACATCCGCTGATGGAAAACGTCCTGCTGAACCCGGACAACCAGCGCCTGATCCTCGAGGCCAACGAGGAAATGAAGCGTATGGCCAACATCGTCGGCAGTTCCGACGTGTACCTGATGGACCGCACCGGCTTCACCATCGCCGCCAACAATTACCAGCGTCGGGACAGCTTTATCGGCCGGGTATTCGATTTCCGCCCCTATTTCCAGGACGCCATGCGCACCGGCGACTCGGCGGTGTATTTTGCGTTGGGCACCACGTCCGATATCCGGGGCCTGTATTTTTCCCACCCGGTGAAAAACGGACGGGGCGACATTCTCGGGGTTATCGCTGTGAAGGTGCAGGTGAACGAACTGGAGTCCCAATGGCAGCGGCCGGCCTCCCTGCACGATGCGGAAATGGTGGTGCTGGACGATGACGGCATCAGCTTCCTGTCGAGCCGGAAGGACTGGCTGTACCGGGATTTCGATCGCAAGTCGCCCAATCCCGCGCCGAGCCTGCGTTACCCCAACCGGGACCTGGCGCCCATGGCGATCACGCCGCTGGGTCAGCCCTGGGGCGTGTCGGCCAAGGTGGCTCGCATCCACGTCAGCGAACCGGGCGTCGACCAGGACTACCTGCAATTGCGTACCCCGCTGCCGCGGATGGACTGGACCCTGCAGGTCATGGTCAGCACCCAGCCGATCCTGTGGATCCGCATCCAGTTCCTGATCGGCGGCTTCATGCTGTTCCTCGGGATTTTCCTGACCTGGCTGTATTTGCGGGAGCGCTATCGCCGGGAGGCGGAGCTCGCCCAGCGAGGCGAGCAGCTGGAGAAACGGGTGGCCGAGCGCACCGCTGACCTAGAGAACACCAACCAGCAGCTGCTGGAAGAGATTCGCCAGCGGGAAGAGGCCCAGGACGAACTCAAGGAAACCCAGCAGGAGCTGATCCAGGCGGCCAAGCTGGCGGTATTGGGGCAGATGTCCGCGGGTTTGAATCACGAGATGAACCAGCCGCTCACCGCCATCCAGACCTACGCCCGCAACAGTCGCCGCTTCCTGGAGCGGGGCGAGACGGCGATGGTGGACGCCAACCTGCAGGAAATCGCCAGTCTGTGCCTGAAGATGGCGGAGCTGACCCGGCAGTTCAAAGTCTTCGCCCGCAAGTCCGAAGGCCCGCCGTCGTCCATTGACCTGCGCCAGCCCATCGACGCGGCGTTGAAGATCATCACCGCCCAGGAGAACAGCGAGGGCGTCACCATCGACTGGCGGCGCCCGGGCGAGCCCGTCATGATCCACGGCGACCTGATCCGCATCGAGCAGGTGATGGTGAACCTGATCGCCAACGCCGTGCAGGCGGTGGAGGGCGTGGACGACCCGCGCATCACCATCGACATCCGCTCGGACGACGACGGCTGGCAGTGCCGGATTCGGGATAACGGGTCGGGCCTGCCGGCCAACACCGAGCAGGTCTTCGAACCGTTCTTTACCACCAAATCCATGAAGCAGGGGCTGGGCCTTGGTCTGTCCATCTCGCGCCAGATCGTGGACGCGCAGGGCGGTCGCCTGACTGGGCACAATCGCAACGACGGCGACGGTGCTGAATTCATCCTCACTCTGACCCGACGGGAGACCGTGGAATGACCCAGACCGACGTGATCTTTATCGACGATGAGGATTCCATTCGCCACGCCATGGCCCAGACCCTATCGCTGGAAGACCTGGGGGTGGCCTGCTACGCCGATGCGCCTTCGGCCCTGCGCCAGATCGATCCGGACTACACCGGGGTGATCCTGTGCGACTACAACATGCCGGGCATGGACGGGCTGGAACTGCTGGACCAGGTCCAGGCGATGGATGCGGCCATTCCCGTCATCATCCTCACCGGCCAGGGGGACATCAGCACCGCCGTGTCCGCCATGCAGCGCGGTGCCTACGATTTCATCGAGAAGCCGTTCGACCACGACGAGCTGATCGAACTGCTGCGCCACGCCCTGGAGAAGCGCCACCTGGCGCTGGAGAACCGCCGGCTCAAGGCCCAACTGCGCCAACTGGCCCGGCCGGGGCCGCGGATTCTCGGCGACTCTCCGGCCATGCAGAAGGTGATCGCCACGGTAGAACCCCTGCTGGACATCTCCGCCAACATCCTGGTGTTCGGTGAGACCGGCTCGGGCAAGGACGCGCTGGCCCGTTTCATTCATGAGAACAGCCCGCGCAGCACCCACAACTTTGTTGCCATCAACTGCGGCGCAGTGCCGGAAAACCTGATCGAGAGCGAGCTGTTCGGGCACGAGGCGGGGGCGTTCACCGGGGCCGACAAGCGCCGCATCGGCAAGATCGAACACGCCGACAAGGGCACCCTGTTTCTGGATGAAGTCGAGAGCATGCCGATGGCCCTGCAGGTGAAACTGCTGCGGGTGCTGGAGGAGCGCAAGGTGGAGCGCCTGGGCAGCAACACGCCGCTGGATGTGGACGTGCGGGTGATCGCGGCCACCAAGTCCGATCTGAAGCAGCTCAGCGACGAAGGCGAATTCCGCGCCGATCTCTACTACCGCCTCAACGTGGTGAAGGTGGACATCCCACCCCTGCGTGAGCGCAAGGAAGACATCCCGGTGCTGTTCCACCACTTCGTACTGATTGCCGCCGCGCGTTACGACCGGGAGAGCGTGCCGCTGGACGCCGAGCAGGCCGCCCGACTGATGCAGCACACCTGGCCGGGCAACGTGCGGGAGTTGCGGAACCTGGCGGAACGCTACGTGCTGCTGGGCGCGCCGGCGCTGGATGAAACCGGTGTGGCGGTTTCCGACAATGTTCCCGGCCGGCGCACCCTGAGCGAGATGATGGACGCCTTCGAACGGTCGGCCATCGTCAGCGCCCTGAACGCCTGCCAGGGCAGCCTCAAGGACACCATGGTGCAGCTGGGCATTGCGCGAAAAACGCTGTACGACAAGATGAAGAAGCACGGACTCGACAAGGCCGAGTTCCGGGAATAATCGGAATACTGTTTTTATATACAGTATTTGGGTGCTATTCTTGCCTCTACTTTTTCGTTGAACGCTGCTCACGTAGCGATAACAGGAGAAACGCAGTATGGCTGTTCAAGCGTTGTATTTCTCGGAGAGGGACGGGCAAGAGATGGCATTGAAGAACCCCGACAAGATGCTCTTCACCAACAAGGCGGATGCCGATGCCCGTGACCGGATGCTGGAGTTGTCCGAGGAAATTATGGTATTTCTTCAGTCCCGGGTTGAGGGTTTGTCGGACGACCTGGCCGAGCAGTGTGCCCTGAGCATTGCCCAGGAAAAGGACCTGTTCCAGAAAGCCCTCAAGAAGCCCTCATTACTGAACGCATCCAGGGAAGACAGTGAGTAGACAGCGATGACCCGAAACCCTCTGGCACAGCTCGGACTGTGGATGATGCGCGGCCTGCAAGACCGGGCATCGGCCTCTCATGGGTTGTGGCAGGGGAGATCGGGACGGCCAGGCCGGGGCACCGGATGGCTTGCCATCGTGCTGGCCGCCGGCCTGCTGAGTGCCTGCACCACGGTGCCGGTGGAGGATGAATCCACGGCACCGAAAGTCAGCTTTACCAACACCATCTGGCGCCTGGTGCATGTGGGCGGCAACAAGGTGGCACCTCCCGAGCCGGACGGTCAGGCCCCGTTTATCATCTTCCTCGACGATGGCCGCGTGGGCGGTTTTGCCGGCTGTAATCACTTCAAGGGCACCTACGCGGTGGTAAACGGGGAGTTCCGTTTCACCGAGATGGCGGCGACCCGTGACGTGTGTCCAAACGATCCGGTGGAAGGGCCCTACATGAAGGCGATGCGCCAGACCGTTGGCGTGAAACAGGACAACGACGAACTGCTCCTGCTCAACAAGTCCGGTCAGCCACTGGCCGTGCTCAAGGCACAGGTAAAGCGGCTCAAGTAGCTGCAATGAGGGCTGTTCAGGCTTCCGGGTAGAGGCGCACCGGATCAATCGTGACGATCTGCTCACCGTCGCCAAAGCTCGCCTGCCCATCCTGGATGGTGCACTGGAAATGCATCGAGCGCTCCGCGAGGGCCGCAAGCGCCTGACTGTCTTCCGCATCGATCTGCAGGATCACCAGGTTGTCGAAGCGCGAGACCTTGCCCTGCAGCTTGTCCCACCAGATCGGCACGGCGCGCCCGCCGTAAGCCAGGATCACCACCTTCTCCGAACGGCCGCAGGCTTTGCGGATACGGCTCTCGTCCGGCAGCCCCAGCTCGATCCACAGCTCGATCTCGTCACTCAGGCTCTTCTGCCACAGATCCGGTTCATCATCGGTGCTCAAACCCTTGGTGAACTGCAGCGACTCGTCGGCGTAAAGCGCGAACGCCAGCAGGCGCAGCATCAGCCGCTCGTCGGTCTCCGACGGATGCCGGGCCAGGGTCAGGGCGTGGTCGGCGTAGTGATCCCGGTCCATATCCGCAATGTTGATATGAGCCTTGAAGACCGTGGATTTCAGGGCCATGGCGAGGTTCTCTGAATCAATGGGTGGTGACAGCCAGCCGGTATTCTCGGGCAAGCGGTGCATGGGGTAAAGCACATTCGCACTGGCGTGCCGAAGTGCCCGTTCAGAGCGGTGTGACAGGTATTGAGACCGCGGCCCGTAGGCGGGCTAGTGACGGGCGGCCCTGTGTTGATCCGGGCGCTTCAGTTACATTGGACACCTCAATAAAAGCATAACAAGGAGCTTTCATGACCACCCGAACCGTTTGGATTACCGGCGCGTCGTCCGGCATCGGCGAAGCCCTGGCCGTACGCTTTGCGCGGGACGGCGCCAACCTGGTGCTGTCGGCCCGGCGCGAGCCCGAGCTCCAGCGCGTGGCCACTCGCTGTATCGAAGCTGGGCTCGGCGAACAACAGGTGCTGGTCCTGCCGCTGGACGTTACGGATTGGGACGCCCTGCCCAAGGCCGTGCAGACGGTGCGGGACTGGTTCGGCGCCATCGACCTGCTGATCAACAACGCTGGCCTGTCCCAGCGGTCACTGTGCAAGGACACGGACATGAGCGTCTACCAGAAACTGATGGATGTCGACGTCATGGGCCAGATCGCCCTCACCAAGGCCGTCCTGCCGCACATGCTGGAACGCGGGGCGGGCCGCATCGCCGTCACCGCCAGCGTGGCCGGCAAGGTGGGCGTGCCTCAACGCACCGGCTACTGCGCCGCCAAGCATGCGGTGATGGGCTTCTTCGATGCCCTGCGGGCGGAAGTGGAAGACGCCGGCATTCACGTCTCGACCATCGTGCCCGGCTTCATTCGGACGGCCATCGCGGAGAACGCCCTGGCCGCCGACGGTTCTGCGTTTGGCCGGGTGGACGACGACATCGCCGGCGGCATGGATGTGGATGAATGCGCCGAAGTCGTGGTGAACGGGCTCAACGCGAAGAAGCGGGAAATCCCGGTCGGCAAAGGCAAGGAAATGGCGGCGCTGTGGGTCAAACGCATCGCACCGGAAATGCTATTTCGCCTGACCAAGGGGCGCAACTGAGATCGGAGGTTTGCATGGCGTCACAACCGAGCGTGTACCTGGCCGGGCCAGAGGTCTTTTTTCCGGCGGCCGTCCGTGACGAGATCGACCAGCGCAAGAAGGCGCTGTTGTCGGAGGCCGGACTGGTCGGCCTGTCGCCGTCGGATAACGCGATCGACATCGAGCATGACGCCGATCCTGCCCGGGCCATCTACGACGCCAATCTTACCCTGATGGAGCAGGCGGACGACCTGATTGCCAACCTGACGCCGTTCAGGGGCCCCAGTGCGGACGCCGGTACCGTGTACGAGCTGGGGTACATGCTGGGGCAGGGGAAGCCGGCGGTCGGGTTTACGGTGTGCCATACGCCCTACAACGCGCGCGTGGAGGGTGAAGGCATCGACCCGAACGGCGCGGCCATCGAACCTTTCGGGCTGGCGGACAACCTGATGCTGGATTGTGGCCTCGCCCGGGCCGGCGGCGTGATGCTGCAGGGAAAGCGGGCGTATCCGCCTACCGGTTTTGCGCCTGCCGATTACTTCGACGAGGCGCTGTTCCGGCAGGCGGTGGCGCATCTCAAAACGCAGTTGTCAGGCTGAGGCTTCCCTGGCCTTCAGGTGCTCGCGCATGCGCAGGGCCACCAGCATGGTGTTCAGGTGCGGCACCGCCACGCCGTGTTGCTTGGCGATGGCCACAACGTTGCCCAGCACCGCATCCAGCTCGATGGGCCGGTCGTTGAGGTAATCCAGCGCCATGCTGTTCTTGTAGGCGGTCATCTTGCGGGTGCCGGCGATCTGCTTGTCGATGATCGAACGGTCCATGGGATAGCCGTCGGCCTCGGCCACCTGGATCACTTCCTCGGTCAGCGCACGGATCAGGTCTTCGCCGCCGTCGCTGTCCAGGATGGTGTCGGTGTCCGCCCCTTCGGCCAGTACCGACAGCGGGTTGAACGGCGTGTTCCACAGGCACTTGCGCCAGCGTTCGCCCACCACTTCCTCCGTCAGCTTGACGTTTATGCCCCCGGCATTGAACAGGTCGGACAGGGTCTGGCAGTCCTCGCTGATGCCTTTCGGGAACTGCCCCATTACCAGCCGGCCGTAGGAATTGTGGTGAATCTGGCCCGGAGCCACACGGCTGACGCCGATAAAGGCCAGGCAACTGATCACCGGATTCTTCGGGAAGGCGTCGGCGATCTCGCGCTCGATATCCAGGCCGTTCTCGATCAGCACGATGCGGGTGTTGTCGCCCAGCCAGGGACGAATCAACGCGGTCCGGTCGACGCCTGGCAGCACCTTGACGCAGAGGATCAGGTAATCGGGTGCGGTTTCCGGAGAATCGCCGTCGCGGTAGACATGGTCCGGCCGGTAGGAGAGGTCGCCGAGTTCGCTTTCAATCTGGATGCCGTTGGCCTTCACGGCGTCGTATTCCGAGCGCATCACGACGCTGACCGGGCAACCGGCGCGCTTGAGGATGGCGCCGTAGAAACTGCCGATGGCGCCGGCGCCGACGATCAGGATGCTGGGTTTGTCTGACATGGTGCGTGACTCCTTACAGTCGTTAGGGAGCTTCTGATGAACTCCTGAACCGGCCCGGTAATCAGGCAGGCGCGAGCCTTCCCCATTCAACGATGGAGGGCTTTTCTTGCCTGTGCGAGGAGGGCGGGAATACAGCCGGACGGGTAAAACCGATGGGGCTTTTGTGATTATGGGAGGTCTGCGGCGCAGCCTGCCCTGTTATTTCCCTGCCGGCTATCCTCGCCCGAACCCCGGACGGCGTCAATCCTCCGAATGTCGGGCGTCGGTTCGACAGGGTATCCGTCTCGGATCAGGCAGCGGAGAGCGTCGTAGGGGCGTGGAAAGATATCGCAGATCGAAAATGCTGTCAGGAGGGCACGGGAAAGAGGTCAAGGGGCGCCCAAAGTGCCGCATAGATTACGCGTTTCCAGCCCTTTCCGCAGCTTTTAACGCGTTACATCTTCCTTACGCGAATTTCATCGCATTGTAGTCTGATCTTCATGGCTTTTAGCGCATGCTTTTGGGGCGCATGAGACGGGGCTTTGCGCTGTTTTGCACCGTTTAACAAAGGCGATATGCCTACGCTGCCTACATTGACCGGTTAGTGCCTGCTCGCGCACCGTAAATGGCCTCAGCCGACAAGGCCCGGGAGATCAGCGGTCCAGCGACATATTGCCTGAAAACAAAATGGTGCTGGCGTGACTGGTCTGGATTATGCAGCCGCAATTCCAGGAATGTCTGTGAGTTTCCTGTCTGACGTATTAAGCGACACGCGCGATTGGTTTCGATGCATGTCGCTCCAAAGCGTGTGGACAGAAGCAAGCTCCGGAAGTTCCTGGAGTGCAGACCTAAAGGAGCTAATGACAGGCTCCTAAAACACATGGAGCGCGTTATGGGTGGGCACCACTTAAAAGACGTTACGCCGCAGTCCGTGGTTATGGATCGGCAGCCACCTGTGATCAGGCTGCACCATTCCCGGATTCTGGCCTTTTTCCGGGCATTTGACTGTGTTCTTGTGCTCTTCATGCTCTGGGGCGTGCTGAACCTGACTGGTGCGGCCTGGGGCAATACCTACACCTTCCTCGGCATGCTGGCGGTGATCAGCTTTGGCTTTTTCGCCGAAAGCAACGAGGTGTATTACATGTGGCGTGGCCTGTCGACGCCCAAGCTGGCCTACCGCCTGTTGGGGGCCTGGGCGGCCACGGCGCTGGTCACCTTCACCGTAGCCCTGCTGCTCGGCCTGGTGCAGGTCGTGGACCAAAGTGCCGTGCTGACCTGGATTGCACTGACCCCGCTGGTGATGGTGTTCCTGCACTGGGCTCGGCGTGAATTCCTGTCTCTGTACCGCGCCCAGCGTACCCAGCCTCGCCGGGTGGCCGTGGTCGGTGCCAACCGACTGGGCAGCCGTCTGGTGCAGTCCATGCAGGGGGTGCCCTGGATGGGCTATCGGGTGGCCGGTTACTACGACGACCGGGAGCCGACGGGCGATCCGGATCGCCGCCTCGAGGGCGATGAGGTCAACGTCAAGGGCGGGCTGGAGCAGCTCTATCGTGATGCTCGCGATGGCCAGATCGATATTGTCTACGTCACCCTGCCGATGCGCGCCGAAGAACGTATTCATGCGCTGATCGATCGGCTCGCCGACACCACGGTGTCGGTCTACCTGATTCCGGATGTCTTCAGCTTCAACCTGCTGCACTCGCGGATGACCGGCATCCAGGGCATTCCGGCCCTGAGCATCTACGACACACCGCTGGTGGATCACGGTTGGAGCAAGCGCCTCGAAGACGTGGTGCTGTCGCTGGGCATCCTGGCCCTCATTGCCATTCCCATGCTGCTGATCGCCATCGGCGTAAAGCTGTCGTCGCCCGGGCCGGTGTTCTTCAAGCAGACCCGCTACGGCATGCGGGGCGAGAAGATCAAGGTCTGGAAATTCCGCTCCATGAGCGTGTGCGAGGACGGTCCGGACGTGCCCCAGGCGCGTAAGTCCGACCCGAGGATCACCCCGTTCGGCGCGTTCCTGCGCCGCACTTCCCTGGATGAGCTGCCCCAGTTCTTCAATGTGCTCGCCGGCACCATGTCCATCGTCGGCCCGCGCCCTCACGCGGTGGCGCACAACGAGTACTACCGCGGCCAGATCCAGGGCTACATGCTGCGCCACAAGGTCAAACCGGGCATTACCGGACTGGCCCAGATCAACGGGTTCCGTGGTGAAACCGACACCATGGATCTGATGAGCGGTCGGATCGACTACGACCTGGAGTACATCCGCGCCTGGTCCCTGTGGCTCGACCTGAAAATCATCTGGTGGACCATCTTCCGTGGCTTCACCGGTCAACAGGCCTACTGATTAGGTCAGGGTGCAAGACGTGAGTTCGGCGTTGACGATTTCCCGAGTCCTGGTGCTGTGCGTCGGCAACATCTGCCGAAGCCCGATGGCGGAGGTCATGCTCCGGGACGGTTTCCAGAAGCAGGGTATGGCCAAGGTGCAGGTGCGCTCGGCCGGAATTTCCACGATCGACGGTCGGCCCGCCGATCCCAATGCCCAGCGTGTGCTGCAGAACAATGGTCTGGACGGGAGCCAGCACCGGAGTCAGCGGGTGGCGTGGAAAATGATCGCCTGGGCAGAGCTGATCCTGGTGATGGAGGATTTCCAGAAACAGTACATCGAGAGCGAGTTCCCCGAAGCCCGGGGCAAGGTGTTCCTGATCGGCCACTGGCGCCGGGTGCAGGTGCCGGATCCCTACCGGGGCAATTACTCGCTGTTTGAAGCGTCCTATCAGTTGCTGAACCAGTGCTCTACGGACTGGGTGCAGCGGCTGTCGGTGGCGCTGGCCGATGCCTGAGGGGCGCCGGCAAGACCGTTTTCAATGTTTGAGTAGGGAAGGAACGTATGTTGCGCGACGTGATGTTTGATCGACGATTTTGGGCGGTAGTCGCCGTAGCGCTGGTGCTGCAGGGCTGTGCCGTGGCTCCCGGTATGGAAATGGCGGGCACCGGCGTACCGGATTCGGTGACCCTGCGCACGGACGAGGACCAGTCGCCGGTTCGGGTGCAGGTCCAGCCCATTACCGCCAACCTGATTGCGTCGATGGCCAGTCAGCCCCGGGACGTGCCCACGATCGCCCCGGACGGCAATGTCGCCAAGACCGATTACGAGTATGAAGTGGGGACGGGCGATGTTCTGTCCATTACCGTCTGGGAGCACCCGGAACTGACCATCCCGGCGGGCTCGTTCCGCTCCGCGGAGCAGGCCGGCAACCTGGTGGACAGCGACGGCTACATCTTTTTCCCCTACGCCGGGCGACTCTACGTCAAGGGCAAGACCATCCAGGAAATCCGCGAAGCACTGACGGTGGCCCTGAAACCCTACATCGAGAACATCCAGTTGGATGTGCGCGTGGTGTCGTACCGCAGTCAGCGGGTGTACGTCGTGGGTGAGGTGGAAGCGCCCGGTGTCCAGACCATCGATGACGTGCCGCCGACCCTGCTGGAAATGGTCAACCGCGCCGGCGGTTTTTCCGAGCTGGCCGACAAGCGCGAGGTCACCCTCAGTCGCGATGGCAAGACCTATCGGGTGGATCTGCAGGCGCTGTATGAAGACGCCGAAACGCCGCCGGACTTCATGCTCAAGAACGGCGACGTGATCAGCGTGCCGGACATCAAGAACGACAAGGTCTTCGTGATGGGCGAAGTGGTCTATCCCGGTGGTTACCAGATCGAGAACAGCCGCAAGACCCTGGCCGAAGCCCTGGGTGACGCCGGCGGTGTGAACCCGGCGACCTCCGATCCGGGACAGATCTTCGTGCTGCGCCCGGGACCGGATCCGAAGATCTTCCACCTGGACGCCAGTTCCGTGGACGCCATGCTGCTGGCGGACCGCTTCCAGCTGGAGAAGCGTGACCTGGTCTATGTGGAAACCGCTGGCATCGTGCGCTGGAACCGTGTCATCAGCAACCTGATGAACACCGTCAGCACGCTTGAATCGGCCAGTAACACCAAATACCCGATTTTCAATAACCGGCAATAGGCAGGGATGACGATGCAGAACTCGGATAACTTTACCTCGGAGCGCCCGGGGGCGGCAGGGCAGGCGCAAGCCGCGCCCGTGCCGGTCTTGCATCAGGACACGCTGGGTGACGAGAACATCAGGCTGGGGGATTACTTCGCCATCCTGATGGAGCGCAAGGGACTGATCCTGCTGGTGACGCTGCTAGCGACCCTGGTAGGAATCGGCTACGCAGTCACGGCACCGCCGGTCTACAAGACCGACGCCCTGCTGCAGATCGAGCAGCAGAAGCCCATCGGGCTGCGCCAGTTGGGCAACGACCCGTCGTCGCTGATGGCACAGGAGCCGCCCATCGTCGCCGACGTGGAGATCCTTAAATCGCGCATGGTTCTGGGGACCGCGGTCAAGAATCTGGGACTGGAGTACAGCGCCTGGCCTCAGTACATGCCGGTGGTTGGATCCGCCTATGCGCGTTACTTTGAAAAGCACAACAAGGGATTGGCCGACCCGATGTTCGGGATGGGGCAATACGCCTGGGGGGGTGAATCCATCACCCTCGACAACCTCGAAGTTCCGGATGGCCTGGTGGGTACGCCGCTGACTGTGGTGGCGGGCCAGAACGGCCAGTACAAGGTCATGGACCCGGACGGCAAGCTGCTGATGACGGGCGAAGTGGGCCAGGTGTCCGAAACCCGCTACGGCGATCAGGAGAGTCTGAAGGTCTCGATCTCCGAGTTGGTAGCCCGGCCCGGTACCCGCTTCACCATGGAACGGGTGACGCCGCTGGATGCGATCAAGCACGTCGAGGGTAGCTTCTCGGTTTACGAGCGAAGCAAGAACTCCGGCATTCTCGGTCTGTCGCTGACCGGCACCGATCCGGAGCAGGCCAGCCGGATTCTGAACGAGATTTCCCAAGTTTACGTCAAGCAAAACATCGCCCGCAATTCGGCCGAGGCCCAGCAGTCTCTGGAGTTCCTTGAGCATCAACTGCCGGAACTGAAGAAAAAGCTGACCGCGGCGGAAGAGGCTTACAACGACTATCGGATCGAGTACGGCTCGGTCAACCTGGATGAAGAAACCAAGGTCATGCTGGACAGTGCCGTGAAGGTGGATCAGCAACTGCTGGAGCTGCGCCAGAAATGGGATGAAATGCGTCAGCGCTTCACGCCCGAACATCCGACGATGGTTGCGATCAGCCAGAAGATCAATCGCCTGCAGGCCAAACAGGCTGAGCTGGACAAACGATCGGCAACCCTGCCCAAGGCCCAGCAGAAACTGCTGCGTCTGAGACAGGATGTTGAGGTCAACAAGGGGCTCTATACGCGGCTACTTTCAACGGCGCAGGAACTGAGGGTGGCCAAGGCCGGCACCGTGGGTAACGTGCGCATCATCGATCATGCGGTTCCGATGCACAGTGCCGTTGCGCCCAAGCGCAAGCTGATTGTCATCCTGGCCGGTGTCACCGGTGCCTTTCTCGGTGTGATCCTGGTGCTGGTCCTGCGCGCCCTGCGCGGCGGCGTCGAGGATCCGGACGAGATCGAGCGCAACCTGGGCTTGCCGGTCTACGCGACCGTGATCCACAGCGATCGCCAGACCAAGATGAACCGCAAGACCTCGCGTCAGCCGCGCATCCTGGCCGACGTGGCGCCGGACGACAAGGCGGTGGAAAGTCTGCGCAGTCTGCGCACGACGCTGCACTTCTCGCTGCTGGGCGCCAAGAACAACCTGATCATGATGACCGGTCCCAGTCCGCAGATCGGTAAGAGTTTCGTGACCCTCAACCTGGGCGCCGTGCTGGCCCAGTCCGGCAAGCGGATCCTGCTGATCGACGCGGACATCCGCAAGGGCCGCCTGCACCAGATGCTGGGCATGCGCCGCGACCAGGGCGTGACCGAAATGATCACCCGCGACGGCCATCCCATGGACTACGTGCGCAAGACCACCATCCCGGGACTGCACCTGCTGAGCGGCGGCCAGCTGCCGCCGAACCCGGCGGAACTGCTGCTGCACGAATCCTTTGGCCGCAAGGTGCTGGAGTTGGCCGAGCACTTCGACTACGTGCTGCTGGATGCGCCGCCGATCCTGGCGGTGACGGACGCCGCGATCATCGGTCGCCTTGCCGGCACCTCGCTGATGGTGGTCAAGGACCGTAACCATCCCATGCGCGAGCTGGAACAGTCGGCCAAGCAATTGCAGCAGGCCGGTGTGTCGGTCAGCGGCGTCGTCTTCAACGATGTGCAGTTGCATCGCCAGAACCAGCAGCGTGGCAACTACGTTTACCAGTACAAGTACTAGGCCCGACCATGCCGGCGAACATTGCCACGCCCTACCGCTATGCGGCCCCGAACTACCGCTCGCGCCTGCTGATCCAGCGGGCGCGGGACGGCATGGTGCTGTTCTTCGTCTTCATGACGATCCTGGAGAGCGTCAAGATCGATATCGGCCGGATGGCGAATCTGAAGCCGTTTATCATCGTCATCCTGATGCTTGCTTTCCATTACGGCATCATGGTGCGGCGTTTCCGCTGGCGGCCGGAGTTCAATGTCTTCGTGGCCTGGTGGCTCAGTCTGTTTATACCCGCCATCGGCGGCACCATCATCTCGATGCATCACTACATCGTGATCATCCTGGGGCAGCTTCTGCTGCTGGGCTATCTGACGCTGACCTACACCTACCTCTACGACCGGGAGAATGGCGTCATCAAGGCCCTCAATGCGCTGATCGTCATCGGCGTGTTCTGTGCGGCCCTGTCTTTCGCCCAGATTGCGGGCTATTTCGTGGGCATCGACCTGGGGGTCTCCCACGCGGAAACCGTCGGTTTCCCGCGCGCAGAGTCGATTTTCACCGAAACCGACTGGCACGCCATGTTTATGGGCTACGTGGCCCTGCTGCTCACGATTTGCGGCAAGCACCTGATTCGCCAGCCGCTGCATTTCCAGATCGCCCTGGTCGGTTGCGTGATGTCCCTGATCCTGTCGTTCGGGCGTACCGCTACCTTTGCCTATCTCGGTTGCCTGGGGTTGTTCCTGCTGGTCCGCCGGCGGTTTGGCATCATCGCCGTGGGCGTCGTGTTGGTGTTCATGATGGGCCTGTCGATCCAGCTCAAGGCGCCGTTCGTGCCGGACTCACTGATTGAGCGTTTCAACATCATGGAGACGCTGGAAGACAGCAGTGAGGATGCCGGTGCCCTGGACTCCCGTCTGTTTGCGCTGGAAATGACCTGGTACTTCGTCAAGCAGGAACCGTTCTGGGGCAACGGCGCCGGCAGCATCCAGGCTCTGGTGGACCGCATGGACCTGCGGGAGAAATACGCCCACGGGGGCATCATGAACGCCGGGCGGGGCGGCACCAACCTGTTCCTGACCAGTCTGTTCGACTCCGGCATCCTGGGGCTCCTGGTGGTGATCGTGCTGGTGTTCGTGTTGTTCCGAACCGGGTTGCGCAGCTATCGGACGGCCCGTGACGCCAAGCTGGACGTGCAACGGGACGTGGCGCTGTTCCTGGTGCTGGGACTGCTCTATTTCATCCTCAACTGCATGTCCAACAACTTCATTCGTTATCCGCTGGTGTGGCTGCATTTCGTGATGCTGTTCCTGTATCACCGGCAATTGCTGGAATATTTCCGGGGAGGGGCCCATGCGCATCCTGCATTACGTTAGGCAGTTCCACCCGTCCGTCGGTGGCATCCAGGACGTGGTTCTCCAGATCGCACGGCGCCAGAAGGCGGCTGGGCATCATGTGGAAGTCATGACCCTGGACCGTATCTTTGCCGACAATGAAAAGCTGCCGGCTACGGACGAGGTGGACGGCATCCCGATCACCCGCGTGCCGTTTCGGGGCATTCGCCAGTACCCACTGCTGACGCTCGATCTGGACACCGTCAACCGCTTCGACGTGTTCCACATCCACTGCGTGGACTCGATGCTGGACAAGATGATCTACCTGCGGCACCGCATCCGCGGATCGGTGTTCCTGACCACCCACGGTCTGTATTTCCACACCGAGAAGTTCGCCCGTATCAAGCAGCTGTTCTACCGCTTCATTACGCCCCGGGCGCTGGCGAAGGTGGACAAGGTGTTTGCCTGCAGCCGCAACGACTACGAGTTGATTGGCAAGATCATTCCCGATCCCGAGCGGCTGATGCTGGTGGAAAACGGCGTGGCGCTGGACAAGTTCCTGCCGGCCGCGCCCGCCGAACGTACCGAAGACCTGGTCTACATCGGCCGCATGGCCAGCCACAAGAACGTGGATGCCCTGGTGGACCGCTTCCTGGAAGCGGACACCGGTGCCCGACTGCACTTGGTGGGGCGGGACTTCGACGGCACCCTGGAGCGGCTGCAGGCCCGTAACCTGCCCGAGAGCATCGTTTTCCACGGCGCCATCGACACGGACGCCATTGCCGAACTGGTGGCCCGCTGCCGCTACTTCGTCAGCGCGTCGTCCTTCGAAGGATTTGGCTTGTCCGCGGTGGAAGCCATGGGTGCCGGCCTGATCCCGATCCTCAACGACATCCCACCGTTCCGTGAGCTGGTGGAAGGCCACGGCGGCTACCTGATCGATTTCAACGCGCCCGGGAGCCTCACTCCGGTCCTGGAAGCCGCCCGTCGGTCACCGGAGCTCGACACCCTGGGTGAATCGCTGCAGCGCAGCGTGCGCGGCTATTCCTGGGATGAAAAAGTGAACGCCATGCTGGCCCAGTACCAGCAAAGTCGCGCCGGCCTGGCATCTTAGGAGGACAGCATGACGACTGCGGAAACCGCCCGTCCGACGACGCGGCAAAAAGCCCAGCACCTGATGCTTGCCGCCTCGTTCGGTGGCCACTGGAAACAGCTGATGGTGCTGGAAGACCTGCTGGATCAGGGCGATCGGCGTCTGAGTTTTGTCTCGACTTCCCGGGAAACCCCGCCGGAAGCCATCGGTGCGGATTACTACCGCATTCCCGACTGCAACGCCGGCGAACGCTTTAACGCCCTGCGCTGCCTCAGCAGCGGGCTGGGGCTGATGCTTCGCCTGCGTCCGGATCTGTTGATCACCACCGGTGCGCTGCCGGGCCTGTTGCTGGCGGTGGCCGCCAAACTCACCGGCACCCGGGTAATCTGGGTGGACAGCGTGGCCAACGCCGAATGCCTGTCCACCTCCGGTCGCATGGCGGCGAAGTTCGTCGACCTGTGCTGCACCCAGTGGGAGCACCTGGCGGACAACGACAACGCGCGCGGTCCGGTCTACCTGGGCAGCGTCCTGTAAGGCCGGCAAGGAGTCTGTTTTGATTTTTATGACTGTAGGAACCCAGCTGGCCTTCGATCGCCTGGTGCGCAGCCTGGACGCGTGGGTCGGCCCGGAGCAGCGCTACCCGGCGTTTGCCCAGATCGGCCGGGGGGAATACCTGCCCGAGCACATCAGCTACGACCGCTACCTGGATCCGGAGGCCTACCAGAAGTACCTGCAGGCCGCCCAGGTGGTGGTGGGGCACTGCGGCATCGGTACCATCCTGTCCTGCAACGACCAGGGCATTCCGGTGGTGGTGGTGCCCCGGCGTTTCGACCTTGGCGAGCACCGCAACGATCACCAGATTGCCACGGCCCGCCAGGTGGAGTCCCGGGGCCTGGCCCGCGTGGTTTACGACGAATCGCAATTGGGGGCCGTGCTGGAAGAGGTGCTGTCCGGTGAGCAGAGACCGGAGGCCTATCACAAGGAGCGGGACCGTCTCGCTCGCAACCTGAACCGGACCGTCAACCGGTTCCTCGGAACGGCGGGGGAGCTGTCATGAAGATACTGATGGTGAACACCTTCTACGCGCCCACCCAGGTCGGCGGCGCTGAACTGTCGGTGCAACAGCTGGCCGAGGGCTTTGCCCGGCGCGGCCACACGGTGGGCGTGATGACCCTGGCCCGGGACGGCGTCGGCGACCGGGAAGAGATCAACGGCGTGACCGTGATCCGCGTGCCCAGTTACAATCACCACATTCCGCTGGTCCAGCAGGGCTCGCTGAGCGAGCGCACCCGCTGGCACCTGATCGACATCTTCCAGGGCGGGGACGCCGCCAAGTACGTGGACCTGTCGGAGTTCGACATCATCCACACCAACAACCTGCTGGGCTTTTCCACCCAGCTGTGGAAAACCATCCGGCGGGAGCGTCGCGAAGGCGCCGTGCTGGTCCACAACATCCGCGATTTCTACCTGCGTTGTCAGCGCTCGAACCGCTATCGCAACGGCCACACCTGCGAGAAAACCTGCGCCGCCTGCCGTCCGGCGGAAGTCACCCGTCGCCGTCACAGCGAGTGTGTTGACGCGGCCGTGGGGGTGAGCGATTACATGCTCCAGCACCACCTGCAGGCCGGCTTTTTCCCCAACGCCCAGCGCACCGCCGCGATCCACAACCGCCCCGGTGACCATCTTCGCTTCGACCGTCAGCCGCGGGCGCACGACGGTCCGGTCCGGGTCGGCTTTATCGGCCGGGTAGCGGAGAACAAAGGCACGTTCCGGTTGGTTGAAGCCTTCCGCAGGCTCGATCGCCAGGACATGACCCTCGCCATTGCCGGCACCGGCAACGATGAGGACGTGGCCCGCCTCGAAACCCTGATCGACGGCGATCCGCGCATCACCTATCTGGGCCGCACCACGCCGGACGTGTTCTATCCGAGTGTGGACGTGACGGTCGTGCCGTCCACCTGGGAAGAGCCGCTGTCCCGCGTGGTCAGCGAAAGCTATCTCAACGGCCTGCCGGTGCTCGCCTGCAACCTGGGCGGGCAGCCTGAGATGGTGCGTCACGAGGTGGACGGCCTGGTGTTCACCCCCACCGTCGACAACATCCACGCGGCGTTGGCCGACCTCACGCCGGAACGTCTGGCGGACATGACCCTCAACGCCCGTACCCGGTCGAATGAAATGCTGTCCGACGTGGTCATCGACCGCTATCTGGCGCTGTTCGAAGAGCTGCTGGAAGCCCGGGCCGGTACCGATTCACCGGACGGCCTGGTCGTCGGTCTCGATTAACCGTTTTCAAGGAGGAAGCCCGATGTCCGAGGCTGTCAGCAGCGTGCCGGCCCGCGAACGCAACGATGCGTTCGAGCGGGTCCAGGCCACGCGCCAACTCGATCTCAACGTGGAGACCCTGCGGGGCATGGCCATCCTGATGGTGGTCATTTTCCACGTCATTGGCCCCAAGCCCTATGAGGGGCTGCAGATCCAGGAGCCGGGGTCGCTCTACCACCTGGTCACGGATATTTTCGATTACCTGCAGATGCCCCTGTTCTCGTTCCTGGCCGGCTACGTCTATGCGATCCGGCCGTTCAGCGGTGGCGCGGGCGCCTTCGTCAAGAGCAAGGCCCAACGCCTGCTGGTACCGATGCTGGTGGTGGGTACCGTTTTTGCCATCGTCAAGGCCATGGCGCCGGGGACCAACACGCCGCTGTCGGCCAGCGATTTCCTGACCCTGCACATCATCCCGGTCCAGCACTTCTGGTTTGTGGAATCGCTGTTCTGGATCTTCCTGCTGATGATGCTACTGGACGGTTCGAAACTGATCGCCAGCGGCCGTCAATTCGCCATCGTGGCGGTCGTCGCCTGTGCCATCCATCTGGCCTGGCAGGATCCGCCGATCTACTTCAGCTTTGCCGGCGTGATCTTCCTGCTGCCGTCGTTCCTGTTCGGCGTGGCTTGTTACCGCTACCGTGAGGCCATTTTCCAGCCGGCGGTGTTGTGGCCGGTCGGGCTGGTGACGGCGGTCTGCTCGGTGCTGGTGGGTCTGACGCTGGTGGATGTCATCGACTACCGGTTCATGCCGCAATCACTGCCGGCGCTGATCGTTGGTTGTGGGGTGTCACTCCTGCTGATGGTGTCCCAGTTCAAGCAGCGCTGGCTGGTGTTTATCGGCGCCTACGCCTACAGCATCTATATTTTCCACGTGTTCGGCACGTCCGGCTCCCGCATCATCCTGCAGAAGCTGGGCGTGTCGGATACGTTCCTGCTGATGGTGGTGGGAATTCTGGTGGGCGTGATCGGTCCGATCATCGTCGACAAGCTGGCTTCGCGCTATTACTGGAGTCGCCGGATACTGCTGGGCAAAAAGCGGTAGGGGAGTCGCCGCCCTGAGCCGGGCGGCGCGGTACTCAGACCGCGGCGTCGGTGACGGAGGGGGCAGCCGCACCTGCCCCCTCTGGCATCACACCGAGTCCGGTCAGGATGTCGTACCAGGCTTCACCGACCGATTGCTCGGAAAACCCGCCAATAAACTGCTGCACGCGGCTCTCGGCCGGGCTGTGGTAATCGTCCAGGCTGTCATCAATGGCATGGGCCAGCGCCTCGGGATTGCCCGCCTCGAAGAAGCGGAAGGCCCCGTCCGGCGCATCTGCCATGGGACGATAGATCTCCTCCAGCGCCCCGTAATCCGAGGCAATCACCGGCAGGCCTGTGGCCAGCGCTTCCATGATCGCAATACAGAAGCTTTCCTCGGCCCCTGACTGGGGGTCGACGTGGGAGGGCTGCACGTACACGTGACTCTGGTAGAGCAGGTCGCGGATGCCTTCCCGGCTGAGGTTGGCATGCAGGGTCACGCGGTCGGCCAGGCTGTGGATGCCGACGAACGACGTCAGCCGGTCCTGGGTTGGACCGAAGCCCACCAGGTCGAGCCGCACATCCACGCCCTGGTCCCGGAGCTGACGCACCGCCTCCAGCAGCGTGATCTGATCCTTGAAGCCTTCGAACCGGCCAATGCAGCACAGCCGCAGTGGGCCGCCGGTGAATTCCCGGGCGCGCCACGGGAAGAAGTCCTGGTTCACGTAGTTGCGTACCACCCGCACCTGACTCTGCGCCAGCGACAGGGTGTTGGCGACCTTGTCGGCGAAGTGCTGACTGGGGAAGGTGAAGATGCGGTCGTCACCGGCGCTCAGGCGCTGCATGGCGCTGCGGAATTCCCGGTGGCTGTGCAGGGCCACGTTGCCGTCATAGCCGTGCATGGACGTGATCACGGGCACCGGTGCCCGCAGGAAGTTGGTGGCCGACATGCCGAACTGGGCCTGGATGGCATCCACGCCCCGCATGGGTCGCGCCAGGGCCAGCGTGCCCATTTCGAATTCCCGGTACTGGCGCAGCAGTTTGGATTCGATGCGCGTCAGCTGGCGGGACCAGCCGCCGGATTCCCGGCCCGGCACAATATGCACCTCCAGTCCCGGCAAAGTCCGGCCCGGTGTATTGAGCAGGCGCGAGGTGATCAGCCGGCAGTCGTAACCGCGCGCCATCAGCGCCTTCAGGTGCAGGTAGATGTATTCCTCGTTGATCCGCGAATACGCCGGCACGGCATGGAGCAGGGTCATGTCGGGTCTCCTTCCCGTTTTCCGGGATCGGAGAAGTACATCGATCCCAGGCACATCAGACATTTCACCAGCCCGCCGACAATCATCGAATAGAGGAAAAACTCCAGGCTGGAAATCTTCACGGCCCAGATCGAGCCGGCCACGAAGATCACGGTGCCGGCCAGTTGGGCCCGCACCAGCAGTCGGTTATTGCCGCTGAGCAGCATCGGCTGGATCGCCAGCCAGCCCAGCGATCCGAGAATCACGTTGAGCAGCAGCAGGGAGGTGATGTGGGCCACGCCCGTGAAATCCTTGCCGAAGAACCAGGCCACCGGATACTCCAGCAGCACCAGGCACAGCGGCCACAGCACCAGCGCCAGCAGGAAGTAGATCAGCGTCCAGCGGCCGAAGGTGCGTTTCATCTCGTGATCGTCCCGGGCGTTCACCCGGGCGATGATGACGTTGGTGACGTTGCCCACCACTTGCCGCGCGGACATGGCGAGCGTCACGGACACCGCGTAGATCCCCATCTCGCTGGTGGTGGCAATCAACGACACCAGAATCTTGTCCAGGTGCTGCTGCAGCAGCATCATCAGATCGGACTGCCAGAAGCGCAGGGCGTACTGACGATCGGGTTTGGGCACCCGGGACCGACGCTCGAAGGACTGGCGATGGAACAGCCGGCGCAGGGCCCAGGAAATAAACACGATTTCCGCGACCCGACAGACGATCTGGAAGCCCAGCAGCAGCTCAGGGCTGCCCACATGCATAAAAAAAGCGACGCCGAGAAGCAGACCGTTGAGCAGCGGCAGGATCACCTTGGCGATGTCGGGAATCAGGAATCGGCTGTCGACGGCCGCAAGGGTCTGCAAATAGGTGGCGCAGGCAAACGACACGCTGCCCGCCAGGGTGACGCCGACAATCGCCAGATCCAGCGTGGTGTACTTGTCCGCGATATAGAACGGGTAGATGCCGCACCAGATGAGCGCGAAGAGCACGCCAGTCCCGGCAACCACCAGCAAATGGGGGCGCAGCGCCTGGGTGTGCTCGCGCTTGGCCAGGTACACCGCCAGACGCTGGATGCCGAGGTTGCAGACCAGCGGCGCGAAGTACAGCGGCAGGAACAACAGGAACAGATGGCCACGGCCTTCCACGCCGAGGATGCGCGCCACCAGGGCGGCATTCAGCGTAGAGACCAGTACGATCAGGATATTGATCGTACTGCTGCGCAGCATCAGCGGAATCAGCGACCGGCTGCTGACCCCGGAGCGGGGTGTGGCGGCCGCGCGCGACTCGTCTGTCATGTCCAGATCACGTTGTGGAATTGGTTGGCGATGGAGTTTTCATACACCGACCGGCACTTGTGGTAGCTGCCGCCGCTGAAGTACACCGTCTTGCCGAGGCGGGCGGCGGCGATGCAGACGTGCAGACGGTCCGTGCGGACGATGTCGAACTGGTCGATGTAGTTGACGAAATCCCGGGCTGATTCGCGCACCCGTTCCAGGGAGGCCTGGCCGTAGTCGAAGACCACCGACGCATCGCAGTTGTCGCTGGGGATGGGTTTGCCGGCGCTTTCCCGATCCGTGCGGAAGAAATGACCGTCACGAATGCGGCCTTTACCCAGTTTACGGCTGAACCAGCTGGCCAGCAGCCGGCCTTTGGCCTGCAGGTATTTGCGACGGTTCAGCCCTTTGGCGCCGGGCGCTGCGAGCAGTTCCCGCAGCCAGGTCAGCGGCAGGTTGGACTCCCGGAACACCGACATATCGCCGTAGAACACCATGTCGTCACACAGGTACGTTTGGGCTTCCGCCTGCTGGCTGACGTAGTTGAAGGACGTCTGTTCACGGCAGAAGATCAGCGTGTTGTCCGGCAGCTCCCGCAGCAGCGGCTCATGACCGGCAATGGTATGGGGCAGCACGATCAGGCGCTGGCAGGCACCTTTCATCCGTTGGATCAATTCGGCGACATCGTTGTAGAGCGGGACCAGGTTGCCGCCCCCCGCCACCAGCAGGGTGCCGTCTTTCGCCGTGTCATCGAGGCGGGCACCGGGCAGGGCCAGTCGCACCTTGAGGCCCAGTTTCTCCAGGGCCGTCAGCGAACTCATGGTGATCAGGTGGTCGCCGGCATTGCCCGGAAAGCTGGCGAGGGTGAGCGGAGAGGAACCGCACGCCTGCTGCATGATGGCTTCAAAATCGTGCTGACTGAGTTTCATCCCTGAGACTGACTCCGCTGAAAATATTGGGTCGGGCCATATACCGCGCTCAACGCCGCTTTCTTTAGGCCGCCGACCAGATCGTGGTCCGGGAACAGGCGCCAGGCGCGGGTGGTGCGGTTCAGTTTGGCGAGCTGTTGCTGGCTTTGCTTGAGGTCCGCGGCCTGGGCTTCCTTCACCGCCTTGCGGTAGACGTGGTAGGCGTACCAGCCGAGTGCTTCGCGGAACCGGGCGTCCGGGTTGTCCCGGCGCACCAGGTGCAGGTCCAGGTAAATCCGGATCAGGCTGTCGATGCGGGCCTTGGCCTTCTTCGGATTGATGCCCTGGGTGATTGAGCCGGTCCGCTGCCGGTACAGGTACGGCTGCAGTTCCAGCGTCGTAAACCGGGTGGCCTCCTGCAGCAGCAACGGGGTGTGCAGCATGTCTTCGTGCAGCAGGTTGGGCTCGAAGCGCAGGCCGGACTGCTCCAGCAAGGCGCGGCGATAGATAAACGTCCACGCGGTGGTGGCGATGTGGAAGGTTTTCACACCTTCGTGGAAAAACGCCGTGCCGGTAGTCAGGCCGGTATCCAGGGGTTGGTGCTCGCCGGGCAGGGGCTGGCCCTGCTCATCGATTTCCCGGAAGCCGACGTGGACGCAGTCCAGCGCCTGATGCTTGAGGGCGCTGACGACCGCTTCGATGGCGCCGGGCGCCAGCAGGTCATCACCGTCCACGAACCAGATAAAGTTGCCGGTGGCGTGTTCGAAACCGGTATTGCGGGCGGCCGAAAGACCGCCGTTGTTCTGGTGGATGACCACCAACTGCTCTGGATATCTGGCCGCAAGCCCGTCGAGTTGGGCGCCGGTGTCATCGGTGGAACCGTCATCCACCGCAATCAGTTCGAAGCGGGCCTGCGTGTCCTGATTCAGGATCGACAAGACACAGTCCTCGACGTAGTCGGAAATATTGTAGGCTGCGACAACGATACTCAGGTCCATAATCACATCCTTGCTCGGAAGCTTTCGTGAACGGACGACCCGACCGAGTAGCCGGACAGGAAGACGTTCTGGATTGTTCGATGCAATTGTCAGGCCGCGATATGACTACCTGACGACATGGGCTCAAGCTGTCACCCTGACGGACAACCTGGCAGGTAGCGGCCATAAAGAAGCGCACGGTTGCGCCAAATCGGGGCGCAGAAGCCGTTGTGCACGCCGGTTCAGTTCGACCGGACGGGGCTCAGTCTAAAACATTGTTGGTGGCGTTTGAGTTACATCGGGGCAAGGAGATGGTCATGTTCCGGGAACCACCAATCGGGCAATAACTTACGGGTGTCCGGGCGGGCAAACCGGTCGTCGATCAGCCAGATGGTGCCCTGATCTTCCGGGGTGCGGATGACCCGGCCGGCCGCCTGGGTGACCTTTTGCAGGCCGGGGTAGAGGTAGGTGTATTCGTAGCCCTGGCCAAACCTGGCATCCAGTCGCTGGCGCAGGATCTCGTGCCAGGGGTCGAACGGCGGCAGTCCGAGGGTGGCGACAAAGGCACCGATCAGTCGCCGGCCGGGCAGGTCGATGCCCTCGCCGAACGCCCCGCCCAAAACCGCAAAGCCTACGCCTTCGCCATCGCCGGTGAAACGATCGATAAAGGCCTGCCGTTCGTCCGTGGACATGCCGCCGTGCTGGTGCCAGACGGGAATGTCCGGTGCCTGCTCGATCAGGGTCTCCAGCACCGCCCGCAGGTAGGCGAAGCTGCTGAAGTAGGCCAGGTAGTTGCCGGGTTGCTCGCGAAACTGCTCGGCGATCAGGGTGGCGATGGGCGTTCGTGAGGCCTCGCGATCCGGCCGCCGGGTGCTGATCCGGTCGGCAAAACGCACCTGCACCTGCTCGGCCCGGAACGGACTCTCCACCTTCTGCCAGAAGGTGTCGTCCGGCAGGCCCAGCAGGTCGCGGTGATAGACCCCCGGCGACAGGGTGGCCGAGAACAGCAGCGTGCTGTCGACGGTCTCGAAGCGCGGCGCCAGGAAGTCCGCCGGGATCAGGTTCTGGATCGCCAGTTGCGCCTTGCCCCGCCCGTGATTCTCGTATTCGCACAGCGAGTGGTCGCCAAAGGCTTCCGCCAGGCGGGTGAACGCCAGGCAGTCGAACATCAGCTCCTGCAACGCCAGATCCGGCGGGTTGTCGGTCAGGTACTCGGTGATGGACGACACCAGACCGTTCAGACTGGGCAGCAGCGCCTTGGGAATGGCTTTCAGGAAGACGGGCCGGTCGCTGTCCGGATCCACCTCACGGGCCAACGCCTGCCATTGTTTGGCCACCCGGTTCAGTGACGGTTTCAGCGGGGCGGGCACCTGCTTTTTGACCTTCAGCAGCCGCGCCTGGTTCAGGGTCGCCGAGTACATGCCCCGGGCCCGGTCCACTAGGTTGTGGGCCTCGTCCACCAGCAGGCTGACGCGCCAGTCGTTCTGTTGGGTCAGGCCGTAGAGCAGGGCGTGCTGATCGAACAGGCGATTGACGTCCGCCACCACCACATCGCTCCAGCGCGCCATTTCCTGGGCCAGGAAATAGGGGCAGATGCCGTGGGCGGCGGCGATCTGGCGCAGCGCTTCTCGGGTCAGCGGGCCGTCCTGGTCGACGGCGGCCTGCCGGGCGGCGGGCAGCCGGTCGAAGAAGCCAGCGGCCAATGGACAGGCTTCCCCGTGGCAGGCCTTGTCCGGATGTTCGCAGACGTGATCCTTGGCGCTCAGTTCCAGCACCCGCAGCGGTAGCGCGGCACTTTGGTGATCGCTCAGGGCTTGCAGACCATCCAGCGCCAGCTGTTTACCCGGGTTGCGGGTGGTGAGGTAGAACAGCCGATCCTGCCCGGTGCGGGGCAGGGCCATCAGCGCCGGGTACAGGGTGCCGAGGGTTTTGCCGAGCCCGGTGGGCGCCTGCAGCATCAGGCTCTGCTGGCGGCAGCTGTTGCGGTAGACGGTTTCAGCCAGAGCCCGCTGGCCTTTGCGGAAATCGCTGAAGGGAAACTGCAACGTCTGCAGGGCGTTGTCCCGTTGCCGGCGATGGGCCGCTTCCTGCTGGGCCCACTGGCGATAGGCGTCGCACAGGGCGGTCAGTTCGTCCCACAGGGTGTCGGCGCTGGCGCTCTCCCGTTCCACGGTTTCCCGGTCCCGGCCGATGTCGTAGTAGACCAGCGCCAGCTCCACGCTGTCGCGCCCGGTCTCGCGGCAGTGGAGGGCGCCGTAGGCCCGCAGTTGCGCCCGGTGCAGCGCCCGCTGGTCGGACGACAGGCGCGACAGGTCGCCCCGGTGGGTCTTGATCTCCTCGATGCGGTTGGCCAGCGGATCGTAGCCGTCGGCCCGGCCGCTGAGCGTCAGGCCGGCGCACTCGCCATTCAACGACAGCTCCGGCTGATACTGTGGACCGCGCCGGGATTGCACCTTCGCGTGGCCGGCGATGCCGTCTTCCGCCGTGGGCGCCGGCGTGTAGCGATGGTCCAGATCGCCGCGCCGGGCCGCGAACTCGCACAATGTGCGCACCGCCACCCGCATCAGTCGGCCTCCTGCCAGCGCACGTAACAGACGGACACGGCGATGTCGTGCGCCAGGCAGAACTCCAGCCAGCGGATCTGGTGGTCCTGCAGCCGGTCGCCCGGACCCTTCACCTCGATCAGGTCGTAGCGGGCCTGTTCGGGGTGAAAGCGGATCAGGTCCGGCAGGCCGCTGCGATGATCCCGCAGGTCCCGCAGCAGGCGCTGGAAAATGAGCTTGAGATCCGCGGCGGGGATGCAGTGCAGCGCCAGTTCCAGCACCGGCTCGCTCAGCGCC
Organism: Marinobacter sp. R17; assembly: GCF_003789045.1. Lineage (NCBI taxonomy): Bacteria > Pseudomonadati > Pseudomonadota > Gammaproteobacteria > Pseudomonadales > Marinobacteraceae > Marinobacter > Marinobacter sp. R17. Next base: position 9,417 of record NZ_RHGZ01000026.1, on the reverse strand, counting down.
GGCCAGGCGACGAAGGCAGAGGTGATACCGTGCTTTTCGCCCCAGGTCCGGCGGATCCGGTCTTTGTACTCGTCACTGTCGAGGGCCGCCAGACAGTCATCGAACAACGCTTGCCGGCGGCTGACGAAATCCTCCCGGTGCAGGTCCGCCGGCGCGATGTGGAACGGGTGAAAGAACGCCCCTGGCAGCGGGGCAAACAGGGCCGGCCAGCAGAGCAGGCCGAACAGGCCGTTGATCAGCGTGTTCTCCACGTAGCAGACGGGCGTCTGCTCGCTGTCGAGATCCTGCAACACCGCCCACTCCACCGACGCGGCTGCGGGCTGGGGCAGCGTCAGATGCATTTCCGGGATCGACGGCCGTTTCGGACGTTCCGGAGGCGCCTGGTCCACCTTGCGGGCGAGGCGACGCATCAGCCGTTCCAGGCCCTGGGCCTCGCCGTCGCCGCGGGGTTCTGCCTGCGCCGACAGGGCAATGTCCCAGGCCTCCTGGTGTCGTCCCTGTCGTTCCAGCAGGCGTAAGTGGCGCAGCCGCGCTTCCCGGTGGCCGCTATCGGACCAGGCGGCCAGAGCCAACTCGGCGTCCCCCTGCCGGTCCGCCTGACGCCCCAACTCCATCAAAAGCCGGCCGCGACGGCTTTCCAGCCAGGGGTTGCTGTCGTCCCGGGCGGGGATGTCCGGCCAGATGTCCGCGGGCGGTTCGCCGCCCTCCAGCCGGTCCCGGCAGGCCTGCATCAACAGATACCGGTCCACCGCCTCCCGCTGCTGGAAAGCCCGGGAGTCCGGCGTGAACGGGACCGTCTCGTACTGGTGATGGCCCAGCTCCACCAGAACAAAGTCCGACCAGCTCTGGCGCAGGTTGCCGAAGAACATCAGGCGGATGCGATCGAACAGGGCCATGTGGTGGAGGGCGACCAGGCGGTCGTCGGTGTCGGGCCACCAGTCGGTGAACCGGCGTGGCGCCGGGGCCAGCTCCAGGCAATCGGTGAGCATGGCCTTTTTGCTGGCGGCGCGGGGCAGGCCGCAGTCGGCGAGGATCGGCGCGAGGGCGTGGCGACATTCGGCCACCGTCAGCAGGCGGAACAGCTCGTCGATCGCCAGTTCCGGATCGTCTTCAGTCCAGCCGTCGGCGGCCAGTTCGTCCAGCGCTTCGCTCTCGGGGACGCCCAGCTCCGGGTAGTTGAGCTTGCTCAGGCGAAACAGCTCGCCGCTGCGCATCACCAGCCGGACCAGTAGCGCACGGGCGGCCTGCGACAGTGACTGCAGCCGATCCAGTCGGGTCCGCTCGTCGTAGGTCAGCAGGTCACCGTGGTGGGTGGCGACCCAGTGGACGACGGTCTCGAAGTTGGCCAGGTAGTACAGCGGATCATCCAGTGATGCGGTGGTGATGCGACCGTTCATGAGGCTCCGGCAGATGGGTTTCAGGCGGTCAGTCTAAAGCGAATGGGACACCAGCCCAAAGCTTTCCCGCGACTCGGGTAGAACGGATGGCCACAACGGCGACAGTCCTGTAGGGTGCGCGGCCCTTTAAAGTCCTTAACGATGTGGATCCTATGCCTCCTGAATTGTCCCAAGAAGCTGTAAGCGAGGCTTCTTCCCCCCGTTCCAACCGGCTGGGCGATCCGCTCGTGGCCGCCCTGACCATGACGTTTATCGTCGCGTTTGTCGCCCTGTCGCTGTTCGACGCCGACGCCATGACCGCCTGGATCGGCGACGGTTTCGCCTGGACCGCGCGCACCATGGGCAGCTTTTTCCAGCTGCTGCTTCTGCTGACGTTCTTCATTGCCCTGGGCGTCGCGTTCACCCGCAGCGGCGAAGCCCGTATCGGCAACCTGGACAAGCCGGAAATCAGCACTTTCCGCTGGCTGTCGATGATTCTCTGTACTCTGCTGGCCGGCGGCGGCGTGTTCTTTGCTGCCGGTGAGCCGGTCTATCACTTTGTCGTCTCGCCGCCGGCGTTCGATGCCGCTGCGGCCACGCCGGAAGCGGTGGCGCCCGCACTGGCGCAGGCCTTCATGCACTGGGGCTTCCTGGCCTGGGCGGTGCTGGGTTCTCTGACGGCGCTGGTCCTGGCCTACGCCCACTATTCCCTGGGCAAACCGCTCCAGCCCCGCACTCTGCTGTACCCGGTACTGGGTGAAAAAGTGGTCAGCGGCTGGCTGGGCAGCGTGGTGGACGCCGTCTGTGTCATCGCGGTCGTCGCCGGCACGGTCGGCCCCATCGGCTTCCTGGCCACCCAGATGAGCTTCGGCCTGCACGAACTGTTCGGCCTGCCCGATGGCTTCGGCACCCAACTGGTGATCCTGGCGATCCTGGCCGCGGTCTACATGACCTCCGCGCTGACCGGCCTGCACAAGGGCATCCAGCTGCTGAGCCGCTTCAACGTGGTACTGGCACTGGCCATCGCCGCCGTGATTGTCGTGTTCGGCCCGACGCTGTTCCTGGTCGACACCTACCTGCAGTCCATGGGCGAATACGTCACCTCGTTCTTTACCATGGCGACCCAGACGGCCCAGACCGCACCGGCCTGGTGGATGAAGTGGTGGACCGTGTTCTTCTTCGCCTGGTTCATCGGTTACACGCCGCTGATGGCGATCTTCGTGGCGCGCATCTCCCGCGGTCGGACGGTGCGTGAAATGGTGCTGGCAGTGTCCGTACTGGCGCCCATCGCCACCACCATCTGGTTCACCCTGCTGGGCGGCACCGGCATCTACCACCAGCTGGCGGGCACCTTCGACCTGACCGAAGCGCTCAACAACTTCCAGTTCGACGTCGCGACCCTGACCGTGGCGCAGGCCTTGCCCGGTGGCTCATTCATGGCGGCGGCGATCCTGGTGCTGACGACGATCTTTGTGGCCACCACTGGCGACTCCATGAGCTACGCCATCGCCATGGTCGGCGCAGGCCACGACGAGCCGAGCCCCGGCTCCCGCGTGTTCTGGGGCGGTGCCATGTCGGTGATGGCGGCGCTGCTGCTGTACATGGGCGCCGGCCAGATCGGCGTGTTGCAGCAGTTCATCGTGCTGACGGCGATCCCGGTGTCGCTGGTGATCCTGCCGTCCCTGTGGACCGGTCCCCAGGCGGCTGCAGCGATGGCCCGGCAGCAGGGACTCATCGGTGCGCCGGAGCCGGCGGCGAGTCGCTCTTAGTCCGCGAGTGATGTTTCAATGGTCCGGGGAATCTCCCCCGGACCCTTGAACCGACCCGGAGGCATCGATGCCCGACGAACCGACCCACGCAAGAACCACCCGTCTACACCCCCATTGTGTGGCGGTCTACGGCACGCTCAAGCGGGGCCGCAGCAATCACCGGTTCCTGCGGGGCGCCCGCTTCCTGGGCCGGACCCGATTAAACACCATTGCGCTCTACGATCTGGGCGCCTATCCGGGCGCCAAACTGGAGCCCTCGCGGGGTGTAGAGGTGGAACTCTTTGCGGTCACGGACGCCGGCCTGCGCCGGGTCGACTGGCTGGAGGAATACAACCCGCAAGATCCGGCCAGCGGCACCTACGACCGGCGCTGGCTGGCCACGCCGCTTGGACCCGCCTGGGTGTACCTCTATAACCCCGGGGTCAAAGGCCGTCGGCGGATTGTGCTGGGTGGTTGGCGCTAACGCTCAGGGGCGCGCAGGTTCGGGCCCGAATGCGTTATCCCCTTCACCTTCCCGCGCAAACATCACCGCCAGAATAATCCAGCCGATCAGGATCAGGAACATCAGCAACTGCCACCAGCCGGAGCGGCCGATGTCGTGCAGCCGGCGTGTGCCCAGGCTGATGGTGGGGATGATCGTCACCACGCTGAACAGCAGCGACACCACGAAGGAACCCATCGCCAGATCGATCAGGTTTGCGGCAATCGAGAAGAGGAAATAGTAGAGGAAGAACATCCAGTACTGTCGGCGTGTGGCGCGACCGGTAAAGTCGCCGTAGCGGCGGAAGCCGTCAATAAATTCTTCCATCGTTAACCCCGGCAGTCGTCGTGTTCATGCGGATCGATTTTCGACCCTAACACGGGCCTGATGGCATGTCTGCGAGGCCAGCCAACCTGGGTCATTCACCGGACGGGACCGGCGCCAGCCGGCCGTCCCGGTCCAGCACGTAGGTCGCCAGATCCCGCGCCAGGTTGAGGTTGCCCGAGTAGAATCGACGGGCCTCCTGCTCGATTTCGTCGATCAGCGGTGCGGACGGGTGGTTGAACTGGTAGCGGGAACTGAAATGCGTCAGCACCAGATTGGGCAGGCCCGCCGCCTCGGCAAAGCGCGCCACCTGTTCCGCCGAACTGTGCTGCGGCCAGGGGCCGACCCGGTCGGAGACTTCCTGGGTGTAGGTGGATTCGTGGACCAGAACCTGCGCCCCGCGGCAGGCGTCCGTCAGCAGCTCGGGGGTGTCGTTGTCGCCCCCCACCACAATCCGGCGGGGCGACCGGTTGACCGTTACATAGTCTGCGCTGCGCAGCACCCGGCCGTCTTCCAGCGTCACGTCCTGACCCCGTTGCAGCTCGCCCCAGGCGGGCCCGGCGGGTACGCCGTCTTCCTGCAGTTTCTCCGTCAGCAGATGCCGCTCCAGGTGTCGCTCGGTCACCTGATACGCCACCGTCGGCACGCGGTGGGACAGGGCGGCGGTTGTCACGTCGATGTGCTCGTCCTGCCAGTGGAACCCGTCCGCATGCACCTCGATAAACTCGATCTCATAACCCAGGTTGGAGTCGGTTGCGCCCAGCGTGGTTTCCACGAAGGTGCGGATCGAAGGCGGCGCGATCAGCGGCAATGGCTCGGTCCGCCCGGCCATGGAGGCACTGGCCAGCAGCCCCGGCAGACCAAAGGTGTGATCGCCGTGCACGTGGGTGATGAAGATCGCCCGCAACTGGCTCAGCGTGTGGTGGGTTTTCTGCACCTGATGCTGGGTGCCTTCGCCGCAATCGATCAGGTACCAGCCTTTCGGGCCGCCGTGCTGCAGGGCCAGACCAGTCACGTTGCGGTGGCGGGTGGGCGTGCCGGCGGAGGTGCCGAGAAAAGTCAGTTCCATCGCTGCTCCGGTTGTCTACGTATCGGTCAAAAGTGTCAGAGGCATTGCATCAGCGTTCTTCGCCCACGTAAAGCGGACGGCCCGCCGCCAGACCGAACCCGAGCGCCGCGAGGGCAATCACCGCCAGGAACACACCGGCCACCTGCCAGTCGTCAAAAGCCCCGTGCAGCAATCCCAGCACCAGCGGGCCGACCGCCGCCATAGTGTAGCCGACGCCCTGGGCCATGCCGGATAGGCGCGCGGCGGTCTCGTGATCCCGGGCGCGCACGGCCAGCAGGGTCAGCGCCATGCTGAACGTCCCGCCCTGGCCGACGCCGAGGATCACCGCCCAGAACCAGATGCCGCCGATCGGCGCGTAGATGCAGCCCATCAGCCCGGCGCCGGTGAACAGCACGGCCAGCGCGATCATCGCCCGCTGGTCCCGCATGCGGCTGCTGATCCAGGGCGCAGCGATGGCGGAGCCGATCTGGATCATGATCGAGACCGACAGGCCGATCCCGGCGTTCACCGCCGACATCCCGCGATCCTGCAGAATCGTCGGCAGCCAGCCAAACACCGAATAGGCCAGCGACGATTGCAGGCCCATGTAGAGCGTCACCTGCCAGGCCAGCGGATCCCGGAACAGCGAGCGGGCCGGTTTCGTCGGGCGTTTGGGAATGTGCTTGCCGTCGAGCTGCAGCCACCAGAGCACCACCGCCACCCAGGCCGGGATCGTCCAGATTGCCAGCGCCGCCTGCCAATCGCCGCCGAACGCCAGGCGCATGGGTTCCGTCGTCCCCGCGGCCGCCGACGCGCCCAGGCAGAGCACCGCGGTGTAGAACCCGGTCAGGATGCTGGCGGACGACGGGAAGTCCCGCTTCACCACGCCCGGCAGCAGAACGCCCATCACCCCGATGCAGCCACCGGCGATCAGCGTACCGGCGAACAGACCCACAGTGCCGCTGTAGGGCCGGAGCACCAGCACCGCCCCCAGCACCGCCGTGGCCACCAGCACGGCCCGATCCACCCCGATGCGCTGGGCCAGCCGCGGCGCCAGCGGTGCACACAACCCCAGGAACAGAACCGGCAGCGTGGTGAGAATCCCCTGACCGAACGAGCCCAGCGCCAGGGTTTCACCGATGCGTTTCAGCACCGGCGACACGCTGGTCAGGGCCGGGCGCAGGTTGAGTGCTACAAACAGGATGCCAGTCAGCGTCAGCACGGCGGACGGCGCCCGGGATTTTACAGCGGCTTCGGTCATAGGAGGCTTCTGCTTCAGATGGGTTCGGGTGATCGGCGATCATCGGGATCACGGCACGTGGAGACCGGTCAGGATTCGTCTCCGTGATACGGGCGCAGCCGTCGTGCAGATCGGAACGGCTGTCGCAAAACGCGCGGACATCGGCTGATAAACTTAACAAAGTCAGCTATTTGCGAGGCCATAAATGGCTCTGCACCAAAACGGTGATGGTAACGCACCCCGCACTGACCGGCCAGTCGAGGCCGCGGTGCCACCCGGAATCTGCGTTACACTGCAGGCTTGCACCGCCCGCTCACCCACAACCACCACAAGGATGCCATGACCCCCGACCACAACGACCTCTGGTTCCTGCCGCTCGGCGGCACCGGCGAAATCGGCATGAACCTCAACCTCTACGGCCACGACGGCCAGTGGCTGATGGTGGATTGCGGGGTGACCTTTCCCCGGCCCGGGCGGGTGGTGGCGGACGGCACGGTGCACCAGCGCGGCGAACCGCCGGTGCAGATGGCCGATCCCGCGTTCATCGCCGACCGCCGGGACCAGCTCGCGGGCCTGATCATCACCCACGCCCACGAGGATCACGTGGGCGCGGTGCCGTACCTGTGGCCGCTGTTGCAGTGCCCCGTCTACACCAGCCGCTTCACCGCCGAGATCCTGCGCCGCAAACTGGCGGAATTCGACCTGCTGCACCGGGTGCCGATCCACGTGGTGGACGTGGAAGAGCGCCGCACCATCGGCCCGTTCCAGGTGGAATGGCTGGCCCTGACCCATTCCATCCCCGATCCCAGCGCCCTGATGATCCGCACCCCGGCGGGCAACCTCTTCCACAGCGGCGACTGGAAACTGGACGACGAGCCGCTGGTGGGCCACGGCTACACGCCGGGCACGTTCAAAGCGCTGGCGGACGAGGGCGTGGCCGCCATGGTCTGCGACTCCACCAACGCCACCGTCGCTGGCCATTCCACCTCCGAATCCGTGCTGGAAAAAGGCCTGCTGGCCGCCACCCAGGACGCGCCGGGCCGCGTCATCGTCGCCTGCTTCGGCAGCAACATTGCCCGCCTGCACACCCTCGCCAACGTCGCCCGCGCCACCGGCCGCTACATGGGCCTGCTGGGCCGGTCGCTGATCAACATGAGCGGCGCCGCCAAGGCCGCGGGCGTCTGGAACGCCGACGACCACCTCATCAACCCCGCCCACCTGGGCTACCTGCCCCGGGAAGAAGTGCTGGCCGTCGCCACCGGCAGCCAGGGCGAACCCCGCACCGCCCTGCGCCGCATGGCCATGAGCACTCACCCCGACGTGGAGCTGGAACCCGGCGACCGCGTCATCTTCAGCGCCCGCGCCATCCCCGGCAACGAGGAGGCCATCGATGCCCTGATCACCAGCCTTAAAGAGCAGGGCGTCGAAGTCATCACCGCCGAAGCCGCCGACCTCCCCATCCACGCCTCCGGCCACCCGGCCCAGGACGAACTGCGCGCCATGTACCAGTGGGTGCAGCCGGAAGTCGCCATCCCCGTCCACGGCGAAGCCGAACACATGGACGTCCACGCCGGCCTGGCCCGGGACTGCGGCGTACCCAAATCCCTGCTGGGGCGCAATGGGGATCTGTTCATGATCCGACCCGTACCGGGGATGCGGCGGCAGGTGGCTGAGGTTGGACGGTTGGGTTGGGAGAAAGGGGAGTTGGTGAGGGTGGTTTGAGTGACTACGAAATTGCAGGGATGGCGAATCCGGTGCTGTATTCACCCAGCCTGTTGTGCTGTACCTATACCGTTATATTGAAATCACAAAAAGAAGAATCCAAACGATTGCATGGCAAGATCGCCAATCGCGGGCTAAGCTGCTGTTTGAAATGGAAAACTGATCGCGTCCTGATATGCGGAAGGGCGATGTTATGAAGAATTCTCGTATATTCAATATTACGGAACGCGGTCTAATCACTGTTATGAGTAAAGACGAGTCCTATGTCTAAGCTAAAAGTGATTTCAATTTCCGTCTTGCTCTTCGCGGGTTTCGCCTCAGTTCTCTCGCTAATGTTCTTCTTTGGGGATTGGGCTCGATTGCTTGCAGTTGCTGTAGTGGGGATCTTTTTGGGATTGTTAGCGGCGCCCTCTATTGAGCCAAAGGCTTTCAAGCATGCATGGGCCTACGAGCTTTCGTCAGGAGCAATGGCCGGAGCCTTAATTGGGCTGATTTTTGTTGGCAGCGGAGAGTCCGTTGTCGTGGGCGCGCTTATTGGGGGTGTACTGGGTTATACGGCCCCTTATTGGATTAAGCATGCTCCAATCCCGTAAAACTCATAACAAGGCGCAGCAGTACGCGGCCTATGGCCGCCGGACGCCCTTTCCATGGCTCCTTCGTCGCAATTCCAAGGTCGCCGCTGTGCTTCGGCGTTAGCAAGATGCCAATAGGCACACACTCTGCTAGACTCGTCCCATGAAGCAAATTAACTGGAATGCTGAAAAGAACCAGCGGTTGATGAGCGAACGCGGAGTCTCCTTCGAAGATGTTCTGTTTGCTCTTCAGTCTGGTGGTTTACTTGATGATGGACCTCACCCCAACAGGGACAAGTATCCGAATCAACGCCTGCTTGTAGTTCGGATTGACGATTACGCCTGGCTGGTGCCGTACGTCGAGAATGATGGAGAAATCTTTCTCAAGACGGTCATTCCCAGTCGCAAGGCCACCAAGACATTTCTAGGGGGGTAGCATGGCCAAGACCAAATTAGATCTCGAAGAGCAAGAGCTTCTGGAGGCATACGAATCCGGGGAGTTCGAGTCAGATCTGGATGCCGATCGTCGGGAGTACCTGACGAAGGCAGCAGAAGAAACGTTCAAGAAAGATAAGCGGATCAATATTCGCATCTCCAGTCGCGACCTGGAGGCGCTTCAACGCCGAGCACTGGAAGAGGGACTTCCTTACCAGTCCCTGGTTTCTAGTGTCCTACACAAGTACGTGTCTGGCGGCCTCAAGGATATCTCTGCTAACAAGTCAGGCCAGCGGACGCGCTAAAGCGCGCCGCTGCCTTCTGCGTGTGTGCCGGGCATGGCACAGAACTAGGGAGGTGAAAGTCCTCCTGCCAGGTGTTCGCAGAGCCGAAGGCTAGGAGAAGGGCAAGGGCGTCATCGCGAGGTGGGGTCTGGAGGAAGCCCAATCC
>NZ_RHGZ01000025.1:0-75381 GCF_003789045.1 Marinobacter sp. R17 | reverse complement strand
GCACCCATCTGCTGGGCCACATCAACCTTAAAACCGCGCGACTGGAGCCCGCATGCCGGTGGCACGCGGGGGAAGAGGTGTAACCCATGTTGCCGGTTCAAAGTGTTACCCATGCTCCGGTTGAACATTACCCCGAGTTAGCGGCATGAGCTCCCCTCGCCCCTGGCGGGCGAGGGGCCGGGGGAGAGGGGGAGAAATGCCCCCGGGGATTCAGGCGAATTAAGCTGCCTGAGCCTCCAGCTTCATCCGCACCCGATCCGGCAGCGAGTAGTGCCCGATCCGCTTGAGCACGGTCCAGTACTGCTTGCCGAAGCTGCCCGTGTTGTACTTCAGCCCGTACTTGTGACAGATCGCTTCCACCCGCGGCGCGATCTCGCGATAGCGGTGGGCCGGGATGTCCGGGAACACGTGATGCTCGATCTGGTGGCTCAGGTGGCCACTCAGGATGTGCACCCACTTGCTGCCGGTGAAGTTACTGGAACCGGTCAACTGACGCAGGTACCAGTGGCCCCGGGATTCGCCTTCGATGGACGCCTCTGTGAACGTCTCCGCATCCTCGGTGAAGTGACCGCAGAAGATCACGGTGGACGACCACAGGTTGCGGATCAGGTTCGCACAGACGTTGCCGGCCAGCACGATGGGGAAGACCGGGAAGGTCAGCAGCGGGAAGAACACGTAATCCTTGAACGCCTGACGGCCGCCCTTGCGGAAGAAGTCTTTCAGGAAGCCCTTCTTGTCCGACAGCTTGATCTCGCGGCGGCGGATCCGCTCGCTTTCCAGTTCGTGCAGACCCACGCCCCACTGGAAAAACACTGTCAGCATGACGTAGTTGATGAACTGCAGCAGGTGCAGCGGGTGCCACTTCTCGTCGTCGCTCAGGCGCAGTACCGCGTAGCCGTAGTCCCGGTCCTTGCCGATGACGTTGGTGTAGGTGTGGTGCTCGTAGTTGTGGGTCTGGCGCCAGGAATCGCCGGTGCAGACCGTGTCCCACTCGTAGGTCTGCGAGTGCAGGGACGGGTCGTTCATCCAGTCGTACTGGCCGTGCATCACGTTGTGGCCGATTTCCATGTTCTCGATGATCTTGGCAAGGCCCAGCGAGGCCACCCCGGCGACGAACACCGGCGGAATGAAACCGAACGGCATCATCACCCGGCCGCCGACTTCCAGCGTCCGGTGCAGGCGGATGATGCGACGGATATAGCGCGCATCGCGCTCGCCCAGGTCGGCCCGGACTTCATCGCGGATGGCGTCCAGGTCTTTCGCCAGTTCGTCCAACTGTTGTTGCGTCAGTTGCTGTGTCATGTCTCTCTCCTCAGGCCGGCTGTCTGCCGGCCATCTCATCTGTTCAGGGGGCTGTGCGGGTAATGGTCAAAGGTCCACGGTGACCGGACCCTGGGGCACGGAGATGCACAGCTGGATGGTTTCCTCGCCGGGGCCGGAGGCCTTGCCGGTGAGGCGATTGACGACGGTGCCCTCCGTCTTGCGGCAGCTGCACTGATGGCAGATGCCCATGCGACAGCCGAAGGCCGGTTTCAGGTCGGCAGCCTCGGCGATCTCCAGCAGCGGCGCGTCGCCTTCGGCGTCGACGGTCTTGTCGCTGCGGCCGAAGGTGACGGCGCCCCCCAGCGGAGTGTCCGCCGGGACGGCAGACGGCGCGCTGAAGAAGGTGGTCTGGATCTGGTTGTCCTTGATGCCGAATGAATGCAGCAGTTCACCGGCCAGATCCATCAGGCCTTTCGGGCCGCACAGGTACACCTGGCGGGCACGCAGGCCCGGCACGGTGTCCAGGTGGCTTTCGTTCAGGAAGGCGGTTTTGCCTTCCTCTTCCGTGCGGTAGACGTGCAGGGTCAACGCCGGCCAGCGGGCCGCCAGGGCGTACAGGATCTCTGCGCCGATCACGTCCGCCTGGGTCCGCACGTAGTAGAGCAGGGTGACTGGTGCTCGGAAGTCCCGGTCGGCCAGGGTCATCAGGTGACTCAGCACCGGCGTGATGCCGCTACCGCCGGCGATGTAGAGCAGCGGGACGTCCGCTTCCGGCAACTCGAAATCACCGAACGCCTGGCTGATGCCGACGATGGTGCCGGGCGTCAGGTGATCGTGCATCCAGTTGGTCATGCGGCCACCCGGGTGGCGTTTCACCGTCAGGGTGATCGTGCCGTCGGTGTCCCACTGACGCGGCGCGCTGGCGACCGTGAATGTCCGGTGATGCCGCACGCCGTCCGCTTCCAGGATGATGTTGATGTGCTGGCCGGCCCGGAAGCCTTTCCAGCGGGGCGACGGCCGCAGACGAAAGCTGCGGGTGTCGGCCGTTTCGTCGGTCACTTCCAGCAGGCGGGCCGGCACGAAGCCGCGTACCCACATGGGATTGAGGACGGCCAGCAGCGGGTCGAAAAAGGCGCCGGGATCCTCGCGGTTAAACAGTTGCTTGCCGAGCCAGCGCAGGGATGCGTGTGTGTTTCGTGTCGACAGCATGATGTGTTTCTCCTCACCGATGTATGGTGGTGTGTACAAGTGTTCACAAGATGTGAACGACTGTACACATTGATGATTCCGGGTGTCAACGGGGAATGGGGTCCGTGCGGGCGCAGCCGGTATGGCGCCCGATGCCTTGTGGTAAGCGGCCTCAGGGCCGTACCGCGGTGGGTGCGATCGGTGGGTGATTGGCGTTTGGCCCGTAATGACAGCCTTTATTTCCGCAGGCCTGGCGATTTGTGTACACTCGTTGTCCATTGCGGGCCGAGAACGGTCCGGCAGTCAGGCCCGTAGTCAGGACGCACACGATGACCCAGCGACAGCGACGCAAACCCGGCGAAACCCGGGACAAACTGATGGAGGCGGCCCTCACCCTGGTGGGCAAGGGTCGGCACTTCGCCAGTCTCGGTATCCGCGAAGTGACCCGCCAGGCTGGCGTGGTACCCACATCGTTCTATCGCCACTTCCGCAATATGGACGATCTGGGTTTGCAGTTGGTGGACCAGTTGGGTTTGGTGCTGCGCCGCATGATGCGCGAGGCGCGGGGCAACGTGCTGCAGGCGGACAAGCTGATCGAGGAGTCGGTGACCATCTTCATCAGCCACGTGGAAGCCAACCGCAGCTTCTTCTTTTTCATGGCCCAGGGGTTGGCCGGAGAAAGCCGCGCCGTACAGGATGCCATCCGCAGCGAGATGCGCTTCTTCGCCAGCGAACTGGCCAACGACCTGCGCCGCATGCGCCTGGCGGAGCATCTGAGTGACGGCGATCTGGAGCTGACCTGCGATCTGGTGGTACGCACGGTCGCCTTCACCCTGACCGACCTGCTCAACGTAGCGCCGGACGACGACTACCAGATCGACCAGATCCGCCAGCGCACCGCCCGCTTTCTGCAGCTGATTTTTGTGGGTGCCGCGCATTGGAACAGTCGTACACAGGCAGGCAACTCATGACCGGTCACTGGAAGCGTTTTCTCGGCACCCTCGTGGCGTTGGCTACCGCGGCCTTGTGGCTGACGTTCTATCAACCGGACCCGGAATACGGTCAGAAGCAGCGGCTGGCCGATTTCTCGTCGTTGCTCGGCACCCTGTCCCGCAGTTGGGACCGATCAGCCGTCGATCCCATCCTGGCGCCTGCTGTGAAAGGCGCGGGCCCTTCGTCGGCTACCCTGACAACGGCGCAGTCACTGGGCCGCTTTGTGGGTTGTGAACGTCTGGCGCTGGGGGATTTCGGTGACGATGCCCTGAGCCAGTCACCGCTCAACCGGTTGAAGACGGACACGGTCTACCAGGGCAACGGGCGCTGCGCCTTCGAACATGGCCGGGCGGATGTCCTGGTGGGCTATGTGAAAGGACAGGACCAGCCGCAACTGGTCCTGTTGGAGGTGGATAACGTGCGGTTATTTGACCGTCGTTGACGTGCGCTTGCGTCGGGGGCTGGCCGTCTTGCGCTTCGGCCGGGTCTTCGGCTCGGCCTTGGCCAGCAGGATCAGTTCCAGCTCCTCCAGCGCTTCCCCGGTATAGACGGCCAGTCGCTGCATGCTTGGCAGCGTATCCCGACACCCCGTATACCCGAAGTTCAGTGACCCGGCATAACTCAGGCAAGTGATGTTGAGTGCCCCGCCGTGGGCGATCAGCGAAACCGGGTACATGGCCTCCAGCTTGGCGCCCTCGTAATAGAGCGGCTTCTCCGGCCCCGGCACGTTGGAAATGGTCACGTTGAACGCCGGCCGCATCCGCCCGCCCAGCCCCGTCATCAGTTGCAGGATGTAGGGCGACATCAGCAGCATGGTGTACTGGTTCAGCGCACTGCGCGGCAGGCTCTGCAAGTGGGCCTTGGCGCTGGCGGTGGACGCCTGGATGGCAGCCAGCCGGTCTTTCGGGTCCGCCTCGTTGGTGGCCAGGCTGGCGATCATGAAGCTGATGGCGGTGCCGGTGCCCTCGTCGTCCGCGGGGCGGATGTTGACCGGAATCCCGGCGGTCAGCGGTGTATCCGGCAGTTCATCCTGTTCCAGCAGGAACCGGCGCATGGCCGTGCCGCACAGGTAGAGCACGATGTCGTTGAGCGACGCGTCCGCCTTTTTGGCCAAGGCCTTGAGGCGATCCAGTTCGTAATGCTGGGTGGCGAACCGGCGCTGACCGGTGACCCGGCGATTGAGGATCGAGCTGGGGCCCACGAACGGCGGGGTCAACTTGTCCTCGGGATGCCGGGCGGAATGGACCAGACGGGAGAGGGCGCTGACCAGCTTGGGCGCGCTGTCCACCTGGATCTTCAGGGCTTCCAGCGCTTCGTTGAAGGCCCAGTTCAGTGTGGCGGCCTTGTCGCCGGTCTGCTTGCGCCCGCGCTGCGGCTTGACCGACCAGGGCGCCAGCATATTGGTCTCGTTGGGATCGGTGGACAGGATGCGCTGCATCAGTCGCACCCCACTGATACCGTCGATCATCGAGTGGTGCATCTTGGTGTAGAGCCCGAAGCGGTTGTTCTCCAGGCCCTCGATGATGTGGCACTCCCACAGCGGCCGGGAGAAATCCAGCGGGTGCGAATGCAGGCGCGAGACCAGTACCCCCAGTTCCCGTTCGCTGCCGGGCTTGGGCAGGGCGGAGTGGCGCACGTGATAATCCAGGTCGATCCCCTTGTCGACCTTCCAGGCGGGCGCGACCAAGCGCCCCAGTTTGCCCGGGTAGGCCAGCTTGTAGTTCCACGGGGGCGCAACTTCGCAGTCGGTTTTCATGCGCGCGACCATGTCCCGCAGGAAGGTCTCCGGCGCGCCTTCCGGCAGCGAGAAAATCTGTAAGGTGCCCACATGCATGGGCGTGTCCTCAGACTCGACGGCGAGCCATGAGGCATCCAGTGTGCTCAGGCGTTTCATAGTGTCCGTTCTTTCCTTGTCCGTGCGTGTTTTGAGTTGTGCAGATCTGTCGAAACTGCATCTTTTTATAGGGTTTGCGCGAGTATATACGAGGTGGAAATCGAACACAGTCGCCCCAGTGACGGAGGTCGTTGTCGATCACAGATTGATGGGGCAAAAAAAGGCCCGGTGAATCCTGTGATCCTGTTCATAGGGTGGGAAGCAGGATCGACTCACCGGGCACCAGGTTGGAGACGCAACTCAAAACACTTCAGAAAAGCCTGAGAGAGGCGGGACTCTGATTCCGCCCTCTTCATTAACTTACACACTAACGCAGGATGTTCCGTTCATCACGTTAAAATCCGGTAAATGGACGACCTGTAAGGTATTGAAAAGGCGGCGTTAATTCGGGTAAGGGGAAACCGAAATAAAAGGGCGCCAAAGTGGCGCCCTATGGGAATTACTCAGCCATCGCTTTCTTGTAGAGCGATTTGCGGGGCCTGGCCATCACCCGGCGCAGCATCGGTTCGAAGTAGGACAGCGGCAGGGTCTCCGCCTCCGGATCGAACGCCGGCGAGTCGTACTTGCTGACGAACTCGAGCGTGTGCTTGTAATACGGGTGATCCTTGAAATTCTCCCGCAGGTTGGGATCGAGCCCCAGGTATTCGAAGAAATAGTAGCCCTGGAAGATCGCGTGGTGCTTGACCATCCAGTGATTCTCCTCGCTCACGAACGGCTCCAGCAGCACCGCCGCCACATCGGCGTGGTTGTAGGTGCCCAGGGTGTCGCCAATGTCGTGCAACAGGGCGCACACCACGTATTCCTCGTCCTTGCCGTCCCGATGGGCCCGGGTGGCGGTCTGCAGGCAGTGGGTCATCCGGTCCACCTTGAAGCCGCCGAAGTCACCCTCCAGCAGCTTCAGGTGATCCATGATCCGATCCGGCAGGGACTTGGCGAAATCCCCGAACGAGGCGGCGATGGTCTGCCAGTCCTCGGCGGTACCGTCCTTCATGTGGGTGAACTGGGCGCGATTGTCGGTTGCTGTGCTCATAGAAACCTCCGGGCTCAGTCGCGGTAGCTGGGATCGAGACGATCAAGCTTGCGCAGCAGGCCGGGCCAGGCCAACTGGCCGCCCATGCCTTTGGTCACCTGCGCCGCCTGCTGCTTGATGGTGTCGACGATGCCCGCGGGGATCGGCGTCAATTCGCGGTTGCCCGCCAGCGCATTGATCTGTACCTCGCAGGCCCGTTGCAGGATGAACATGCCCAGGAACGCATCGGCAATGGAGCTGCCCACCGTGAGCAGGCCGTGGTTACGCAGGATCATGAAGTTGGACTCGCCCAGGTCCGCCTGCAGCCGGGCTTTTTCATCCTCGCGCAGGGCCACGCCCTCGTAGTCGTGGTAGGCCAGGCTGGCCAGCGGGAACAAACTCTGCTGCGACAGCGGCAGCAGGCCGTCCTTCTGGGCGGACACCGCGACACCCGCTGTGGTGTGGGTATGCATCACGCAGGCCGCATCCTCGCGCACTGCATGGATGGCGCTGTGGATGGTGAAGCCGGCGGGATTGATGTCGAAATCGCCGGGATCCAGCTTGTTGGCGTCCTGATCGACTCGCACCAGGCTGGAGGCGGTGATCTCCTCGAACATCATGCCGTAGGGGTTGATCAGGAAGTGATGTTCGTCGCCGGGAATGCGGGCTGAGATGTGGGTAAAGATCAGGTCATCCCAGCCGTGCAGGGCAATCAGCCGGTAGGCGGCCGCCAGGTCGACGCGCAGCTGCCATTCCTCGGCGCTGACGTTGTCCTTCTTGGATTTGAATGCCAGGGGTGCGGACATCGTGGGCCTCTCTCGTTGTTGGACTTGTTGTGGATCAGTCCTGAGAGTGTAGGCCGGCGCAGGCGGGCAAGACTGTCAATGGATTTACATTGTCCGATGCTGCGTCCGGATTGTCCGCGATATTGGGGGATTGGTTTACACTGTGCCGATGACCGACCTCTTCCACGTTATTCGCCATTGCCCCATCTTCTCCGGTTTTCCGGACGAGGCGATTGCCGAGGCCGCCCGGCACGCCCACATCCGCCGTTTCGAGGTGGACGAGCTGATTTACGAAAAAGGCTCGCTGCAGTCCGGCATCTGTGTGATCGCCGAAGGCGGGGTGCGGATCTGCTCCGTCAACGCCGAAGGCCGTGAGGCGGTGCTGATGATTTTCGATCATGGCACCTGGTTCGGCGATACCGTGTTTTCCCCGGACACGCCCCGCGTCTATGGCGCTCGCGCCCATGAGCGCGCGGTGATTGTCGTTCTGCCGGGTGAGGTCTTCCGTGACCTGATGCGCCGCTACCCGCAGAGTTATCCGGTGGTGCTGGACCTGCTCAGCCAGCGTCTGTGGGCCACCATGTCGCTGATCGAGGACGACGCACTGCGAGGCATCCCGGCCCGGGTGGGGCGCCGCCTGCTGTTCCTGGCCCAGATGCACAACGGCGGCCGCATCGCCGGCGATCCGGTCAGCTTCCGTCTGACCCGCGAGCACCTGGCCAGCATGATGGGGATGACCCGCCAGGGCGTGCATAAAGTTCTCAAGACCTTCGAGGCGGAAGGCCTGATTGCCTTCAGTTATGGCCGGGTGACCGTCAACGATCCGCTGGCCCTGGAGCGGCACGTGGCCACCTGCGATTGAGCCACCTCAAATTCTGTAACCAAGCGAAACAGGCTGCCCCTTCCAATCCCCCGCGAAAACCGCAATGATCTGCTACTGACAAAAACGACCAGTCGGGTTGGCCAAAACGATCAGGCGGGTCGGTAAGTCGAGCCGGATTGGCGGTGCCACAGGGCCGCGATCCCAACAAATCGATCCTTTGCTCAAGAGGACACTGTCATGGCGATTCCCACCGGCTTCGGTCGTGCCGGATTCGCAGCAGGCAAGATCCGCCTCGGTCTGGCGCTGCTGATGTTCTGCCTGTCTGCCGCGCCCACCGTGCGGGCTGACGACACGCGCTTCCATATCTTCACCGAGAATTACCCGCCCTATAACGTTTCCAAAACCGGCAAGAACTTCGCCCACAAGCGAGAAGACATTGGCGGTATCTGTCCGGAAATGGTTGAGGCCCTGATGGCCAATACCCCCTACAAATACGAAATGAAAATGCGGGACTGGAGCTTCGCCTACCGCTGGGTCAAGGAGCACAAGAACCACGCCCTGTTCTGCACTGCCCGCACCGACGAGCGGGAGGATCAGTTCCAGTGGGTCGGACCGCTGGCGTCGATTCGCTGGACTCTGTTCGCCGCCCCGGATTCCGATATCCAGCTGAATTCCCTGGAGGACGCCAAGGGCCTGAAGATCGCCGGCTACAAGGGCGATGTGATGACCGATTACCTGCTCAGCAAGGGCTATGATGTCACCACGACGGTCACCGACGAGCAGAACCCCAGGCGACTGGTGCTGGGGCAGGTGGATCTCTGGGTGACCGACGGGCTGGTTGGCCCCATGGTGGCCAAGGAGAATGGCGATATCACCGGACTGCGACCGGTCCTGGTCTTCCGTGAGACACCGATGTACCTGGCAGTGAGCAACAAGACCGACCCTGCTGTGGTGGCGAAGCTACAGGCCGGCCTCGACAAGGCCCGCAAGGACGGCACCATCGCGGCGATCAAGAAACACTACGGTATCGGTAACTGATCGCCGGACTTACTTGAGATAGTACTCCAGGGTGGAGACAACCCGGACCGTCTTCACCGGTTGCTGCTCTTCGGTTATGCCCGGCGCCGGGTCACGGGGCAAGATCTGGAACACGCCCTGGTTGGCCCGGCGCATCCCGCCCACATCCGCACCCGCATCCTTGGCGAACTGCTGGGCCGCCTCCCGCGCCGAGGCGGTGGCTTCGGCAATCATCGCCGGCTTGATGTCGTTGAGCCCGTTAAACAGGTACGTGGGGCCGCCGGCACCATAGTCACTGGACAGCACCACGCCGGAATCCACCAGATCGCTGACCGCCTGCGCGGCCTGTTGCACCTTGTCGATGTCCTGCGAGCGCACCATCAGCGTCTGGTTGATGATAAAGCGCTTGCCGGTGTTGTTGTTCTGGTAGGGATTGGCCTGGGTATCGGTGACGTCCAGGCGCTGCAATTCCACCGCACCGGCATCGATGGCCTGCAGCTTGAGAAAGGCCTGGATGCTTTCCCGGCTCTTGCGGGCCTGCTCCTGGGCTTCCTCCAACGTGTTACCGGTCGCGACGAAGCGTAGAGGCCAGAGCGCCACGTCGGCCTGGACCTGACGTTCCGCCACGCCCTTGACGGTGACGAAGCGATCCCCGGTACGCAGGTCCCTGAGTCCGTTGGCTCCGATCCACGCGGCGACGATCAATCCGATGGCGATGATGATGCTGGTAAGAACTCTCACGTGGGGCTCCTCCTTGAGTGGACTGCTCCCATGGTACCAGGCGGATCCTGGGCCGGATGGGGTCTGGGCTTGCACGTTGTCATGATGCCACGCCTTTGAATGGTGTGGTTAGTCCCGGCTCGAAGCTCGTCGTCTTCAGCGACAGCGTCTATGATAAAGGCAAGATCCGTTTTCAGGACTCACCCCGGGGCGTCTGTCTCAGGACGGACACAGCCTTCTGGTCATCAATTGGCCCCTCTGTAGAGAGACCGCGTAGTAACAGGGAAGGCGAAACAGGAGCGCAAGGATGCTGAGTAGTCTGCTGGAAGGCGATGAGGACATTGCTTCGCCCGCCAGGCGTTGGCTGGCCGGGGCTATTCTGGCGGCCATCTACGTGTTGGTCGCCTATTTCAGCCTGAAGCTGGCGTTTGCCGCAACCAACGTCTCTCCCATCTGGCCACCCACCGGCATCGCCGTCTCCGCGCTGTTACTGGGCGGTCTGCGCCTATGGCCGGCGATCACGGTCGGCGCCTTTATCGTGAATCTGATCAGCTTTCCCTCGGGCATGGACGATCTGGCGGTCACCCTGCCGGCGTCGCTGGCCATTGCGGTTGGCAACACTCTGGAAGCACTGACGGCGGCCTATATCATTCGTCGGCTGGCCGGTGGCCGCCGTTCGTTCGACCGGGTCCTGCATGTGTTCCGCTTTGTCGGCATTGCGGTGCTCGCCTGTGTGATCAGTGCCGGGGTGGGCGTCACGACCCTGATGGTCAGCGGCTATGTCTCGCCCGAGGCGTTTGCAACGACGCTGGGCATCTGGTGGTTGGGCGACACCGTCGGCCTACTGGTGATTGTGCCGCTGGTGATCTCGCTGCTGCGGATCCACGGCGAGCCCGCAGGAGAAGGGGCTTGGGGTGTCGCCATCGGGCTGGTGTTGGCTTACAGCGTGATCAGCCTGCTGGTGTTCTGGCCGGATGTGGACGTGGCGAACATCCAGCAACTGCTGGTCTTTCTCTACATCCCCTGCCTGGGGCTCTCGGCGTATTATTTCGGCCTGCGGGGCGTGGCCACCCTCAGCGCGGCTATTGCCGCCATTGCCGTGCCGGCGACCCTGTCCGGCATGGGACCTTTCAATTTCCAGACAGTTCACGCCTCGCTCGTTGCGCTTGACTGCTTTCTGCTGCTGTGGGTCGTTACCGGGCTGATCCTGTCCGCGGACCTGACCGAGCGGGGCCACGGTCAAAGCCGCTTCCTGAGGGATTTCATTCCGCCATGGCTGGCGTTGATGGCGGCATTGGCACTGACGGTTCTGGCCTGGCGGGTGACCACCCTCAATGTTGAGCAGGAGGCGAGCCAACGGTTCGAGAGCCTTTCCAGTGAAATCAGCATGCGTCTAAAGGATCGCGTGCGGGATTATCAGCAAGTCCTGCGAGGTGCGGCCGGTCTCTTCTACGGCTCGGAATATGTGAGCGCTGACGACTGGCGGCGCTATGTGCGGGAATTGAAGATTAACGACGATTACCCGGGGATACAGGGCGTCGGCTACGCCGCCTATCTCACGGGAATGCAGGAAAAGGAGGCGTTCGAGTCCCGGATCCGCAGTCAGGGCTATGAGCAGTTTGCCGTCAAACCGGAAGGCATTCGGACGATCTATGTCCCGGTGACTTACCTGGAGCCCTATGACTGGCGCAATCAGCGCGCCCACGGCTACGACATGTTCTCCGAAGGCAACCGCCGCTGGGCCATGATTCGTGCCCGCGATAGGGGCGATGTGGCCCTGAGCCACCGTATTACGCTGGTGCAGGAAACCAGCGTTGGGGTTCAGGCCGGCTTCCTGATGTATGTTCCGGTTTACGACACCAATGACACCCCATCGACGATAGCGGCCAGGCGGGCTCACATCCAGGGTTACACCTACAGCCCGTTTCGTATGAACGACCTGATCGAGGGGATTCTGGGCGATGGCTTTTCCACCGTGGCCCTGGAGATTTTCGACGGTAAAAGCTCCGAGCCGGACGGCCTGCTGTACCGGGATGCTCAGCTCAATACATTGGCCCGACCGGGGGAAGCGCGGACCCGGGTCTCCCTTTTGCCGGTCGCTGATCTGCAATGGACATTGCGGGTTACCGCCCTGCCGGCTTTTGCCCGCGCCATCGATTTCCAGAAAGCCCACATCGTGCTGGTGGGGGGGATCCTGATCAGTCTTTTGCTGTTTTCCTTCATTCGGGCGCTGGCCCTGACCCGGACCAAGGCGATTCGGCTGGCCCGTGAAATGACCGATGCCCTGCGGGCGTCTGAGGGCCGCTTTACGACGCTGGCGGAAAGCGCCAACGAAGCCATCTTCATGGTGGATGGGCAGGGCAGCATCCAGTCCTGGAATCGTGCTGCGACGGTGATCTTCGGCTACACCCCGAAAGAGGTGCTGGGACGGCGCTGGCTGATGCTGTTGCCGCACGAAGAGCGCCAGGACCGGGTGTCGGAAATCAGTAACCTGGCGGCCTACACCAATGCCCGCCTGGCGGAGCACGATATCCGGTTGCAATGCCGTCGCCGGGATGGTGAGACGTTCCCGGTGGAGCTGTCCCTTTCG
This sequence comes from Marinobacter sp. R17, assembly GCF_003789045.1. Classification (NCBI taxonomy): domain Bacteria; kingdom Pseudomonadati; phylum Pseudomonadota; class Gammaproteobacteria; order Pseudomonadales; family Marinobacteraceae; genus Marinobacter; species Marinobacter sp. R17. The sequence continues at coordinate 63,099 of NZ_RHGZ01000025.1, read as the reverse complement.
AAGTGGGAGTCCGGTGGCGAAACGTTTTTCGGCATTATCCTTCGCGACGTCACCGAGCAGCGGCTGGCGGAAAAGCGCCTGAACGAGGCCCGTCAGGTGGCGGAAGCGGCCAGTCGCGCCAAGACCGAGTTCGTGGCCAACATGAGTCACGAGATCCGAACCCCCATGAACGCCATGCTGGGCATGACGCAGATCCTGTCCCGCACGCCGCTGAGCGCGGACCAGCGGCGATACGTGGACATGGTGCAGGCAGCCGGACGATCCCTGTTGGCGATACTCAACGACATCCTTGATTTCTCCAAGATCGAAGCGGGCAAGATGGAGCTGACCCACGACGCCCTGAATCTGGATGACCTGACCAGCAGCCTGGCGTCGATCATGTCGCTGGACGCTTCCGGCAAGCATCTCGAGCTGGCGATCGGCATCGAGCCGGACGTGCCCCGGGAACTGATCGGCGACGAGTTGCGCATTCGCCAGGTGCTGATCAACCTGCTGAGCAACGCCATCAAGTTCACCGAGGCCGGGGAAGTTTCCCTGCTGGTGCGTCTGGTCGAGCGCGAAGACCAGGCCGGGGTGTTTGAGTTCGTCGTGCGTGACACCGGGATTGGCATCTCACCATCCCAGTTGCAGAAGCTGTTCCGTGCTTTCACACAGGCGGATTCATCGACCACCCGCCGCTTTGGCGGTACCGGCCTCGGGCTGACCATATCCAACAAGCTGGTGTACCTGATGGGGGGCGAAATCCGCGTCAACAGCGAGCTGGGCAAGGGCAGTGAGTTTATCGTTTCGCTGCCGCTGAGCATTGCCGGTTTTGGGATTGATCAGGAAGGCATACGCAGGCTGGGGCGTATGCAGGTAATGCTGGTCGACGACAACGACACCTCGCGGGACTACTTGCACAAGACGTTGCAGGGCTGGAAATGGAGCGTGGACAGCCTGGCCCGCCCGCACCTGTTGGAGCAGCGGCTGGATCAGGCCGTGTCCTACGACCTGTTCCTGATCGATTACGACATGCCCGGGTTGAACGGGATGGAACTGGCGCGCTCGATTCGCCGCCTGAAGCGATATGACAGTGCGACCGTCATTCTGCTGGCGGGCGCATTTGAGCAGGAAACCGTCATGGCCTCACCGGACATTGAATTGGTGGATGCGGTTCTGCTCAAACCGGTTACCAGCTCCCAGCTGTACGATCGGCTCAACGAGTTGATGGCCGCCAAGAACGGTGGAATGTCGCCGTCGCTGCCGGAAAACAGCAAGCTGGCGGGCCGCCTGGCAGGAGCCCATATTCTCCTGGTGGAGGACAACCCGTTGAACCAGACCGTGGCCGCCGGTTTCCTGGAGTTTGCCGGTGCCAAGGTGTCGATAGCCCCCAACGGCCAGGCTGCCGTGGACGCCATCGCAGAACCGAACCACCCGTACGACCTGGTGCTGATGGACGTGCAGATGCCGATCATGGACGGCATTGCAGCCACCCGTCTTATACGCAGCGAGCTGAAGGCCAAACTGCCGGTGCTGGCCATGTCGGCGGGCGTTCTGGACAGTGAGCGGACGGAATGCAGCCAGGCCGGTATGAACGGCTTTATTGGTAAGCCGGTGGACGAGGTGGAGCTGATCACCACCATCGCGGAGCATCTGGGCATCGGCAGCGAGCGCCCGGTTCGGCTGACAGCGGACGGCGAGCCGATCCAGCCGGAGCCCCCCTGGGTGGACTTCAGCAGCCTGGACGCCCTCGTGCAGGCCCATCCGGAAGCGGGCCGATCGCTGATGGGTGTGGTGGCCGGCATTGTCGAGCGGGGTATGGCGCCGATGGACGAAGCCCATGACTTGTGGGCTGCAGGCGATGGCACCGAAGCAGCTCGGCGCCTGCACACACTGCGTGGTTCACTGGGCACCATCGGCGCCCGGGCGTTCGCCGACGACGCACATGAGCTGGAACAGGCGTTGCGGTCGATGCCGGATGCCGATTTTCTTGGCGATCAGTGGGCATCACTGGCGGCGGGTTATCAGCGGGTGCTCGATGCCGTGCAGGACTGGCTGGAAGCGCATGACGGCGACAGCGCCGCCGACGACAAACCTGAATTGGATGACGCCGCGCTGGCGGAATTGCGTGAGCTGTTGGCACAGAATAACCTGAGGGCGCAGGCGTTGTTCCTGCAGTATCGAGATGCCCTGGCGGAGCTGTTGTCGCCGTCCAGTATGGCCGAAGCGGAACAGGCGATGCGGCAGTTGGACTTCGAATGGGTGAAATCGGTCCTGGATGATCTGTAAGCGTGTTGGCGCGGAGGTGGTATGAAAACCATAGGTTTGTTGGGCGGTATGAGCTGGGAATCCACGGTCAGCTATTACCGGGCGCTCAATGAAGGAATAAAGGCCCGGCTGGGCGGACTGCATTCCGCGAAGATCTGCCTGCACAGTGTTGATTTCTCCGAGATCGAGCCGCTCCAGCGTAGTGGCGATTGGGACGAAACCGCACGCCTGCTTTCCGCGGCGGCTCGTTCTGTGGAAGCCGCGGGCGCCGACTTCCTGCTGATCGGCACCAACACCATGCACAAGGTGGCGCCGCAGATCGAAGCGGCGATCTCCATTCCGCTGTTGCACATCGCCGATGCCACCGCCGAGCGCCTGCAGGACGACGGCATTGCCCGGGTCGGCCTGATCGGTACCCGATACACCATGGAGCAGGATTTCTACAAAGGCCGCATGGCCGAGCGGTTCGACCTCGACGTGCGGGTGCCGAACGCGGACGAGCAGGCGGTCATCCATCGGGTGATCTTCGAGGAACTGTGCCAGGGCATCATCCGGGACGACTCCCGGGATGCCTTCCTGACGATTATCCAGCGACTCTACGAGGCCGGCGCCGAGGCCGTGATCCTCGGCTGCACCGAAATCGCGCTGCTGGTGGGGCCGGAGGACACCGGCGTGCCACTTTACGACACCACCCGGATCCATGCCGAACAGGCGGTTGAACGCGCCCTGGCGGGTTGATCAGCCCGCCAAGTGTTCGGCGATCTGCCGTTCCAGCTCGTCCTGATCCGCCGCAAACCGCCGGATACCTTCGGCCAGCTTGTCCGTTGCCATGGGGTCTTCGTTATGGCCCCAGCGGAAGTCGGACTCGGTCATGAGAGCCGGGCGCTGGCCGCTGCTTTTGCCATCGTGAATCTGCCGGGACACCTCGCCGTCACCGGCGGCCAGCTCCTCCAGCAGCGCCGGGGAGATGGTCAGTCGGTTGCAGCCGGCCAGTGCCAGCACCTGCCCGGTATTACGGAAGCTGGCGCCCATCACCACGGTTTCGAAGCCGCCGTTTTCCACCCGCTCGCATACGCCACGCACAAAGCGCACACCGGGATCGGTGTCCGGCGTGTAGTCCCGGCCGGTCTGCTGCTTGTACCAGTCGGTGACGCGGCCCACGAATGGCGACACCAGGAACACGCCGGCGTCGAAGCAGGCCTGGGCCTGGGCGTCGGAAAACAGCAGCGTGAGGTTGCACTGGATGCCGTCCCGCTCCAGGCGTTCGGCGGCGCGGATCCCTTCCCAGGTGGACGCCAGCTTGATCAACACCCGCTCCGGGCCGATCCCGTGCCGGTCGTAGTTGGCAATCAGGTCGTGGGCCTTGCGGATGCTGGCCTCGGTATCGAACGACAGTCGCGCCGGCACTTCAGTGGAGACCCGTCCCGGAATCATGCCGGCGATTTCCGTGCCGATGGTGACCGACAGCCGGTCCACGGCTTTTTCGACCCGCGCTTGCGGGTCGCTGATCTCGGCCTTCAGCTTTGCCAGCGTGGCGTCGATCAGATGTTGCTGGCTGTCCAGTCCGAAGGCCTTGAGGATCAGCGACGGATTGGTGGTGGCGTCGTGGGGCTGGTACCGGCGAATCGCTTCCAGATCGCCGGTATCGGCCACGATCAGGGAATGGCGTTTCAGGGCATCGAGTTGAGTCATGGTCCTCCTCCTGTGAATGATGAGTGAGGCGCGCGACCCGCGGCGGGAAGCCTCAGGCCGTCACGCCGTAACGTTCTTCCAGGGCCGTACGATAGCGGCGGTAGACCGTCTCGTAGGCGGTCCGGCTCTGTGTTTCGGGCCGGGTCAGCGTGCTGTCGTCCAGGCTGACCAGTTGGTCGCACAGTTGTGCCAGGGTGGGACCGTTGCCTTCGGCCTGGCCATGGCACCAGGCCGCCTGGATGGCCGCGCCCAGCGCCGCTGCCTCGTTGATGCGTGGGCAGATGACCTCGGCGCCCAAGACATCGGCGACGATCTGGCGCCACACCGGTGAACGGGCGCCGCCGCCGATCAACCGGATCTGGCTGGCGCCCTGGGCCAGGTCGCCCAGATGCTCCAGGCCGTAGCGCAGGCCGAAGGTGGCGCCTTCCACCACCGCCCGGCACAGGTTGGCCTGGGTGGTGTTCAGGTTGTCCAGGCCGATAAAGCTGGCGGTGGCGTGGGGCAGCATGGGGACGCGTTCGCCGTTGAAGAAAGGCAGTACCGTCACACCCTCGGCGCCGATGGGCGCCTGCGCCATGCGATCGCCGAACGCCGTCAGGTCCAGCCCGAACAGCTGGCGGACCAGGGTGGTGGCGGACGTGACATTCATGGTGCAGGCCAGTGGCAGCCAGCCGTCGCTGCTGGCGCAGAAGTTGGCTACCATGGCGCTGTCGCTGACCACCGGATCGGATGAATAGGCGTAGACGGTCCCGGACGTGCCCAGGCTGACGGTCACCAGGCCGGGCTGGATATTGCCGGTGCCGATGGCGCCCATCATATTGTCGCCACCGCCGCTGGCAACGAGTACGTTTTCTGCCAGACCCAACCGTTGCGCCATCTCGGGGGTGACGGTACCCGCCGGTTCCCGGGAATCGATCAACCGCGGCAGCACACGGGCGGGGTCCAGTTCCGGCGCGATGAGATTGAACACGTCCTCGCGCCATTGCCGGGTCCGGGTATCGAAGTAGCCGGTGCCGGACGCGTCGCCGGCTTCCGCCACCTTGTCGCCGGTCAGGCGGAAGTTGAGATAGTCGTGAGGCAGCAGGATGCTGTCGATCCGCTGGTAGGCCTCCGGATGGATTTCCCGCAGCCAGGCGAGCTTGGAGGCGGTATAGCCGGTCTGCAGTACCAGCCCGAGTCGTTCGATGCAGCCGTCCTCGCCACCCAGTTGTTCCACCAGTTGGCTGTTGTGGCGGGCGGTTTCGGTATCGCACCAGAGCTTGGCCGGGTGCACCGGCTGGCCGTCCCGATCCAGGGCCACCAGCCCGTGCTGCTGGCCGGAAATGCCAATGGCGCGGATCGCCTTAGGGTCGATGCCGGCCTGCGCGATCGCGTCACCCAGGGCCTCTATAAAGGCGGTCATCCAGGCCTCCGGGTCCTGCTCGCGACGGCCGTTGGCGCCTTCGATCAGCTCATGCGGGCGGCTGCCTTCGCCGAGAATGCGGCCGTATTCCGGGTCGACCACCACCACTTTGGTGCTCTGGGTGCCACAGTCTGCGCCTACGTACATGAGACTCTCCTTGTGTCGATACGGTGTGAGACCCTCAAGCATAGACGGTGTTTCACAAAACCCCCTTCACCAGCGCGTCCACCGTGGCCCGAGCCCCGGATGACCGCAGGCTGTAGAGTGCTGCCAGGAAGGCGTCCCGGAAACGGGGCTGGTCGCTCAGGTCGCCGAACAGTTCCCGGTTCTCGATGAACGCCGTCGGGTGGGCGCGGCTTTCAGCGGCGATGGCCATCAGTTGGTCCTTGAGCGGATCGACCACGTCGATGGGCTGGCCGTCCTCGTCGGTGCCTTCGGCATAGCGTGCCCAGCTGGCCACCACGGCGGCGGCCCGGTGGATCTCGCCACCTCGCTCCAACTGCTCGCGGACGACGGGCAACAGCCACTTGGGAATCCGGTCCGAGCTCTCGGCACACAGCCGCGCCAGGGTGTCCTTGATTTCCGGGTTGGCAAAGCGCTCGATCAGCGTGTGCCGGTAGTCGGCCAGATCGACACCGGGAACCGGCGCCAGGGTGGGCGTGCCTTCGTTTTCCATATAGGCCAGCAAAAATTCAACAAACAGCGGATCCTGGCAGACCTCGTGGGCGTAGCGATAGCCGCTCAGGTAACCGAAATAACACAGCGCCTGGTGGCTGGCATTGAGCAGGCGCAGCTTCATCAGTTCGTAGGGCTCCACATCCTCGACCACCTGCACGCCGGCGTCCTCCACTGGCGGGCGTCCATCGACGAAACGATCCTCCAGCACCCACTGGGTAAACGGCTCGCAGACCACCGGCCAGCGGTCCTCGACGTCAAAGCGGGACTGCAGTTCGGCGATGTCCGCGTCCGTCGTGACGGGGGTGATCCGGTCCACCATGGAGTTGGGGAAGGTCACGTTGGCCTCGATCCACGCCGCCAGTTCCGCATCCCGGCGCCGGGCATAGGCGGTAAACATGCGGTGGGCCACGTCGCCGTTGCCCTGGATGTTGTCGCAGGACATGACCGTGAAGGGCGTGATGCCCCGCTCGCGGCGCCGGCGCAGGGCTTCGGTGACCAGACCGAAGGTGGTGCGCGGTTGCTCGGGGTTGCTCAGGTCCTGTTGCACGTCCAGGTTGGAGAAGTTGAACTCGCCGGTCACCGGATGGAAGTTGTAGCCGCCTTCGGTCACCGTCAGCGACACGATGCGGATGGCGGGATCGGCCATGCGCTCGATCACCGCATCCGGGTCGTCCGGGGCGAACAGGTAATCCACCAGGCTGCCGATGACCCGCGCGTCGTAGTGGCCGTCCGCATGCTTGACCACCAGGGTGTACAGATAGTCCTGGCTGGCAAGGGCCTCCTGCATTCGCCGGTCGCCGGGCATAACGCCGACACCGACGATGCCCCAGTCCAGCGCCTTGCCATCATTCATGAGCTGGTCCAGGTACATGGCCTGGTGGGCGCGGTGAAAGCCACCCACACCGAAATGCACGATGCCCGCCGTAACGGATTGTCGGTCATACCCGGGTACGGCGACCTGGGTATCGAGACGGCTGAGCTGTTTGCGGGAGAGACGGGTCATCGTTACCTCCTGTCGGAGCAAGGGTTGGTTTTCCGTTACGTGGGTATTCGCTCGTGATCGGCGGCCCAGCGGATGTCGGGTTCAATGGACGCCTGTTTCACCAGGCGACTGTTCAGCATGTCTTTGTCGTAGGTCTTGGCCCGGGCGCCGGCTGCGTCCTGGCCCATGTCCTGCCAGCGGCGGAGCAGGCGCGCGGCCAGCAAGTCGTCCGGCACCTCCAGGAACAACTTGAGATCGAACAGGTCGTGCAGCGCCCGCCAGGGATCCCGGTCGAGCAGCAGGTAGTTGCCCTCGACGATGACGATGCGATGCGCCGGCGTAACGATCCGCCCTCCGGCGCGGGCCAGGTCGAGCGGCCGGTCGAACACCGGCACCGCGACGTTGCCCGAGTTGTTGCGAATTCGCTGCAGATCCCACAGCAGGCCCTCGGGATTGAACGTTTCCGGTGCGCCCTTGATCGGTACCTGTCCGCGCGGTTCCAGCACGGCGTTGTCGTAGTGGTAACCGTCCATCGGGACCACCACGGTGCTGCCGGGCACCTCGCGGTTCAGCAACTCGGCCAGGCGTTCCGACAGGGTCGACTTGCCGGCGGCCGGCGGCCCGGCGAGGGCAACGATCAGCCGCTGGCGCTGCCCGGCGGCGGCCAGGATGTGATCGGTGACGTCTTGAATACTGGGTGTCATGGTTCCTTCTCCGACAGCGTGATGGCGGCAGCCACTCGATGGCCGACCGCCCGCCGCCGTCAGCTCATCCAGTTGCCACCATCCACATTCAATGTTTGTGCAACCACATAGTCGGCGTCCTCGCTGGCCAGGAACACCGCCGCCCCGGCATGATCCTCCGGGCGGCCCATCCGGCCATAAGGCACCGCTTCGCCCACCAGGCGCTTCTTCTCGCCGAGCGGGCGGTTCTCGTACCGCGCGAACAGGGCGTCGACCTCCTCCCACATGGGGGTGTCGACCACACCGGGCGCGATACCATTCACGTTAATACCGTATTTGATCAGGTCCAGGCCACAGGATTGTGTGAGGCTGATAACGGCGGCCTTGGACGCGCAGTAGGTGCTGACCAGCGCTTCACCGCGCCGGCCGGCCTGACTCGACATGTTGATGATCTTGCCACCGCGCCCGCGATCCACCATCGATTGGGCCACCGCCTGCAGGGTGAAGAACATCCCCTTCACATTGACGTTGAACTGGCGGTCGTAGCTCTCTTCGGTGACGTCCAGGACCGGTGCCATATCAAAGACCGCGGCGTTGTTGACCAGGATGTCGATGCCGCCCCAGCGGTCGGTGACCGTTCGGATCAGGGCGTCGATGGAGGCTCGGTCGCACACGTTCAGCGAGTCACCCATGAGCCGGTCCGGGTCGGTCAGCGTACTGCGGATCTCGTCCACCGAAGTGTGGATGGCGGCCCGGTCGATGTCGGCCACGACCACCCGGGCGCCTTCGACCAGGTAGCGTTCGGCAATGGCCCGGCCAATACCTCGGGCGCCACCGGTGATCACGGCTACTTTATCCTGTAATTTCACAGTGGATCTCCTTTGCGTCAGCCTGCGCTGCGGTGTTGGCGCCATTCATCGATCAGGGTCTCCAGTCCGGTCATGTGGCGCAGGATGCGCCAGGCGCCGGCGTCTTTCAGGTGTTCGGCGTGGTCCGGCGGGATGTGACTGGCGCCGGTAAAGCCGATGACGGTCATGCCCGCGGCTTTGGCCGCAGTCACGCCTGAGACGCTGTCTTCCACCACCAGACAGTCCTTCGGGGAGCAGCCCAGCTCCCGCGTGGCCAGCAGGTAAACGCCGGGATCCGGTTTGGGCAGGGCGACCTGTTCAGCGGTGAACAGCGGAACCGTGCCCAGCTGGGCATCGAGGCCGGTCGTGGCCAGGGAGTTGCACACCCGGAAACGGCTGGAGTTGGAGACGATCGCCAGGGGCAGCTCAAGCCGGTCCAGTGTTTCGGCGACGCCGTCGATAGGCTGCAGTGCTTTCGCCAGCCGGGCCTCGATGGCCTCGTCGATGCGCGGCAGGGCGTCCGCCGGCAGCGTGTGGCTGCTGAGGGCTTCCAGGTGCAGCAGGATGTTCTCGGTGGTCATGCCCAGGGCATGGTGCAGTACCGTGTCTGTCTGCAGGTCCGGCAGCCAATCGCGCAACTGTTCCACCAGCGTGGCTTCGGCGATGACTTCGCTGTCCACCAGCACGCCGTCGCAATCGAAAATCAGCGTCTCCATGGGTGCCCTCACTGATCGTCGCCGGAATCCGCCGGGGCCCGGTTGGCCTGGCGGTTAATGGCGGTGAGCGGGTGGCGTTGCAGGCTCTCCAGGGCCAGGCCGTCCTCGCGGAACAGGTGGCCGCGGAAGGGCTCGAAGCCGAAGCGGATGGTGTCGCCCACCTTATGCTCGATGTCGCCGTCGGCGACCACGGTGATCATGCCGTGGTCCATTTGCACGTAGAGGGAGGTCGCGCCGCCCAGGCGTTCGATCACCTGGATCTTGCCGCTCATCGGGCCGTTGTCGTCCAGGTTCAGGTGCTCCGGGCGGATGCCCAGTTCCAGCGAGGCGCCCGCGGCCAGCTCTTCGCCGTTGACCGGGACCCGGCAACCCTGGCCGCCGGGCAGGGTGACCTGCACACCGTCGGCGTTGGCGTCCTGGAAGTCCACCGGCAGGAAGTTCATCGTGGGGGAACCGATGAACCCGGCCACGAACCGGTTGCGCGGATGGTGGTAGAGCTCCATGGGTGAGCCCACCTGTTCCACCTCGCCGCCCTGCAGCACCACGATCTTGTCGGCCATGGTCATGGCTTCGATCTGGTCGTGGGTCACGTAGATCATGGTGGCGTCGAGTTCTTCGTGCAGTCGGGCCAGTTCCACCCGCATCTGCACCCGCAGCGCGGCGTCGAGGTTCGACAGAGGCTCGTCGAACAGGAAGATGCTGGGGTTGCGCACGATGGCGCGGCCGATGGCCACCCGCTGGCGCTGCCCGCCGGACAGGGCCTTGGGCTTGCGGTCCAGCAGGTTTTCCAGCTGCAGGATGCGAGCGGCATCGAGCACCTTGTCCTTGCGCTCGGACTTGGACACACCCGCCAGGCGCAGGCTGAAGCCCATGTTGTCCTCGACTGTCATGTGGGGGTAGAGCGCGTAGCTCTGGAACACCATCGCCAGTCCCCGTTCGGCCGGGCCGATGTCGTTCATGCGTTTGCCATCAATGACGATATCGCCGTCGGTCGCGCTTTCCAGGCCGGCGATCATGCGCAGGAGCGTGGATTTACCGCAGCCCGATGGGCCAACGAAGACGACGAACTCCCGGTCCTTCACTTCCAGGTCCACGCCCTTGATCACGTGGGTGTCGCCGAATTCCTTGATGACGTTTTTCAGTTGAAGCGTTGCCATGTTGAAACCTTTCTATGTGAAGACGGCTACTTGACGGCGCCGAAGGTCAGGCCCCGGACCATCTGTTTCTGGGTGAGCCAGCCAAAGACCAGGATGGGCGCGATGGCCATCGTGGAAGCGGCGGACAGTTTCGCCCAGAACAGTCCCTCGGGACTGGAGAAAGAGGCGATGTACGCCGTCAGCGGCGCGGCCTGCGAGGTGGTCAGGTTGAGGCTCCAGAAGGCCTCGTTCCAGCTCAGGATGACCGACAACAGACCGGTGGAGGCGATCCCCGGCAGGGTCAGCGGCATCAGCAGGTAGAGCACCTCCTGCAAGGTGCTGGCGCCGTCCATACGGCCGGCTTCCAGAATGTCCTTGGGCAGGTCCTTGAAGAAGGTGTAGAGCATCCACACCACGATCGGCAGGTTCATCAGGGTGTAGACGATGACCAGCCCGGTGCAGGTATCCAGCAGCCCGGTGTCCCGGAACAGCAGGTAGATCGGCACCAGCACGCCCACCGGCGGCAGCATCTTGGTGGACAGCATCCACAGCAGCGTGCCCTTGGTGCGCTTGGTGGGCAGGAACGCCATGGAATAGGCCGACGGAATGGCGATGATCAGCGCCAGGAGGGTGGAACCGAACGAGACAATCACGCTGTTCCAGGCAAACTTGAAGTAGTCCGCCCGCTGCTGGACTTCGGCGTAGCTGTCCAGGGTCGGCGTGAAGATCAGGCTGGGGTCGGACACGGCCTCGACCTCGGTCTTGAAGCCGGTCAGCACCATCCAGAAGATCGGGAAGAAAATGATAAACGCGATCACCCAGGCCAGCAGGCCGATGGCAAAGCGCTTGAGCGTTGATGGATTCATGGGAGCCTCCGCCTCAGTCTTCCAGGTTCTTGGCCACGAGCCGCACCAGGAAGATCGCGACAATGTTGGCCAGGATGATGGCGACGACGCCGCCGGCGGATGCCATGCCCACATCGAAGTCGAGCAGGGCGCGGATGTAGATCAGGTAGGCCAGGTTGGTGGTGGCCAGGCCCGGTCCGCCCGAGGTGGTGACGAAGATCTCCGCGAACACGGTCAGCAGGAAGATCATCTCGATCATGATCACCACGCTGATCGCCCGCCGCAGGTGAGGCAGGGTGATGAAAAAGAAAATCGAAATGGGCCCGGCGCCGTCCATGCGGGCGGCCTCCACCTGGTCCTCATCCAGTGACTGGATGGCGGTGAGCAGGATCAGCAGCGCAAACGGCAGCCACTGCCAGGCGACGATCATGACGATGGAGGTCAGCGGCAGCGATGAGAACCAGTCCACCGGCTGGGCACCGAACAGTTCGGCGATCCAGGCGAAGATGCCGTTGGCCGGATGCATCATCAGGTTCTTCCAGACCAGCGCACTGACCGTCGGCATGACGAAGAACGGGGAGATCACCAGCACCCGGGCGATGCCGCGACCGAAGAACTCCTGCTGGAACAGCACGGCCAGCAGGGTGCCGCCGACGACGGTGATGACGAGCACCCAACCCACCAGCAACAGGGTGTTGAGCATCGACTTCCACAGGGCCGGGTCGGTAAACAGGTATTCGTAGTTCTCCAGACCGGCAAACCCGGTCATGGTGGGCATCAGCAGATTGTAGCGCTGCAGCGAGAACCAGACGGTCATCGCCAGCGGCACGATCATCCACAGGAACAACAGGGTGACAGCGGGGGCCTGCAGCGCCAGGGGACGAAGTCCGCCGACGGTGCGCCCGGCAGCTCGGGGTTTGTTCATGGTCGTATCCGGGGTTGGGTGGGGTGCCGGGACGGCCGCAGCCGTCCCGTCGAAGACCCGATTACTTGATGTAGCCCGCGCGCTCCATGGTGCGCTGGGTGGCGCGCTGGGCGCTGCTCAGGGCCTGGTCGACCGACATTTCACCGGTCAGGGCGGCGGCGATCATCTGACCCACCTGGGTACCGATGGCCTGGAACTCAGGAATGCCCACGATCTGGACCCCGGTGTAAGGCACCGGCTTGAGGGTCGCATCGGTGGGATCGGCCTCGCGAATCGCGTCGAGCACGAAGTCGGCGAAAGGCGCGGCTTCCTGGTACTTCTCGTTGGCGTAGGTGGACTCGCGGGTGCCCGGCGGCACGCTGGTCCAGCCTTCCTTCTCACCGACCATCTTGATGTAGTCCTGCGAGGTGGCCCAGGTGATGAACTCACGCGCCGCATCCTTGGCATCCGATGAAGACGGAATGGCCAGGGCCCAGGACCACAGCCAATGGGAACCTTTCGGCGTCGCCGCGACCGGTGCGGGGGCGAAGCCCAGCTTGTCAGCGACCTTGGACTCTTTCGGGTTGTAGAGCTTGCCGGCGGCGGAGGTGGCGTCGACCCACATCGCGCAGTTGCCGCGTGAGAACAGTGCCAGATTCTCGTTGAAGCCGTTGGAGCTGGCGCCGGCCGGGCCGTAGTTTTTCAGCAGGTCGACGTAGAAGTTGATGGCTTCATGCCACGCCTTGGAATCGATTTCCGGTTTCCAGTCCATGTCGAACCAGCGGCCGCCGTAGGTGTTCACCAGGGTGGTTACGAAGGCCATGTTCTCGCCCCAGCCCGGCTTGCCGCGCAGGCAGATACCGGCCACATCGTGGTCCGGGTCGTTGAGCTTGGCCGCCCAGTCGTGGACCTCGTCCCAGGTGGGCTGCTCGGTCATCTCGATGCCGGCTTTGTCGAACAGGTCCTTGCGGTAATACATCATCGAGCTTTCGGCATAGAAGGGCAGCGCGTAGGGCTTGTCCTCGTAGCTCAGGCCGTCGATGACCGGTTTGAGCAGGTCGTCCGGCTTGTAATCTGCCGGCAGGTCGGTGAGCGGTGTCAGCCAGCCGCGCTCAGCCCAGATGGGGGCTTCATAGGTGCCGATGGTCATGACGTCGAACTGGCCGCCATGGGTGGCAATGTCGGTCGTGAGGCGCTGGCGCAGTACGTTCTCCTCCAGGACGACCCATTCCAGATTGATGTCCGGATGGGATTTTTCGAAGGCGTCGGAGAGGCGCTGCATGATGACCATGTCGTTGTTGTTGACCGTGGCCACGGTGACGGTTTCGGCATGGGCCGCAAAACTGCTGACGGCCATCATGCCCGCGAGGGGCAGTGCATAAGAGAGCTTCATGGCTTGCTCCTGTTGTGGGAGGTCTTGGTGTTGTTTTATTAAGCCGGACTGCTTGGTTGTTTTGATCAATTGAATCTACGCCCGAACAATTGATCAGTCAAGGGCAAAAAATTTTGCGCCGGTCAGGGCGGTCCGGATCAGCGCCGGACCGCGTTGTCGAGCACGTAGCGGGCCGCCGCCTCGTCCGTAATCAGCCCCTTCAGCCAGCCACCGCGCAGGGCGGAGAGAATAGCCGGGCCCTTGTCGGTACCGCCGGCCAGCGCCACCAGGCGCTGGGGTGCCAGACTTTCCAGCGCCGGGCTGGTAACCCGCCGGGTGACGGAGCAGTCGATGATGCGGCCCTGAGCATCCAGCGGCCAGCCGAGAAGTTCACCCACCGCGCGGCAGTTCAGCAGTTCGTCGAGTTCCGATTCGTTGATGAAGTCGTCCTGGAACAGGGTGGCCTGGCGGTTGATCGGCCCCACGCCGATAAAGCCGACTTCCGCATCGGCGGCGACGCTGGCGATGGCCCGGAACAGGCGCTGGTTCAGCAGGGCCTCGCGTTCCTCGACGGAACCGGCCACCACCGGGGCGGGCAGCAGGAAGCGGCCGCTGGCGGTCTTGTCCGCCAGGGCGGTGACGCCGTCATAGCGGTTGGAAGAGCCGTCCCGGGCGACGTTGCCCACCAGGGACACGAAACGGTGTTGGGGCCGGTCCATGCGGCTGACCGCTTCCACCGTAGCGCGCACGGTCCGGCCGGAGCCGAGGGACAGGGTCAGCGGATCGGTGCGTTCCAGATAGCGGGTCAGGCGATCGCAGCCAGCCACGGCCACGTAATGGGCGCTGTTGTGTTCGGCGTCCGGGTCGACCGGCACCACGTCGCAGAACTCCAGGTCGAACTGGTCGCGCAGCGCCTGACCCAGCGTCATGCAGTTGGAAATGGGGTGATCGATGTGAACCTTGATCAGCCCTTCCTGACGGGCCAGGGCCAGCAGGCGCTGGACGCCGGGGCGGGAGACGCCCAGCTGCGCAGCGATTTCGTCCTGGGTGCGTCCACCCACATAGGAGAGCCAGGCGGCCCGGGCGGCCTGGTCGAGTTTGACTTCAAATTTATCCATGGTGCTGCGGACATCCTCGGCGGCAAAGTGCCCTGATCATCGCAAGCAGGCCGTCAATTCACAACAATTGTTGTGGTTGTGCGGTGTTCTGGAGGCCCGTGTCAGAGCGTGCCGCCGGTCTCGATCCGGTAACCCAGGTCGATCACGCGCTGGCTGACGTCGGCGCCCTGGAGTCGTTCCAGCAACACTTCCGCCGCCCGGCGACCGATGGCTTCCCGGGGCGTGACGACACTGGCCAGCCGGGGCGTCATCACCTGACCCACGTCATGGCCGTGGAAACCGACAATGGCCATTTTCTCCGGCACGGGAATGTCGCGGCGCTGGCACTCGAAGAAGGCCCCGATGGCCACGTCGTCGTTGGTGCAGAAGATGCCGTCGGCTTCCGGGTGCTCTTCCAGGATGCGGGCCATCAGCGTGGCGCCGACGGAATAGGACGACCGCTGTTCGAAGCGCAGGATGATCGGCTCCAGACCGTGTTCTTCCATGGCGCGCATGTAGCCGTCCTGACGCTGGATGGTCCGCGTATCCAGCCGCACGCCGAGATAGACCACGTGCTTGCGCCCACGACGAATCATCTCGCTGACCATGTCGTAGGAGGCCTGCACGTTGTCGAACCCGACCGCCTGCTCGAACGGCGGCAGGTGCGTGTCCATCAGTTCGATGGTGGGCACGCCGGCGGTTTCCAGCATGCGCCGGCTGCGCTGGGTGTGCTGGCTTTCCGACAGGATCAGGGCGTCGACGTTGTAGGACAGCAGGGCGGACAGGCTGCGTTCCTCCACCTCCGGGCTGTAGCCGTAGTGGGCCATCATCAGGTGGTAGCCGGCGGGTTCGGTGACGCTTTCGATGCCTTTCACTACGTCGGCGAAGACCTGGTTGGTCAATGACGGCAGCAGCACGCCGATGGCGCGGCTGGTGGCCTTGGACAGGATGTCCGGCGCCCGGTTGGGGATATAGCCGATCTCCTCCGCCACGGCGAAGATCCGCTCGCGCATTTTCTCCGACACGTTGTCGGCACCGCGCAGACAGCGGCTGACGGTCATCTTCGTGGCACCGACCCGGTCGGCGATGTCCTGCAATGTGGGGCGTCGTTTCTTGGCCATGGTTGTTGTTCGGTCCTCTCTAAAGCGGCGCCTATGATACGTCATGACTCGGGGGCTGAAAGCGGTCGGTTGATCCCGCCCGGGGCGCGCTGTACATACATCCCTGTACGCTCACCGGCAGCATCCCTGCTGCCGGAGTCCCCGGGCGGGATCAACCGCCCGCTTTCGAATCCCTCAGGTGCTGGCTTCCAGGCGGGTCAGACACTGTTGCAGGACCTGCTCCGGTGTCTGTGCAATATCGACGATGATCGCCTCCTCCGGCCCCGGTTCTTCCAGGGACTGGAACTGGCTCTCCAGCATCGACTGCCCATTGAAGTAGTGGTCCCTGCGCTGGGCGTGGCGCGACCAGATGGTGTCGAATGAGCCTTTCAGGTAGACGAACTGCAGCTCTGGATCGCCGGTGCGCAGCTGGTCCCGGTAGACCTGCTTCAGCGCGGAGCAGGCCAGCACCAGGCCGTCCTGCTGGCGAATCAGGTCCGCCAGGTCGGCCAGCCAGCCCTCCCGGTCGGCATCCGTCAGCGGGATGCCGTTAGCCATTTTCTCCACGTTGGCGCGACTGTGGTAATCGTCCGCATCGAAGAACGGCACCCCCAGTTGCTCGCCCAGCCGCTGACCAACCAGGCTCTTGCCACTGCCCGAGACGCCCATGACGACGATCTTGGGATGTTTCATATCACTGCCACCATAACGCCAGTTGCGGGAATGCGATCACCAGGCCCAGTGCCAGGATCTGCAGCACGATGAAGGGCACCAGGGAGCGGAAGATCTCGCCCAGGGAAATGTCCGGCGGAGTCACGGTCTTCAGGTAGAAGGCGGCCGGGCCGAACGGCGGTGACAGGAACGACACCTGCATGTTCATGCAGAACACCACGCCGAACCAGATCGGGCTGTAGCCCAGCTCGTTCACGATCGGCACGAAGATCGGCATGGTCAGCAGGGCCACACCCACCCAGTCCAGGAACATGCCCAGCACCAGCAGGATCAGCATCATGAACAGGATGGTCAGCAGGCCGTTGCCGCCGCTGACGGTGAAGACCATGTCGCGGACGAAGTCGATGCCGCCCATCAGGTTGTAGACCCCCACCAGCGCGGTGGCGCCAATGCCGATCCAGATGATCATGCCGCACACCCGCAGGGTGCTGATGGTGGACTTTCGGATCATGGCCAGGTTCAGCTCGCCACGGATGGCGGTGGAGATGGCGATGCCCAGCACACCCAGGGCCGACGCTTCGGTCACCGACGCCACGCCGCCGTAGATGCTGCCCAGCACCACGACCACAGACAGGATCGGGAAGAACAGCGCCTTGAAGAAGTTCGGCGCCGGGGTTTCCGGCTCATCCGTATCGGAAGGCAGGGGCGCGATTTCCGGCTTCAGCCAGACGCGGACCAGGACATAGGCCACATAGAACAGCGCCAGGATCAGGGCCGGCAGGAAGGCGCCCTTGAACAGTTCGCCGATGGAGACGTTGGCGGTCAGGCCGTAGATGATCAGGACGATGCTCGGCGGCAGCATGGTGCCCAGCGCTCCGCCGGCACAGGTGGTGCCGATGGCCAGGCGCCGGTCGTAACCCAGGCGCAGCATCTGCGGCAGGGCCAGGATGCCCAGCAGCACGGTTTCACCGCCGATGACGCCGGACATGGACGCCAGGATGATGGCCACGATCAGGGTCTGGATAGCGACACCGCCGCGCAGCTTGCGGCCGATGCGGGCCATGGCGTCGAACAGGTCCTTGGCGATCCCCGAGTGATCCAGTAACGAGGCCATCAACACGAACATGGGCACGGCCAGGAAGACGTAGCTGCCGATAAAGCTGTAGAGCCGGCTGCTCACGATGGGCAGCGCATCCACGCCGAACCAGCCGAGCGCGAAGAGCAGGGCGACCAGACCGGTCGCAAAGGCCAGCTGCATGCCGGTCAGCAGGAGCAGGACCAGCAGCACCAGCATCAGCAGGCTGCCGTAGCCGATCCCGAGGGAAGCGAGTTCAAACATCAGGCATCACCTCCTTTGAGGGCACGGCGCAGGTCGCGAATCAGGTGCAGGATGAACTGGAGCATCAGGACCGACATCGCGACGAGGATGATGACTTTCAGGAAGGCCGGGAACGGCGGGTTCCAGGCGGAGCCGGAGGTTTCCAGACGCCAGGCTCCCCAGGGCGCGCGGACGGCGTCCTTGGCCATGAACCAGCTGCCGTAAACCATCATGCTGCAGAAGGCGAGACCGAACAGCTGGTGCAGGACATCCAGCCAGCGGCGCACGCGCGGCGAAACCGCATCGTAGATCAGCACCACACGCACGTGACGGTTGGTGGCGAAGGCGTAGAGACCGCCGAGGACAAACAGCGTCGCACCGGCAAAGGTCACCGTTTCGTGTACCCACAGGGTGGGGGAGTCGAAGATGTAGCGACGGGCGATCTCGTAAGCGGAGACAATCACAATCAGGGCGAAGACCAGGCTCAGCTTCTTGCCCAGCCAGACGATGCCCCGGTCGAGCCGGGTGGCGCCGACGTCCTCGTCGTTGGTATCCGGCAGCAGGTCCGTCTGGCCGTCTTGGGGCGCGTGATCAGACATAGGGAGACTCCTGACCGGCGCATGGGTTTGGGCCCGATGCGCCGGTTGATGTCAGATTTCAGGAAGGTGGAAAGGGGTTCGGAGCGGGCTTAGAGCAGGCCCTGGGATTCCAGGTAGCTCGTCACCGACTTGTAGACTTTTTCCGCGTTGGGAGACTGCTCCGCGTACTTCTTCCACTGGTCGCGGGCGATGTTACGGAACTTGCGACGTTCTTCGGCAGACCAGTCGTGGATCGTGATGTTCGGATCCTTGCGGGCCTTCTGGACGGCCTTCTTGTCGGCCATCGCCAGCTGGGTGCTAATGTCATGCGCGAAGTCGCGGGCGGACACGGTCATGATCGCCTGGATGTCCTTCGGCAGTTCGTTCCACTCCTTCAGGTTCATGGCGATTTCCAGCAGCGGCAGAGAGTGGAAACCGGGGTAGACCGGGTTCGGGGCGATGTCGTTCAGGCCCGCTTCCTGGTTGGTGGAGAACACGGTGTAGTCGGCGGCGTCGATCACGCCCTTGCTCAGCGCGGTATAGACCTCCGAGCCTGGCAGGTTGACCGGCGCGGCGCCGGCGGCGGCGAAGACGGACTGCACAAGGCCTTCCGGCGCGCGCATCTTCAGGCCTTTCAGGTCATCCACGCCATCCAGCGGCTTCTTGGAAACGAACGATTCCAGACCGGTCGCGGCACCACCAACGAACTTCACGCCGTAGGGCTTGTAGAGCTCGTTCATCAGCTCGTAGCCGCCGCCGTAGTAGATGTAGTCGATCAGCTGATCCGGACTGGACCAGGCGCCCACGGTGTTGCCGATCAGACCGAACGCGGGGTCCTGGCCGGAGAAGTAACCGGTGACGGAAATGTGCCCGTCGAGCACGCCCATCTTCATGGCGCTCAGGGTTTCCGAGTGGCTGACGACGCTGCCGACCGGCAGCAGTTCGATGTGGACGCGGCCATCGGTCATGGTCTCGACACGGTCAGCCCATTCCTGCTGGATCTTGTAGTTCTTGACGCCGGTGGGGTCAGACGACTGGAACTTGAAGTTGAAGTCGGCGGCAAAGGTGTTCAGGGCGAAAGTGGCGGCGAAGACACCGGCCACGAGCTTGAGCGGGGACATAGTGTTTTACTCCTGGGCTTCTTGTTTTGTCGGTAAATGTTACCGGTAACATTTGCGAAGTCTATTGCATGATTTTTGGGCACGCAAGGGTGTTTTTTGATCTGGATGTTTTCCGGTGGTGCAGGATGTTGGCGCGGACGGGATTCAACTGATTGAAATCAGGGCGTGTATCCGGAGGCCTGGAAGCCTCCAGATACGAGTATTCAAGACGCCGTCGCCAGAGCCCGACGGTTGTAGTGAGTCACCAGCAACACATCCAGGATGAGGAAGGCGGCCAGGCTCACGCCCATCACCGGCAGGGCCCAACCGAGAGCGGCCGCAATGGCCACGATGGCCAGGCGGGCCGGAACGGGCGCCCGCAGCCAGTGGGTGGTGAGCCGGGTGGCGCCGGCGGCTGACGCGGCTCTTGGCAGTGGCCGGCGTACCCACCACATCCGGTAGCCCCAGGCGATCAGCGTACACAGGCCCAGCGCCAGGGCCAGCATAACCAGTTGGTTGGCGAGACCGAACAGCGTGCCCATATGGGCGTCGATGCCCCAGCGGGTCAGTTTGGCCGCCATGGGAAAGTCCGCGAAGTTCGCCTGGTCGGTCACCCGGAAGGTGTGCGGGTCTACTGCGACGGAATCCACCTGGGTGGGCCAGCTTCGGTCGATTTCCTGAACTTTCCAGGCACGATCGGGACCGCTTCCTGGACGAATTTCCAGCTTTCCGGCGTCGATGCCGGCTTCCCGGGCGGCCTCCAGGACCGGGTCAAACAGGGCATCGGGCACCGCAGGTAGGGCCTGGCTTCCCTCGGACAGCTGGGTGTTAACGCTGGGCGTGCCCCAATCCAATGCGGCCCGCAATTCGGCGATACGGCCACCAGCCCATTTCGACCAGGTCAGCCCGGTCACCGACAGGAACAGAAAGCCGATCAAAAGGATCAGGCCCAAAGTGGCGTGGTGATGGCGGCGTCGGCCGCTCTCGGTCTGGTCGGTGGCGCGCAGCGCCGCGGACTGCCGACGTTTGCGTCGTCCGATAGACCACAGCGTCAGCCCGCCGAGCCCGGCGATCCACAGCCAGGAGGCGGCCAGCTCACTGTAGATCCGTCCCGGCTCGCCCAGCAACAGATTGCGGTGCAGGTAATCGAGCTGTATCCGGAACGGCAGCGCACCGCTGGTGCCGTAGACCGTGAGATCGCCTTTGACGGCCAGCGAAACCGGATCGACGAAGATCGCGCGGTTTTCATACCGATTGAGGCTGGGATCATCGAACATCACCCGCGTTGTCTGACCGGGCGCCGGCGCGGGACGCACGGCTGCCAGGTGCAGGTCAGGGACGGCCTTTCGGGCGGCTTTGATCTGGTCGGCCAGGGAGTGGGGCGCTCCGCTCGCGTCTCCGGTGAGCGCGTTGGCGTAGACTATGTTCTCGATCTGCGGCGAAATCACGTAAAGCCCGCCGGAAAAGGCGGCGATAAAGATAAACGGTCCGACCAGCAGGCCGATATAGAAATGCAGCCGTCGCAGTAAGGGATAGAACCAGCTGGCGGTCTTGTGGCCGTCAGAGGGGGCCCGGGTTTCCGGGGCATGGGTTTGAGTCATGGGTCACCTGATAACGTGAATCAGCGAACAGCACCAGGCCACCACGCCGGTCACGGACACAGGAAGGCTGTGCCGCCGTCCGGCAGCGGTTGCATGGGCCTGTAAAAGGGGCGGGTTATCCGGTGAAGGTGGGTGGCGCGCGCACTTCGGCAAGGGCGTAACGGAGTTGCCGGGTGGCGACGGTGCGCACCGGCCAGCGATCGGCCGTCAGGGACCAGCGAACCGGTGCGGCAATGGTCAGCGGCGGGGGCGACATCGGCGTGACGTGCGCCAGCAGCACACAATAGCCGCACTCCGGGTGATCGAAGGTGATCGGCCCGTCCATGGCATGAGGTGCCATCGGCATGTCGGCCATGGCGTGATGGTCCGCGTGACCGGCCCTGTCCGGGCTCATGCCGTCGTGGTGCATCAGCGCCATGGATTTCGACCACAGCGGTGCGGCAAAAATCAGCACCATCGCCCATAAGGCCAAGCCGGCGCCCAGGCGCTGACGCCAGTCCTGGAAGCTCATGACCGAGGCGAATGATGCCGGTGGGTTCATGCTCAGCGGTTCGGCGCGGCCGAGGCCTGGGTATGGGCCTGCAGGGCCTCCGCTTCCACGAAGATCCGTTTGGCCTGGGGATAGGCTTCCTTGATGCGGTGGTCGAGGTCGGCGATGACGGCTTCCAGATCCGCAACGGATTGCTGGGGCCGGAACTTGACGCTCAGGTTAACCAGCACAAAGTCCGGGCCCATGTGCATGGTCAGCAGTTCGTTCACCTTGTCGATCTCCGGCATGTCGACGGCCAGCTTGCGGATGCCGGCGATCACCGTCTGGTTGGCGGATTCACCGATCAGCAGACCCTTGGTTTCATAGGCCAGCCAGATGGCCGTGCCGCCCAGGATCAGGCCGATGATCACCGAGGCGACGCCGTCCATCCACAGCAGGCCGGTGTTGTCCGCCAGGTAGATGCCGACTATGGCAACCACCAGGCCAACGATGGCCGCCGAGTCCTCGAACAGCACCACAAAGTTGGTCGGATCCTTGCCCCGCTGGACCGCCTCGATGTAACCCCATTTGCCTTTGGAGCGGGAGAATTCGGTCAGTGCAAAATACCAGGCGGCGCCTTCGAACAGGATGCCCAGGCCCAGCACGATGTAGTTGACGATGGGGTTTTCGATGGGAGAGGGATCGAGGATGCGATGAACGCCTTCGTAGATCGAAATGCCCGAACCCACCGCGAAGATCAGGATGGCGACCACGAAGCTCCAGAAGTACACCTCCTTGCCGTGACCAAACGGAAACTTCTCGTCGGCGGGCCGGGCGGAACGCTTGAGGCCGTAGAGCAACAGGATCTGGTTGCCGGTATCCACGAGCGAGTGGACGCCTTCGGAGAACATGGCCGAACTGCCGGTGACCACAGCGGCCACGAACTTGGTGATGGCGATGAGCAGGTTGCCCCCGAGGGCGGCGAAAATCACTTTCTTGCTGGAACCGGCCATGGTGCGAACGTCGTCCTGTCAAAAATGGGTGGGCGCAAGGTTAGCATAGCTGGCCATCAGGCCGATGATGCGTTTTCCGGTTCCCGGAATTGCAGTTCGGCCAGACGGGCGTACAGCGGGTCGCTGTGGATCAGTTCCTGGTGCGAGCCAACGCCATGCAGCCGGCCGTGATCCAGCACCGCAATGCGGTCGGCGTGCTTGACCGTGGCCAGACGGTGGGCAATCACCAGCGTCGTGCGGCCGGCCATCAGCTCCGGCAGGGCCTGCTGGATCAGGTGCTCGCTCTGGGCATCCAGGGCGCTGGTGGCTTCGTCCAGCAGCAGGATGGGCGCGTCCATGATCAGCGCCCGGGCGATGGCAATGCGCTGGCGCTGACCGCCGGACAGGCCCAGGCCGGCATCGCCCAGTCGAGTGTCGTAGCCGTCGGGCAGATCGGTGATGAACTCGTGGGCGTGGGCGATGCGGGCAGCGGCTTCGATGTCGGCCTGGGAGGCTTCGGGCCGACCGTAGCGGATGTTGTCGGCGATGCTGCCGAAGAAAAGCGCCGGCGTCTGGGAGACCAGGGCAAAGCAGCGGCGCAACTCCGCCGGGTCCAGTTCCCGGATGTCCACGCCGTCGATGCGGATGCCGCCGCTGCGGGGATCGAAGAAACGCAGGAGCAGATCGAACAACGTCGACTTGCCGGCGCCGGACGGGCCCACCAGGGCCAGTGTTTCACCGGCGGTGACGGTCAGGTCGATGCCGTCGATCACGTCCACGTTGGGGCGTCCGGGATAGGCAAAACGCAGGGCCTCGAATGCGATCTCACCCCGCACCGGGACGGGTAGCGAGCGGGGATGTTCCGGCGGCGTGATCTCACTGCCGGTCTGCAGCAGTTCCACGATCCGCGCGGCGGCACCGGCGGCCCGCTGCAATTCGCCGATGACTTCGCTCAGCGAACCCACGGATGAGCCCACGATCAGACTGTAGAACACGAACGCGGCCAGTTCGCCGCCGGTGATCTCGCCGGCAATCACGTCCTGCCCGCCGACCCAGAGCATGATGCCCACCGCGCCGAGAATCAGCAGGATCACGATGGCAATCAGCCACGCCCGCTGACGGATGCGCTGGCGGGCCACGGCGAAAGCGTTCTCCACCACCTCACTGAAGCGGTCCTGATCCTGGGGCTGGTGGTTGTAGGCCTGCACGATCTTGATCTGCCCCAGGATCTCACCCACGTAGCTGCCCACATCCGCCACCCGGTCCTGGCTCTGGCGAGACAGGCGCCGCACGCGCCGGCCGAAAATCAGGATCGGGGCCACCACGAGCGGCACCGCCAGCATCACGATGCTGGTCAGCTTCACGTTGGTGACGAACAACAGGATGATCCCGCCAATCATCATGAAGAAGTTGCGCAGGGCCATGGATATGGTGGAGCCGATGACCGATTGCAGTACGGTGGTGTCGGTGGTCAGGCGGGACTGAATCTCCAGGCCGCGATTGGTTTCGAAAAAGCCGGGGTGCAGATCGATCAGGTGGTTAAATACCTGCTTCCGGATATCCGCAACCACCCGCTCGCCGATCCAGGAGACCAGATAGAAACGCACGAACGTGCCGACCGCCAGACAGCCGATGAGTATGAAGAACAACAGGACGGAGCGGTTGAGCAGTTCCGGTGAGCCGGTGACGAATCCCTGGTCCACCAGCAGCCGGATGCCCTGGCCCAGCGACAGCGTGATGCCCGCGGTGAACACCAGTGCGGCAAAGGCACCGGCCAGCGCCTTGCGGTAGGGCATGATGAAGTCGGTGGCGAGTTTCAGGGCCTTGCGGCGATCCGAGGTCATGGGCGTCCCGTTCATTGATCTTGTCGGGGA
The DNA here is from genome assembly GCF_003789045.1 of Marinobacter sp. R17. NCBI lineage: Bacteria > Pseudomonadati > Pseudomonadota > Gammaproteobacteria > Pseudomonadales > Marinobacteraceae > Marinobacter > Marinobacter sp. R17. Next base: position 38,793 of record NZ_RHGZ01000025.1, on the reverse strand, counting down.
AGTATAAGAGTTGTGGGCCGTTCCGGTTCACCTTTATGCGCCGGACCGGCGAATCAGTCCGCTGGTTTCGCTTTTTTGGGAGAACGGAATAGCAGCAACAGCGGGATGGACGCCAAAGCCACCCAGGCCATCAGGCGGAAGTCGTTGAGGTAGCCGATGGCGGCCGCCTGTTGGGTCGCCATGCTGTTGAGGTAGGCCAGGCCCGTGGTGCTGGACGGATCGATGCCACCGGGCAGGGTCATCGCCTGGAACGCCGGCCGGAACGGGTTGAGGTATTCCCCCAGGCTGGCGTGATTGATCTGGGTGTTTCGGGCCACCAGCGTCACCATCACCGAGATGCCGATGGAGCTGCCGATGTTGCGCATCAGGCTGAACATGGCGGTGGCTTCGGTGCGGTAGCGCGAGGCCAGGGTGGCAAAACTGATGGTGCTCAGCGGCACGAACACCATGCCCAGCCCCATGCCCTGGACCACACCCGTCAGCGCCACCCGCAAGGACGACACTTCGGTATTGAAATTGGCCATCTCGAAGAGGCTGGCGGTCATCAGGATCAGGCCGGTCAGGATCAGCAGGCGGATGTCCACTTTATTCACCAGCCGGCCCACCAGCATCATCGAGAACATGCTGCCCAGCCCGCGTGGGGCCAAGACCAACCCGGTGGTGATCACCGGATAGTCCATCAGGTTCTGCAGGAACGGTGGCAGCAAAGCCAGCGTGGCCAGCAGGATCACCCCGATCATGAAGATGAAGATCAGGCCGATGGCCAGGTTGCGGTCTTTGAAAAGCCCGGGTTCCACGAACGGTTCCCGATAAGTGAACATGTGGACGAGGAACATCATCAGGGCACAGGCGGCGACCGTGGCTTCCAGCATAACTTCGCCGGATGAGAACCAGTCGAGGCTCTGGCCGCGGTCCAGCATCAGCTGCAACGCGCCGATTGAAAGCCCGAGCAGGGCGAAGCCGAAAACATCGAAGCGGCGTTTGACCTGCTCCGTCTCCGGCACAAAGAACAGGATGCCCAGCAGCGAAAGAATCCCGAAAGGCAGGTTGATAAAGAAGACCCAGCGCCAGTTCAGCACTTCGGTCAGGTAACCGCCGAGGGTGGGGCCGAGAATCGGGCCAACCATAACGCCCACGCCCCACATGGCCATGGCGGAGCCGTGTTGCTCACGGGGATAGGTGTCCAGCAGAACCGCCTGGGACAACGGGACCAGCCCGGCGCCGAAGATGCCCTGCAGCAGCCGGAACAGCACCATCTCTTCCAGGTTGCCGGCAATGCCGCACAGCACGGAGGCGATGGTGAAACCGGTAACCGACAACAGGAACAGGCGCTTGCGACCCAGCCGGCCGGCCAGGAAACCGGTCAGCGGCGTGGCAATGGCGGCGGCGACGATGTAGGAGGTCAGCACCCAGGAAATCTGTTCCTCGGTGGCCGACATGCTGCCTTTCATGTTGGGCAGCGCCACGTTGGCGATGGTGGTGTCCAGCGCCTGCATGATGGTGGCCAGCATGATGGAGAGGGTGATCCATCCCCGCTTCAGGCCACCCTGTTCACCGGCCGTGGTGGTTGCGGCTGTCATTCAGCAGGGGTTTCTTCGGCATGGGCTTTCGAGACCAAACCGCGCAGCCAGCCGACGAGTGGCACATCCGCGTCCGGATACCCGGTGTCGATTTCGACAATGGTGCTCATGCCGGCGCGCAGGCCGATGTCCGCCGGCAGGTCGTCAAAGCGGATGCGCACCGGGATGCGCTGGACCACCTTCACCCAGTTGCCGGTGGCGTTCTGTGCCGGCAGCACAGAGAACTCGGCGCCGGTGGCCTGGGCGATGCTGGCCACGTGGCCGTGGAATTCCCGATCCGGGTAGGTGTCCACTTCGATCGAGACGGCCTGGCCGGGTTTGACGCGGGTCAGGTCGGTTTCCTTGAAGTTGGCGTCGATCCACAGGTTGCGGTTGCCGACCAGGCCCATCACGGAGGCGCTGGCCCGGGCGTAGGCGCCGGGATCGGGTGTCTTGGCGGCAATGCCGTCAAACGGTGCGCGAATATGGGTGTGCTCCAGGTCCAGTTCCGCCTGCTCCAGGTTGGCCTTGGCCACCTGGTAATCCGGATGCTGCTCTACCGGCAGGTCCACCTTGCCACCCAGGCTGGTGGCAATACGCTTCAGGTCGCGCTCGATCGCCGCCTGTTCGCGACGGGCGGTGGTGTAATCGTGGCGGTATTTCTCCAACTCCGATTCCGAGGTGAGCTGGCGTTTGGCCAGCGCCTGCTGGCGGGCCAGTTCGCGCTTGGCAAAGGCGACGTTCTCTTCCGCCAGGGACAGGTCTTCCTGCCGGGTGGCGTAGCTCGCCTCCAGCGTACGGATGTCATTGGCGGCCTTTGCCAGTTCCGCTTTGGCATGATCGACGGCAATGCGATACGGCGCCGGGTCGATCTGCAGCATCAGATCGCCCTTACGGACCGGCTGGTTCTCTTCCACCCGCACCTCGCTGATCTGGCCACTCACTTCCGGTGCGATATTGATCAGGGGCGCACCGACGTAGGCGTTCTCGGTGGACACGTAGCGGCCGCCAAAAATCGACATCAGACCCGCAACCACCACGACCACCAGCGGGATACCCACCAGCAGCGTACGGCGAATCAGTCGGGTCCGGCGCGGCAGCGGCGCCGGTTTGGTGTTCGGGTCGGATGTGCTCATTGTTGTTGCTCCGATAACGCCAGCCACGCTCCGGCGGAGCGGCAGGCCGTGTTGAATCTGTCAGATACGGCAGCTGTGGCGGGCGAGTGCCGACGCTCCGGCCGGGCCGGTGAACGGCGACAGCTGATGCCACGGATATCCCTGAATCGTTGACCTTGTCAGGGATACCCGGGAAATGGAATATGTGTAGTTTACTAATTAAAGCCTGCTAAGGAAACGGTGGAGCATAAGGGACATCCCCTATGCCGTCTCAGCTCTGGTTGTGACTTTCCAGGAAGGCGTGCAGTGCGGAGAAATCGTCGCGGCCGTGGCCAGCGGCGTCAGCACTGGCGTAGAGCGCCTTGGCGACGCTGCTCATGAACAGCGGCTGCCGGTGCTCGTAGGCGGTCTTTTCCAGAAGATGCAGATCCTTGAGCATCAGCTCCAGGGGAAATTGCGGCTCGAACTGGCCGTGACGAATCAGCTCCGCCTTGCCGGTCAGGAACGGCGCGCTGACCGGCAGGTTGGGCAGGGTATCCATCAGCATCTCGCGGGAGAATCCCAGCTTTTCACCGAGCAGCGTGGTCTCGGCGAATACGGCCATGGACTGGGCCAGTTGCGCGTTGATCAACATCTTGAAGGCACTGCCCTGGCCGTGGTTGCCGGTGTGCACGATTTTGCTGCCCATCTGCTCGAGCAGGGGGCGTGCCTGGTTCAGGTCGGCTTCGGCGCCGCCGACGAGAAAGGTCAGGGTGCCGTCTTCAGCGGGCTTGCGGGTACCGGCCACTGGTGCATCCAGGAAACGAATGCCTGAAGCCTTGGCCACTTGTGCCGCCTCGCGGGAGAACGACGGGTTCACGGTGGAGCAGTCCACCCACAGGCTGTCGTTGGGCATCGCCTGCAGAAATCCTTCTTCGCCGAACGCCTGGGCGGCCACCACCTCGGGTTTGGCCAGCATGGTAAAGACGACGTCCGCATCCGCAACGGCGTCAGTGAGAGAGGTTGCGGCGGTTGCGCCGTCCGCGGCCAGCGCTTCCACCGGCTGCGGTGAGCGGTTGAATACGGTGAGTGTGCAGTGCGGTAGCAGGTTGCGGGCCATGTTCTGGCCCATGATGCCGAGACCGATAAAAGTGACGTTCATGGTGTCCTCCTGTTTCGCGGGCGGGCGCGCTGGGACGCAGCCCGTGATTCCGGTGACTCTGGAACATCATGATACGCGTGACATTGGTGTCGGATCGATGCCTTGCCGACGGGAGTTGAGTTGGATCAACGACCGCCGAAGAAGCGATGCAGTTCGCCGATGATGCCACGCCGGAACACCAGTACACAGACCACGAAGATGGCCCCCAGGATCACCTGCACCCAGGAGCCAAACGCGCTGAGTTCGTGGCTGAGCGATCCCACCGTGATCGCGCCGATCACCGGCCCGAATACCGTGCCCAGGCCGCCCACCAGAGTCATCAGGATGACTTCGCCGGAGGTCTGCCAGTGGGCCGTGGTCAGCGCGGCGAACTGGAACACCACGGCTTTGGTGGCTCCGGCCAGACCCGCTAGTGTGGCGGAGATTACGAACGCCTGCAGCTTGAACTTGTCCACGTCATAGCCGAGGGACAGTGCCCGCGATTCATTCTCGCGAATGGCCTGCAACACCTCGCCGAAGGGCGAATTGATGGTGCGGTAGATGACGCAGAAACCGAACAGGAACACGGCGAACACGAAGTAGTACATGGCCAGCGGTTGGTTCAGATCGATGAAGCCCAACAGCTTGCCCCGGGGGATGCCCTGCAGACCGTTCTCCCCGCCGGTGAAGGGCAGCTGCAGGATCATGAAGTAGATGATCTGGGCCAGGGCCAGGGTAATCATCGCGAAGTAGATGCCCTGGCGCCGAATGGCCAGGAAGCCGAAAACCGCGCCCAATACCATGGCGAACAACGCCCCGGCGGCAATGCCCAGCAACGGCGGGAAGCCCCAGGCCTTGATCACGTAGCCGGTGATATAGGCGGCCCCGCCAAAGAAGGCCGCGTGACCGAAAGAGAGCAGTCCCACGTAGCCCAGCAGCAAATTGAACGCGCAGGCGAACAGGGCGAAACACAGCAGGTCCATCACGAAGACCGGATAGGCGTAGAAGGGCGCCGTCAGTCCGACGACCAGCATGATGACCCAAAGCACGCGATTAACCATGATGGATCACCTCTCCTTACCAAACAGACCGGCGGGGCGGAACAGCAGCACCAGCACCATGAGGAAGAAAATCACGGTACTGGCCGCCGGTGGATAGACCACTTTGGTGATCCCTTCCACCAGCCCCAGGGCGAGGCCGGTGAGGATGGCGCCCATGATCGACCCCATACCGCCGATCACCACCACCGCAAACACGACGATGATCAGGTCGGCCCCCATCAGTGGACTGACCGAATAGATCGGCGCGGCCAGCACCCCGGCCAGGCCCGCCAGGGCGCAGCCGAAGCCAAAGGTCAGGGTGATCATCAGCGGCACGTTGAGGCCGAAGGCCTGGGTCAGGGTGGGGTTTTCCACGCCGGCCCGCAGCCGTGAGCCCAGCCGGGTGTGTTCGATCACGAACCAGGTGGCGAAGCACACCACGATCGAGAAGACGATGGCGAACAGCCGGTAGGTCGGGAAATACATGAAGCCGAGGTTGACCACGCCGCTCAGGGATTCCGGCTGGCCCGGGTAAGGTGTGCCGGAAATGTTGAAATAGTTGGAGAACAGGCCCTGCAGGATCAGGGTAATGCCGAAGGTCAGCAGCAGGCCGTAAATGTGGTCCAGTTCGTAGAGCCGCTTGAGCATGGTGCGTTCTATGATCATGCCGAGGATGCCCACGAACAGTGGCGCAACGATCAGCGAGGCCCAGAAGCCGATCTGCAGGCTGATGCCGAACCAGTCGTCCAGCAGGCTGTAGCCGATCAGGGCAACAAAGGCGCCCAGCATATACATCGCCCCATGGGCGAAGTTGATGATGTTGAGCAGCCCGAATATGACCGCCAGACCAAGGCTCAACATGGCGTAGAACACGCCCACGTTCAGCCCCAGCAGCGCCTGGGCCAGGATCACCTGCATCGACACGTTGGCAACTCCTCAAAAGCCGGACCGGGCAGCAGCACGCCGCCCGGCCACAGCGATTACTTCAGCAGCGGACACTTGCTTTCGGACAGCGGGATGTAAGCCTGCTCAGCCGGGATCTTCGAGATGACCTTGAGCAGATCCCAGTCTTCCTTGGATTCGTCCGGCTTCTTGGCTTCCACCAGGTACATGTCATGCAGCATCAGGCCGTTGGGGAGGATCTTGCCGCCTTTCACGAACATGTCGTTGAGTTCCATCTCACCCAGCTGCTTGCGCACGGCATCGGGATCGTCGGAGCCCACGGCGTCGATCGCCTTGAGGTAGTTGGTCACAGCGGAGTAAACCCCGGCCTGCACCATGGTCGGCATTGCGCCCTGCTTTTCATAGTAGCGGCGGGACCATGTCTCGGCCTCGTCATCCTGGTTCCACACGAAGGCGGTGGTGAACTGGAGACCCTGGGCGATGTCCAGGCCCATGCTCTGGATGTCGGTGATGAACACCAACATGCCCGCCAGCTTCTGCCCACTCTGCACGATGCGGAACTGGTTGGCCTGCTTGATGGCGTTGACCGTATCCTGACCGGCGTTGGCCAGGCCGATCACATCCGCGCCGGAGGACTGGGCCTGCAGCAGGTAAGACGAGAAATCGGTGGTGCCCAGCGGGGCGTTCACGTTGCCGACCACTTCACCGCCCAGGCTCTTGACCACTGCAGAGGTGTTTTCCTGCAAGGAATGACCGAAGGCGTAATCGGCGGTAATGAAGAACCACTTCTTGCCGCCGTTCTTGACCATGGCCGTGGCGGTGCCCACTGGCAGGGCGTGGGTGTCATAGACGTAGTGGATGCCATAGGGCGTGCACTGGTCCTCGGTCAGGGCCGTGGTGCCGGCGCCGGTGTCCATGGTGATAATTTTCTTCTCGGAGGCCAGACCCTGAACGGCGAGGGCGACCGACGAGTTATCCAGCGCCGTGATCATGTCCACCTGTTTGGCGTCGATCCATTCCCGCGCGGTGCTGGCGCCGATGTCCGGCTTGTTCTGGTGATCGGCGGAGACAATTTCGATGGGCTTGTCCAGCACCTTGCCGCCGAAATCCTCCACCGCCATCTTGGCGGCGACAACGGCCCCGGGGCCTTCCAGCGATTTGTAGACGCCGGACATATCACTCAACACGCCGATCTTGACCTTGCCATCGGACAGGCCTTCGGCGGCGCTCAGCGGGCCGGCGGCGACCATCAGGCCCAGGCCGGCAACAATGCCATGTAGCAGTTTGCGTTGGTTGAACATAATCCTTGCCCTCACTTTCGCTCTTGTTGTTGGTTACCCCGGTGTGGCGGGGTCATTGCCGGGCCAGTCACGACGTCAACGTGGTGGCTACCAAGCGTCAGACACTCAGGTGTCGGTTCAACTGCTCCTGTTTTTCCTCCAGCTCGTCCGCGGCGATCTGCTCCACCACGTGGCCGTGTTCGATCACGTAATGGCGATCGGCCAGGGGCGCCGCGAAGCGGAAGTTCTGCTCCACCAGGACGATGGTAAAACCGCGCTCGCGCAGCTTGCGGATAACCTCATCGAGCGAGCGCAGAATGACCGGCGCCAACCCTTCAGTGATTTCATCGAGCAACAGCAGGGTAGCGCCGGTGCGCAGGATGCGGGCGATGGCCAGCATCTGCTGTTCCCCGCCGGAGAGCTTCGAGCCCTGGCTCTTGCGGCGCTCCTCCAGATTGGGAAACATGCGGTAGATCTCGTCGATGGACAGCCCGCCGTCCGCCAGTTTCGGCGGCAACGCCAGGTTTTCGTCCACGTTCAGACTGGCGTAGATGCCGCGCTCTTCCGGGCAGTAGCCCAGGCGGCCCACATGGGCGATGCGATGAGTGGGCAGGTGAATGGTTTCCTGCCCGTGCAGTTTGATCGAGCCGGTGCGCCGACCCACCAGCCCGAGAATCGACTTGAGCGTGGTGGTGCGCCCGGAGCCGTTACGCCCCAGCAGGGTAATCACCTCGCCCTCGTGGACGGTCAGGTTCATGCCGTGAAGGATGTGCGACTCACCGTACCAGGCGTGCAGGTCTTCGATGCGCAGCAGTTCGGCGTGACGGTCACTCGGCATCGCTGGCCCCCATGTAGGCTTCCATGACTTCGGGATTGCGGGAAACCTCGTCGTAGGGGCCTTCGGCCAGGATCTCGCCGCGGTTGAGTACCGTGATCCGGTCCGCCAGGGTCGAGACCACATTGAGGTTGTGCTCCACCATGATGATGGTGCGGCCCTTGACCACGCGGCCGATCAGGTCGGTGACCGCGCCCACGTCCTCGACACCCATGCCCTGCGTGGGCTCATCGAGCAGCATCAGGCGGGGTTCCAGGGCGATGGTGGTGGCAATTTCCAGTGCGCGTTTGCGGCCGTAGGGCATCTCCACGGCACGGGTTTCGGCGAAATCCTGCAGGCCCACCTGTTCCAGCAGGGCGACGGCTTGCTGGTTCAGCTGGTCGAGCGTGCGGATCGAGCGCCAGAAATGGTAAGACACGCCCAGCTTGCGCTGCAGCGCGATACGGACGTTATCCCGGGCCGTCAGGTGCGGAAACACGGCGGAAATCTGGAACGAGCGGATCACGCCCTGCTGGGCGATGGCGGCGGGCTTGCGACGGGTAATGTCGGCGCCGTCGAACACGATGCTGCCGGCGCTGGGCGTCAGGAATTTGGTCAGCAGATTGAAAAAGGTCGTCTTACCGGCGCCATTGGGGCCGATCAACGCATGAATGGTGCCTTCCCGCACCTTGAGGTTCACATCCTTGACGGCGGTAAAGCCCTTGAAGTCTTTGGTCAGACCTCGGGTTTCCAGAATACAACGACTGTCCTGGCCTGGCTCGCTCACTGGTTGTGGCCCCGCGTGGTATGCTCCGGATCAAGCCGATCAGGCTTTAATCCAGGCGTTTGTTATTATTGGAAAATCTGATGCTCCGGTGCGCCGGAGGATAACCGGTGCGCCTGCCGGAACATTGCAGCGATCGCGGCACGATTGAATTCGATCTGTTCGATTGAGTTAAGACGGTGGGAGGCTGAACTGTCAAGGCGGCCCCCTTAGACGTTGGCATCATGAAAAACGTCGCGCGCCGATGGCTCCGGCCTGACAGGCCGGGTATTGTCAAAGGTGGAGAGCGACCCGAATACCGAGGGAAAACCTATGACCACTGTGGTCGGAATATTCTTGTTTGATGACGTCGAGGTGCTGGATTTCGCCGGTCCCTACGAGGTGTTTACGACCGCTTCGCGGGTCTATCGCAAGGCGCATCCGGTGGGGCCGGAACCCTTTTCGGTGGTGACCATCGCCCAGCATGAGGATCTGGTCCACTCGCGGGCCGGCCTGAAGGTGTCCGCGGACTACACCATCGCCGATCATCCGTCGATTGACCTGCTGTTGGTGCCCGGTGGCGTGGTGACGGCGGAACTGGAGAAGGGCCCGGTGATTCGCTGGATCGAGAACACGGCCGAACAGGTACCGTTGACCGCTTCGGTGTGCACTGGCGCCTTCCTGCTGGCTGCCGCCGGCCTGCTCAACGGGCACACCGCCACCACACACTGGGAGGATATGGATGACCTGCGCCATGCGTTTCCTGCCGTGAAAGTGTTGCCGGGCCGTCGCTGGATCGATCAGGGTGATGTGGTGACTTCCGGTGGCATCTCCGCCGGTATCGACATGAGCCTGCACCTGGTGGAGCGGATTGCCGGTCGTGACCTGGCCCTCAAGACCGCACGTCAAATGGAATTCGACTGGACTGAAAATGGCTGACACCGACGCGCTGATTGCCGACACCCCCGAGCCGCCGTATTACGTGGTGATCTTCACGTCCCTGCGCACCGAAATCGACCAGGGCTACGACGCCATGGCCCGGAAGATGGTGGCGCTGGCCGCCGAGCAGCCCGGTTTCCTGGGCGTTGAATCCGCCCGGGAGGCGGTCGGCATTACCGTCTCCTATTGGCGCGACACCAACGCCATCCGAGACTGGAAAGCCCATGCCGAGCATCTGGTCGCACAGGAACTGGGGCGTGAGGCGTGGTACCAGCATTACGCGGTACGGGTGGCCCGGGTCGAACGGGCCTATTCATTCGGGGAGGCGTAACCATGGCTCACTGGCTGGTCAAGAGCGAACCGGACGAATGCGGCATCGATGATTTCGCCGCCAGGCCCGACGGCACGATTCCGTGGGACGGAGTCCGCAATTACCAGGCCCGTAACTTCCTGGCGAAGATGGCGCCGGGGGATGAGGTCTTCCTGTATCACAGCAGCTGCAAACGAATCGGTGTGGCCGGGATCATCCGCGTGATGCGGGCGGCCTATCCGGATCCCCTTCAGTTCGATCCCGAGTCTTCGTACTACGACCCCAAGAGCCCGCCGGATAAGCCCCGCTGGCAGGCGGTGGATATGCAGTTTGTCGAAAAGTTCGACGACGTCGTCCCGCTTCAAACCCTCAAGGCCCAGCCGGAGCTGTCGGATTTGCCCCTGGTTCGTCGAGGGGCCCGCCTGTCCGTCATGCCCGTGTCCGACGGGGAATGGCGCCACATCCTGTCACTGGTGAACGGCCGAAACATAGGCTGATCAAGCTATCCGGGGTTTGCAAACACTGACTCCGCCGTGTTAACTGTCGGACCTGATCAGCCAGGGAAGGGCTGTGTGTTGGCTTCAGAACGGCGCTGTCCAGGCATCCGCGAATCTCCGTACTTGGCGTCCGTAGTCATGCTGATAATGTGCATCCCCTAATAGATGCAGTCAGGGGCCGTTCCAGCCTCGTTGCCACCGACCCGCCGTTCTTCATTCAGAAGAGAGTCTCTGGCAAACCGTTTGACAGGCAATCCCTGTACCGGTGATGCCGTTTATGATGCGCCGTCTTGAGGTGTCGGGCGAGCGCACTTGACGACAACGATCCCTTCCGCTGTTTGCATGTTGCAGGGCCGCCTGGGTGACAATCACCCGGGGCCTCCGAAAAATCGGTGCAAACTTGACTGATGTCATTGTGTACACAAATGCGCCATGTTTCGATGGCATGGCAACATGGGGTTGTATGGACGTCCCAAAGATGAAAGAGAAAGACAATAAACTGGTCAACGCGCGCAAACCGACCCAGGAGCGCAGTCGTGAGCGGGTGGAACGCATGTTCCAGGCGGCTGAAAAACTGCTGCTCGAGCAGGGGCCGGAATCCCTGTCCATTCCCGAAGTCGCCAAGACGTCAGGCTTGCCGCGCTCGTCGGTCTATCAGTTTTTTCCCAGCAAATACGCCCTTCTGCTGGCCATTTCGGACCAGTACGAGCAGAAGCTGGTGGATCGGATAGCGGGCCTTGATGCGGTTCTGGGAAACCTGGCACTTGCCGACGTCATGGGCAGCCTGGCGCGGACTGCGGCGGATTTCTACAATGAACACCCGATTGCCTGCATCCTGATTCTGGGAGGACCCATGAGTCGGGATGGATTTCGCGCCGGGGAGGACAGCCGCATGGGGACCGTCAACAGCATCCGTTACCTGATCGAGAGACGGATGTCCGGTGTCGAGTTCCCGACAGAGCCGGATGTGATTGCGTTTGCCATCGAAATCGCCCGGGGGTGTTTCAAGTACGGCTATTTCCGGGAAAAGACCATCAGCGACCAGACGGTCGCTGAAACGCGCACAGCGACCTACGGCTATCTTAGTACACGCCTGCGCGTTTCAAAGCCAGCCACCATAGACTGAGCGTAGGCAGTCTACCAGCCAGGGCAGCAACGCCGAGGTGGCGAACGCCGACAGGGCCATCGCCAGTCCGGAGAATGCCCCCATCACCGGGCTGACGTGGAAGGCCCGGGCAGTCCCTATGCCGTGGGCGGCCACGCCCATGGCAATGCCTTTCACCCGGTCATCGCGAATGCGCAGCAGGGCGAACAGGCGGGTGCCCATCAGCGCGCCGAGAATCCCCGTGACCACCACCAGCACGGCCGTCAATGACGGAATCCCGCCAATTTGCTCGGAAATCCCCATCGCCACCGGAGCGGTCACGGATTTGGGCGCCAGCGACAGTTGGGTCTCGGGAGAGGCGCCAAACAGCCAGGCAATCGTGATCGAACTCACCGCCCCGACCACCACGCCGATCAGGAGCGCGACCACCACCGGTATCAACACCGCGCGCAACCGGGAGAACTGCTGATACAGCGGGACAGCCAGGGCCACGGTGGCCGGCCCCAGCAGGAAGTGGACGAACTGGCCGCCTGCAAAATAGTCCTCGTAGGAGGTGCCGGTCAGTTTGAGAAACGCGATCAGCATCAGGATGGCCGTAATCACCGGGTTGAGCAGTGGGTTCTGGTTGGCCAGCACGTAGAGTCGATGCGCGGCCAGATAGGCCACCAGGGTCACCGTCAGTCCCAGCAGAGGCGAGGCGGACAGGTAGACCCAGATTTTCGTGAGATCCGTCTCAACCATCGTGGCGTTGCCCTCGAGTCAGTAGCTTTTGGGTGGCCAGCATGGCGCCGGCGGTCACCATCATGGTGATGGCTGTGCCGAGTACCAGTGACAACGCAATGGGCAGCCATTCCTCAAGGATGCGACTGAAATACACCATCATGCCTACGCCGGCGGGCACGAACAGCAACGACAGGTGGCTGAGCAGGCCATTGGCGGCCGTATCCAGGGACTCACTGCTGCGTTTGCGGATGACCAGTGTCAGGAACAGCAGGAGCATACCCAGGACCGGGCCGGGAATGGGCAGACCGAACAGGCGCACGGTAACTTCGCCCACCAGTTGGTAAACCAGCAGGAGCGTTATGCCATTGAGGAATTGCATCGGGATCTCTTCCGGCAGACAGGCTGATATCGACCTATGAAACCATTGCTGCCGGGCGATGTCACCCCGCACTCTGGCGGGATGCCAGGGTGCGGGTCTTCAGGACGGATTAATCGTCGTCGTCCAGATGGTGCGGGGGAATATGGAATTCCTCCACTACGGTGCCGTCGTCGACACTTTCCAGGTGGACGTCGAAGCCCCACAAGCGGTGGACGTGACGGATCACTTCCACCGTGCTGTCGCCAAGCGGCACGCCATCGACCGGCACGTGGCGCAGGGTCAGCGAGCGGTCACCGCGCAGGTCCACGTTCCAGACCTGGATGTTGGGTTCCCGGTAACTGAGGTTGTATTGCCGGGCCAGCTTTTCCCGCAGGGCGCGGTAGCCCATTTCGTCGTGGATGGCGGTAATGCGGTAGACGTCTTCCTCTTCGTCGCTGGAGATCGCGAATAGCTTCAGGTCACGCATGACCTTGGGCGACAGGAACTGCTGGATGAAGCTCTCGTCCTTGAAGTTCTTCATCGCGAAATGCAGCGTTTCCACCCAGTCGGATCCGGCGATGTCCGGGAACCACTGGCGGTCTTCTTCGGTCGGCTCCTCGCAGATCCGCCGCAGGTCCGAGTAGATCGAGAAGCCCAGGGTGTAGGGGTTGATGCCGGAATACCAGGGGCTGTCGAACGGCGGTTGGTAAATGACGGCGGTGTGGCTTTGCAGGAATTCCAGCATGAAGCCGTCGGTGACCAGGCCTTTTTCATACATCCGGTGGAGCAGGGTGTAATGCCAGAAGCTGGCCCAGCCCTCGTTCATGACCTGGGTCTGGCGCTGGGGATAGAAGTACTGGCCGATCTTGCGCACGATGCGGATCAGCTCGCGCTGCCAGGTCTCCAGCAGCGGCGCATTCTTCTCGATGAAATAGAGCAGGTTTTCCTGGGGCTCCGACGGATAGCGCTTGCGCCGGCGTTCGTCGTCATCGCCGTCGCCGCCCATCCGGGGAATGGTCCGCCACAGGTCGTTGAGCTGGCGTTGCAGGTATTCCTCCCGCTCTTTCTGGCGACGCTGTTCCTCCGACGCCGAAATGGGGGCCGGGCGCTTGTAGCGATCGACGCCGTAGTTCATCAGCGCGTGGCAGGAGTCCAGAATCTGTTCCACCGCATCCACGCCGTGTCGTTCCTCGCACTCGGCCACGTAATTGCGGGCGAACACCAGGTAATCGATGATCGCGCTGGCGTCGGTCCACGTGCGGAACAGGTAGTTGCCCTTGAAGAAGGAGTTGTGGCCGTAGCAGGCGTGGGCGATCACCAGCGCCTGCATGGGCAGGGTGTTCTCCTCCATCAGGTAGGCGATGCAGGGATCGGAGTTGATCACGATCTCGTACGCCAGGCCCATCTGCCCCCGGGTATAGCCTTTCGACGTGTTCAGGAACTGCTTGCCGAACGACCAGTGATGGTAGCCCACCGGCATCCCCACGGAGCTGTAGGCATCCATCATCTGCTCGGCGCTGATCACTTCGATCTGGTTGGGGTAGGTGTCCAGACCGAACTCTTCGGCGCACTTGGCGATTTCCTCGTCGTATTGGCGAATGAGATCGAACGTCCACTCGGACGTGGTCGATATCGGCTTGTTACCAACGGGCGGCTTTTCAGCGGTACCGGTCATGCGGCTTTCCTCTCGAACAACTGGCGGAAGACCGGGTAAATGTCGCCCGGGTCCGCGATCTGCTGCATGGCAAAACTGTTCGGGTCCTGCTTCAGGATCTTCTCGTACTCGTACCACAGCATCTGGTGATCCTGCGGCGTGATCTCGACATAGGCGTAATACTGCACCAGCGGCAGGATCTGGTCGGCCAGGATCTTGCCGCAGATGGGGGAGTCGTCGTTCCAGTTGTCCCCATCCGACGCCTGGGCCGCGTAGATGTTCCACTCCGACGGTGAGTAACGCGCGTCCACGATCTGTTTCATCAGTTTCAGGGCGCTGGACACGATGGTCCCGCCGGTTTCCCGGGAGTAGAAGAACTCTTCCTCATCCACTTCCTTGGCACTGGTGTGATGGCGGATGAAGACCACTTCGATGCGCTTGTAGTTCTTCTTCAGGAACAGGTACAGCAGGATGAAGAAGCGCTTGGCGATGTCCTTGTGCACTTGCGTCATGGAGCCGGAGACGTCCATCAGGCAGAACATGACGGCGCTGGTGGCCGGCTTCGGCTTCTTGACGTGCTGGCGGTAGCGCAGGTCGATCTCGTCGATCCAGGGGATGCGGCGGAGGTTGCCTTTCAGGCGCTTGATTTCGGCTTCCAGCGCGTCGATCTGGTCCTGCGGGCTGAAGGCGGGATCCGGTTCCTCCGGATGGGCCTTGAGTTCGGCGAGTTGGGCTTCCAGTTCACGCAGCTTGCGCTTGCGGGCACCGCCCAGACCCAGCCGGCGAGCGTGCGCGCCGCGCAGGGAGCGAACCACATCCAGCTTCGCCGGGATGCCCTGGGAGGTAAAGCCGGCGCGTTCGTACTTGAATGCCTCGGTATCCTTCAGCTTCTTGCGGGCCAGATTCGGCAACTCGAGATCGTCGAACAGGAAGTCCAGGAACTCGTCCTGGGTGATCTGAAAGGCGAATTCGTCCATCCCCTCACCGTCGGGGCTGGCGCTGCCCTGACCCTGGCCGCCACCGCCGCCCTGGGGTTTCGGCACCGTGTCGCCGGCCACGAATTCCTTGTTACCCGGATGAACGACCTCACGATGGCCGCCCGGACCGTGGTGGAAAATCGGCTCGTCAATATCCTTGGTCGGGATGCTGACATGCTCACCCCGTTCGATATCGGTAATCGACCGACGTTGCACGGCATCCGCCACCGCTTTCTTGATGTGGTGGCGGTAACGGCGCAGGAAGCGTTCGCGGTTCACTGCGCTTTTGTTTTTGCCGTTCAGGCGGCGGTCGACGACATGAGTCATCCCCATAACCCATCTCCAGATGTTGGTGGAGGTCGTCCCTGAATGTGCGAATTGCCGCGTTACGCGGTGCTCACGCGCTCACCTACCGGGCAGGTATGCCTCGCGCGTTGCGCTCCGGGCGCCTTGCACTTCACACATTCATGAACGCCCCCAACCTCGAGTCTATTCACAAGGAGCTCCCATCGAGAGCTTCCCTGACGCCTACTCCTGTTCTGGTAAGAGGCCGCAGTCGCCTTCAGGCTGCCTGCGGCCACTCTGTTACTGGGACTTCCTGACCCGCAGGTACCATTCGGCGAGCAGGCGGACCTGCTTCTCGGTGTACCCGCGTTCGACCATCCTTTCGACGAACTGTTTGTGTTTCTTTTGATCTTCCTGCGAGGCCTTCGGGTTGAAGGAGATGACCGGAAGCAGGTCCTCCGTATTGGAGAACATTTTCTTCTCGATCACGGCGCGCAGCTTTTCGTAGCTGAGCCAGGATGGGTTCTGGCCCTGGTTGTTGGCGCGTGCCCGCAATACGAAGTTGACCACTTCGTTGCGGAAATCTTTGGGGTTGCTGATGCCGGCCGGCTTTTCGATTTTCTCCAGCTCGTCGTTGATGGCCGAGCGGTTGAGGATCTCGCCGGTTTCGGGATCCCGGTATTCCTGGTCCTGGATCCAGAAGTCAGCATAGGTCACATAGCGGTCGAACAGGTTCTGGCCGTACTCGCTGTAACTTTCCAGGTAGGCGGTCTGGATTTCCTTGCCGATGAACTCGACGTAGTGCGGCGCCAGGTATTCCTTGATGAAGCGCAGGTAGCGTTCCTGCACTTCGTTGGGGAACTGCTCCTGTTCGATCTGCTTCTCGAGCACATAAAGCAGGTGGACCGGGTTCGCCGCAATTTCGGTGGTGTCGAAGTTGAACACTTTGGACAAGATTTTGAAGGAGAAACGGGTCGACAGACCGTCCATGCCCTCGTTCACACCGGCGGAATCCCGGTACTCCTGGATCGACTTGGCCTTGGGATCCGTGTCCTTGATGTTCTGTCCATCGTAGACCCGCATCTTGGAGAAGATGCTGGAGTTCTCCGGCTCCTTCAGGCGGGACAGCACGGTGAACTGGGCCAGCATGTCCAGGGTGTCCGGCGCGCACGGGGCACCCTGCAGCGAGCTGTTACGCAACAGCTTGCGGTAGATGTCGATCTCTTCGGTGACCCGCACACAATAGGGCACCTTGACGATGTAGACCCGGTCGAGGAACGCCTCGTTGTGTTTGTTGTTACGGAAGGTCTGCCACTCGGACTCGTTGGAGTGGGCGAGGATGATGCCGTCGAACGGCACCGAACCCATGCCTTCGGTGGTGTTGTAGTTGCCTTCCTGGGTGGCGGTCAGCAGCGGGTGCAGTACCTTGATGGGCGCCTTGAACATCTCGACGAATTCCATCAGACCCTGGTTGGCCTTGCTCAGGCCGCCGGAGAAACTGTAGGCGTCCGGATCATCCTGGGAGAACTCTTCCAGCATGCGGATGTTGACCTTGCCCACCAGGGCAGAGATGTCCTGGTTGTTGTCGTCGCCAGGCTCGGTCTTGGAGATGCCGATCTGGTCCAGTACCGAGGGATAACGCTTGACCACTTTGAACTGACTGATGTCCCCGCCAAACTCATGCAGCCGCTTCACTGCCCAGGGCGACATGATGGGTTTGAGGTAGCGGGTGGGGATGCCGTATTCCTCTTCCAGGATGGCGCCATCTTCGTCCGGATCGAACAGTCCCAGCGGCGACTCGTTCACTGGGGAATCCTTGATGGCGTAGAACGGCACCTTCTGCATCAGCTGCTTGAGCTTTTCCGCCAGGGAGGATTTACCGCCGCCCACCGGGCCCAGCAGATAGAGGATCTGTTTCTTCTCTTCCAGGCCCTGGGCCGCGTGCTTGAAGAAGGAGACGATGTTCTCGACGGCATCTTCCATGCCGTAGAACTCGGAGAATTCCGGGTAGCTCTTGATGACCTTGTTGGAAAAAATGCGTGAAAGACGCGGATCACGGGAGGTGTCTATGTGTTCCGGTTTGCCGATTGCCATCAACATCCGCTCGGCTGCGGTGGCGTACGCCGACTTGTCGCGTTTGCAGATCTCCAGGTATTCCTCAAGAGTGAATTCCTCCTCCTGAGTTGATTCATACCGATCTTTGAAGTGCTGCAGAATGCTCATATAGGCCCCTCGCTCGCAATATGTTACGCACAACTACACGTGTCAGTTCCCCGATTCAGATCGTCAGGCTTGCCTTATTCCGGCGCCCGGTAGATGGATGGAAAGTTTGGAAATGGGAGTGTCGCAACCCGAATGCGCCGGTCGTCGGATTCCGGTTCGACTGCTTTCAGCTTAGTTCAGCTTCTGTACCTTGGACAGTTACGAAAGGTTTTTGTTTCAGGATTATTGCTGCACATTTTTGAAGCATTATGTAAGCCGTCTTGAGTCAAAACGAACACCACTCAAGTCATAGTAGTTCGGGATGACTCAAGGCAGGATAGAACCTCTCAATGGCTTTGATAAGGAATGCAGGATGGAGTTCAGAGAGGTCATGGCGCGCCGCCACAGCGTGCGCTCCTTTACCCCGGAACCGGTGCCGGACGCGGTATTGAAGGATCTGCTGGCGACAGCCGTGACAGCGCCCAGCTGGTCCAATACCCAGCCTTACCAGTTTGCGATTGCCCGGGGTGACGTGCTGGAATCCCTGCGCACTGAGTTGCCTCGGCGGTTTGACCGGGTGGCCGAGCTGCAGCGGGCTCCGATGCTCAAAAAGGCATTGGTCTGGGCCACGCGGGATGGCCTGCCGGATGGCGACTTCCAGCCGGTCCACCAGTATCCATCCGATCTTCAGCCCCGCCGGGCCGCTACCGGCTATGGCCTGTATGAAATGTTGGGCATTGATCGGAAAGACTTCAAAGCCCGGCACGAACAGATGGCGGAAAACTTCCGCTTCTTCGGCGCGCCGGTCACCCTGTTCCTGTTTGTCCACGAAGGCCTGGGCGTCTACAGCGTGCTGGACGCGGGCATTTTCCTGCAGAGCTTCATGCTGGCCGCCACAGACCGGGGGCTGGGTACCTGTGCTCAGGGCGCGCTGGCCCTGTGGCGATCGCCGCTGGAAAAACACTTCACGATTCCGGCGCGCTATAAACTGCTGTGCGGCATTTCAATCGGCTATCCATCCGATCACAGAATCAACGATTTCCAGCCCGAAAAGTTGGGCGTGGACGCGCTGACCATTCCCGAACGGTCATAAGCTGCTCATTTTCATCCTGATATGCCTTGCCTTCGTATATGGGTTGCTTAGACTTGAAACCAGACTGCCCTGAAAAAAATCAGCAAGGAGAGTGTCCGTGTCCCTCATTTCGCGTATTCGTCGCAGCCTGCCCGCGCTGCTGTTGCTCGTGGCCGGACCGGTGCTGGCTGCCGAACCGGTCGTGGTGTCCTCCAAAATCGACACCGAGGGCTCGGTGCTGGGGCAGATGATCCTGCAAAGCCTGCAGAGGGCCGATATCCTGGTGGAAAACCGGATTCAGCTCGGGGCCACCAATATTATTCGCAACGCCATCAAGGCTGGCGAAATCGACATCTATCCCGAATACACCGGCAACGCCGCCTTCTTTTACGACAAAACCGACAGCGGCGTCTGGAACAAGGCCGGCCCGGCCTATGAGATGGCCAAGAAGCTGGATTACGACGCCGAGAAAATCGTCTGGCTGACGCCGGCCGATGCCAACAACACCTGGGCCATGAGCGTGCGGGGCGATCTGGCTCGCAAGGAAAACCTGGAGACGCTCGACGATCTGGCGGCCTACATCAACAACGGCGGCGCGTTCCGGTTTGCGGCCAGTGCGGAATTCGTGGAATCCGCCAGTGCGCTGCCGGCGTTTCAGAAAGCCTATGGCTTCGAGCTGAAGTCGGACCAGTTGCTGATCCTGTCCGGCGGCAACACCGCCGCCACCATGCGCGCCGCGGCGCTCAACGACAACGACGTCAACGGCGCCATGACCTATGGCACGGACGGCGGCCTCAACGCCCTGGATCTGAAGGTGATGACCGACACCAAAGGCGTACAGCCGGTGTATCAGCCAACGCCGATCATTCGCGAGCCGGTGCTCAAGGCGTATCCGCAGATCCGCGACATCCTCAAGCCGGTGTTCGAGTCCCTTGACCTGGAAACCCTGCAGCGCCTGAATGGTGAAGTGGCCGTCAACGGCGCCCCGGCCGAGAAAGTGGCTCGGGACTACCTGGACTCCCTCAAACAGGATTGAGTTTGCCTTCCCTCGACGAACCGCCCAATCGGGTTATCACCGTACTGGGGCTGTTGGCCCTGGTGTTGGTGTGGGTATTGGACCTGGGAACGGTCCAGCCCAACCGAATCGTGCCCGGAACCGGATATGGTCTGTTTGCGGCGGCCGGTTGGCTTGGCGCCGTCACGGTTTCGGCCGGTTTGTGTGTGCTGATGGCGCTGGCGGTCCTGCCGCTGCGCCGGCGCTATACCCTGCTCGGCATCCTGCTGACCCTGGCACTGGCGGCATTGCCCGATCTGCTGGTTATTTTCACCTCCGCCCATCTTCCCAAGGATTCGCCCTATGCCCGCACGGCGGTCGGCGCCGGCTTCTGGTCATTGCTGTTCCTGCTGGTGTTGATGCTGATCGAGGTGGTGGGACGGCTGCGGATCGGGCGGCGCGGCCAACTGGGCATCCTGGTGGTGATCCTGGCAGGCTGGGCGCTGTTGATCCGTCAAGGCGGGCTCGACAGCCTCTCGCTGATGCGCGAATTCAGCAACCGGCCCGATCAATTCCTGCAGGCACTCTGGGCTCATCTGGCGCTGGCTTTGGGCGCGGTGGCGATCAGCTTCGTGCTGGCGTTTGCCCTGGTATTGAAAATGATGCGCTCGGAAGCCTGGCGCCGGCCGGTGTTTGGCGTCGTCAGCTTCCTGCAGACCATTCCCAGCCTGGCCTTGTTCGGTCTCCTGATTGCCCCGCTCAGCGCGCTGACAGCCGCGTTCCCGCTGCTGCAAAGCCTGGGTATCCGTGGCATTGGTTGGGCGCCGGCGCTGCTGGCGCTGATCGCCTACAGCCTGTTGCCGATGGTGCGTAATACGTTCGTGGCTTTGACGGAAGTCCCGGAAGCGGTGATCGATGCCGGGCGGGGCATGGGCATGACCGAGCGCCAATTGTTCCTGCAGGCCCGATTGCCGCTGGCGATCCCGGTCATCATCGAGGGCGTTCGCATTACCTCCATCCAGGCGATGGGGCTGACCGCGGTGGCAGCACTGATCGGCGCCGGGGGGTTCGGTACCTTTATTTTCCAGGGGCTGGGGCAGGCGGCCATGGACCTGGTCATGCTGGGCGCCTTGCCGACGATCGGACTGGCTCTCGCGGCCGACGTGGTGTTGTCCACTCTCGCCAATGCTCTGCAACCGCGGCCCGCAGCCGCACTCCCGCAATAAGAGGACATCCAGCGGATGATCGAACTGAAAAACGTCACCCGCCGGTTCGGCCAGACCGTGGCCGTGGATCACATCGACCTGACGGTGGAAACCGGCGAAGTCTGCGTACTGGTGGGCAGTTCGGGGTGTGGCAAGTCCACCACGCTGCGCATGATCAACCGACTCCTGCCGGCCAGCAGCGGCGAGATCCTGGTCGACGGTGAGGACGTCACCGGTATGGATCTGCAGCGTCTGCGTCTGAACATGGGCTACGCCATCCAGGGCACGGGCCTGTTCCCGCACTGGAGCGTGGCGCGCAACATCGCGCTGGTGCCCAGGCTCCTCAAGTGGTCGAAAGAACGCATCGACGCCCGCGTCACCGAATTGCTGCAAATGCTGGAAATGGACCCGGCCAGCTTCGCCGACAAGTATCCCCAGCAACTGTCCGGCGGCCAGGCCCAGCGGGTCGGTGTGGCGCGGGCGTTGGCGGCGGATCCCAACATCCTGCTGATGGACGAGCCGTTTGGTGCGCTCGATGCCATCACCCGGGAAAACCTGCAGCTGGAGATGCTGCGCCTGCAACGCCAGCTGAAGAAAACCACCGTCTTCGTCACCCACGACATCGACGAGGCCCTGCGCCTGGCGACGCGGATTGCCGTGATGGACCAGGGCCGCATCGTCCAGCACGACACGCCGGAGAACATCCTGCGCCGACCGGCGTCGGACTTTGTGGAAAACCTGGTAGGCAAGCAGGATCGTGGCCTCAAACTGATGGCCCTGCGACCCGTGCGCGACCTGATGACGCCTCACGACAAGCCGCGCCCCGCCGAACCGGGCGCTGATGGTTTGAAGGAAGACGACAGCCTGCGGCTGGCCCTGTCGGTCATGCTCTGGCAGGACCTCAGACAGGTGGCGGTGTTCGACCACCAGGGCAACGAAACCGGTGTCCTGCTGCGTGAGCGACTGATCGAGGGAGGCGTTTGATGCGCATCTGGCGGACGCCGATTCTATGGTTGGCCGTGTTGCTGGCGCTGACGCTGGGCATGGATGGGTTGGAACCCCTGTTCCGACTGATCCAGCCGGACACGCAAAGCGTGATTTACCAGCGGGAGACGTTCCTGTTCCTGCTGGGCAATCACGTGCTGTTGGTGCTGATTTCGGCGACGATCGGCACCTTTGCCGCCGTCGCTGGCGGCATTTTCGCAACGAGGCCGTCAGGCCGGGACTTCCTGCCGCTGGTCAGCCAGATCGCCTCCATTGGCCAGACGTTCCCGCCGGTGGCGGTCCTGGCCCTGGCGGTGCCGGTGCTGGGGTTCGGGGAAGGGCCGACGCTGGTGGCGCTGGTGCTGTATGGCCTGCTGCCGGTGCTGCGCAACACCCTGGCGGGACTGGACGGTATTGATCCTGCCGTCACCGAGGCGGCCCGGGGCATGGGCATGTCGGCCCGCCAGGTGTTGTTCCAGGTGGAAATCCCGTTGGCGGGTCGCGTGATCCTGGCGGGCATCCGCACGTCGGTCACCATCAACATCGCCACCGCGGCCATCGGCTCCACCATCGGCGCCCGCACCCTGGGGGACCCGGTGATCGCCGGATTGGTCAACGGCAATACCGCTTACGTGCTGCAAGGTGCGCTGCTGATCGGCCTGCTGGCGCTGATGACCGATAGCCTGTTTGAAGCCCTGGAAAAACTCTGGGCCCGGCGGGTGGCGCCTTCCCAGACTGTTGCTTGGTGATAGCTAGGATCGAGAGGCCGTCTGGCCTGCTCAACGAGCTGCAAATTCCAGTACTTTCTGCTGATCCGTATGCAACACGACCTGGATATCGGCATCCGCCAAAGCTTTCTGGGTTTCTCTAAAGGCTTCTGTTCGGATATTGGATGGCGCTGCATCCTCCGGACCCTGTACCGGAAATAACACCGGGCCGGCGAGCAGATTGCGGTTTCTCAACTGTTCCACTTTCAGTTTCCAGCGACCGCCGTGCTCGATAATGGCTGTAGAATCTGGCTGGCCAAGGAAAAGGGGTTTGATAATCCGAATGGCCTTGTCATCGCCCTGCTCGACAAACGGAAACGTCACCCCGTAAAGCTGATCCTCGATACGACGTTTGGTAAAGCGGCGTGCGAGATCACGCTGCTCAAGCAGCCTCCTGACCCCTTTCTCAAGAACAGTTTCCTGATACTCTTTGGTGACAAAGTTCCTGCCTACGTAATGATCGTACAGGTCCCGCAGGGTTTGCTCGGGATTTTCCGTCAACACGGCCCGCTGTTCGCTGAATCGAACAATGGTTTCGCGAGGGCGAATCAGTTCCTGGAACAGTCCCTTATGGAAACCGTATTCCCGGTTGTCAAATTGATATGTGGCGTCTCTGACCATGCTCTGGACACGATTCAACTCTGCATCCAAGTTGGCCATGGTTTTGAGGTAGACCCCCCGATCCATTTCTTCAAAGAACTGGGTAATACGGGCGTGCTTGCGACGTAACAGCTTAAAACCCAGGTAATGGGTTTTGGGCGCCCACAGCAATATACCAACGTTGGCGAACTCGCCCGTCTCAATGTATGGCATGAAACGCACAATGGCGTATTGGCACGCTAGCCGGGTCATTTCCAGTTCCAGAATGTGTTGCTGCTAAAGCGTTGCAAGTGTTTGAGCATCGACTCGGGGTGAAAATCCAATGGCATTGTCATTTCCGGGTCCCGGTACAGCCATTCCGCAGGGATAGATTCGACGATGCCATTCCAGTTTTTCAAGGCCTGCTCCATTTTCGAAGTATAGTGTTCTCGCTCGACTAAGTCATCGAACACGCCGGACATACTATCCCTGAACGCGTGGTAGCTGCAGAAATCATCGGCCTCGAATTCCGGGTCGAAGGATTGATTGTGATCGATGACGACCAGCTGCTGGGCCTGGGGCTCCCAAAACAGGTTTGGGTTTCCGCCGTTCTCCGTGAGTTGGCGATCACCATTCGATATCCACCAATCAAATATCAGCAAGGAACGGCGCAGCTCAACGGGAACCTCGGAGACCTGGGAATACGTCAGTTCGGTAATCCTTTGTTCTTTTGAACCGAAAGCTGGTCCTTGGCCTAAAGCGACTGCATCGTCCGGTGAGAGTACCTCCAGCAGATCCTCGGGAACCTGTACAAGTCTGAAGGGGGCGATGGGAATGCCGAAAGCAAGAGCAAGGTTTCCGGAAATCCACTCGTTAATCTGACTGACACGGCCAGCGCCAAACCCCTTTACGAAATAGACTTCATCGTCGCTTCCCCTACAGATGAAAGGCAAAGTCATGCCATGCTCGGATCGACGCAAAACCTCGACTATTTCGACAGCGGGCACATGATGGTTGGGCAAGGCTTCCGGGTTCCTTTCCGAGCAGTGAAAATCGACAAATCATTGTATTTTAAGGCTGGGCCATTCAATAACCGTAACTTATCTTGGCATCTCAGGGAAGCAGCTGCGGTATGTGTTGAATGCGTTCCAGCGCCGGCAATCAGCGCCTATGATGGCGGAGTGTTCAGCTGATAGGGAGACCACCATGAAATACATCTTCGAAGTCCGCATCAAGGAAGGGCACACCGCCGAGGAATACGCGGATGCCTGGGTGCGTGCCAGCGAGCTGATCCAGCAGGCGCCGGGGGCCCGGGGTACCGAGCTGCACCGGATGATTGGCGATCCCATGCGTTTGATCGCCATTGCCCAATGGGACAGTAAGGCCAGTCGGGACGCGATGGAGGGCGAGCCCAATGAAGAGATTCGGGCGATCATCCGCAGCGCGGCGCCGTTCGTGGAGATCCGCCGCATCGGTGAGTTCGAAGATCCGGAATGGGTGGTGATGCCGGACAAGTCGAAAAATTGAACAGCAGTTCACGGACATTCGGTAAATTGTGTGTACTATTGCGATAGTTTCCGATGGTACTGACGAGCCGCCCGCCGGGGTTGGCGATTTCACAGGGATGCGACATGTCCGTCAGCTTGCTGGTGAAGGCTGCTGAAATACTCACATTGATTTTGCTGGGCCTGTTGGGCGGGCAGATCTGCCGTCTTTGGCGCGCCGATCAGCGGCCGTCGGTTTCCAGCCAAGCGATGACGCAGTCACCTGCCGACCTTTCCGGTCAACCGGAGGTCATTCTGGCGGACTACATCGGTGAGCTGATGGCCGGCACGCAGGCGCCGCTGCCTGAACTCGCTCTGCCGGAACCTGTCCCGGTCGTACCCCCGCCGGCAGACATACAGCCGAAACCCGCGTCGAGTCAGCCCGAGGCAACCGCCCGACAGTCTGATTACCCGTCGGTCGCTGCGTTGCTGGCCCGCCGCTGCGACACGTCATCCGCCTGATTGATTGCCGTCACTGGCCGGAAGCTGCTGGTACCAAGCCGCGTAGGGCGTGTTCGCGACCAGGCAGCGGTTATAGTCCGGCGCCCCATCGGTCCACCAGACCTCACCGCGCTCGCCCAGTGCGCGTTTCGCCTCGTCCACCGATGCCCGTGCTGCTTTTAACGCCCTGCTGTCATCGGTCTGTTTCGCATCTCGGACCTCACGGCGGGCCGCCATCAACTGCTTCGTCCAGTACTCGCGGTCGCTGGCCGGCAGCTCTGGATTCGTGGCACGCCAGAGCCGGCCCCGTACGACGATGTAGCGATCATCCGTTGTTTTCAGCGTTGTCATCGTGGTTGTTCCTCGCGTCCATGACAGAATCGTCAGGAGAACCGTTCAGGTGTGCACCGGTTTGTGGGTTACACTGAGGGTCAGGTCGTCGGCCATCGGTTGAGGTGGCCGGCAAACGTCGCCGTCAGACTACGGAGGACGCCGAATGGAAATCAAGACGTTTGAGGACCTCATCGACTGGGCGCGTCAACTTCACGCGCACTTGGCCCGTTCTCTGAAAGAATCGGCCGAGGGTAACCAGAACGAGCGGGCCAGTGCTCTGCTCGGCTACCTGTCCGAACATGAGTCGGAGCTGGAACGCATCACTGCGGAATTCGAGAAGCAGGCGGATCCCAAGGCAATGAAGACCCGCCTGTACGATTTCTACAACCACAAACCGTTCGACGCCCACCGCAAGCCCGATCACTATTACGCCAAGCTCAGCTTTGACGAGATTGCCGACGAAATCTTCCATTTCCACGATGAGCTGATGGCGCTCTATCAGGCCTTGTTGCGCAAGGCCGAGCTGCGCGAAGTTGCCGACCTGGTTCAGGAGCTGCTGGACATGGAGCAGAACGAATCCATGCGCTTGGCCCGCCAGGTGCGCAGTATGGACGACGTCTGAACGCGTCCGACCGGATCAGGCCCGTCTTGCCCGGCCGGTGAGACGGGGCCGCCCATTCACTCCTGCACGCACCGTAAGGAGCGCGCATGGCCAGAGAAATCGCAGTCGCCGCCGACCATACGGCTGACATCGATTCATTGGTGACCGCCCTGGAGTCGGTCATCGACGGTGAAGTCCGTTTCGAAATGGGCAGTCGAGCCCTGTACGCCACCGACGCCTCCAATTACCGCCAGGTACCGACCGGCGTCGTCATTCCCCGTCACGAGCAGGACATCGAGCAGGCGGTGGCCGTGGCCCGCCGGTTCGACGCGCCCATCCTGATGCGTGGGGCAGGGACCAGCCTGGCCGGCCAGACCTGCAATGCCGCTGTGGTCCTGGATACCTCGAAATACATGAATCGTGTGCTGGCGGTGGAACCGGACGATCGGACCGCGGTCATCCAGCCCGGGGTTGTCTGTGACGTCCTCCGGGACGCCGCCGAGCAGCACGGCCTGACCTTCGGTCCGGATCCTTCGACCCATACCCAATGCACCCTGGGCGGCATGATCGGCAACAACAGCTGCGGCGCCCATTCCGTGATGGCCGGCAAGACCGACGACAACACCGAATCCCTGGAGATCCTGACCTACGACGGTGTGCGCATGACGGTCGGGCCCACGTCCGAGGACGAGTTGGCCGACATCATTGAGGCCGGTGGCCGCAAAGGTGAGATCTACCAAGCTCTGCGCGATCTGCGGGACCGCTACGCCGATCACATCCGCAGCGGTTTTCCCGACATCCGGCGGCGGGTGTCGGGCTACAACCTGGACGCGCTGTTGCCGGAAAACGGCTTCAACGTAGCCCGCGCGCTGGTTGGCAGCGAAGGCACCTGTGCGGTCACGCTGTCGGCCCGCATGCGACTGGTGGACAGTCCGCCGCACCGGGTGCTGGTGGTGCTCGGGTATGAGGACATCTGCCAGGCCGGGGACCAGGCACCGGCGATCCTGAAAACCGGGCCGCTCTCGGTGGAAGGCCTCGATGAGCGCATCGTCGGGGACATGCGCAAGAAAGGCTGGGGGCTGCACGCCATCGAGGGGCTGCCGGACGGCAATGGCTGGATCCTGTCGGAGTTTGGCGGGAATTCCATGGAAGAGGCGACCCGGGCTGCGCAGAAGGCCATCGACAGCCAGCAGGCTCACTGCGTCGACAGCAAACTCTACACGGACCCCGACGAGGCCAATCGGGTTTGGAATGTTCGCAAGAGCGGTTCGGCGGCCACCAATGCACTGCCGGGCGAGGACGAGAGCTATCCCGGCTGGGAAGATGCGGCGGTGGACCCCGAACGGGTCGGCGACTACCTGCGCGACTTCCGCAAACTACTGGACCGCTACGGCTATCGGTCCTCACTCTACGGGCATTTTGGCGACGGCTGCATCCACGGCCGCATGACGTTCGACCTGTCCAGCCACGAGGGCGTTGCCACATGGCGCCGTTTCCTTGATGAAGCCGCCGACCTGGTGGTGGCCTATGGCGGGTCGCTGTCCGGCGAGCACGGGGACGGGCAGGCACGGGCGGAGCTCTGGCCCAGGATGTTCAGCCCGGAATTGATGGATGCTTTCCGGGCATTCAAGACGATCTGGGACCCGCAGGGCCGTCTCAATCCCCACAAATTGATCGATCCGTACCGCATCGACGAGCACCTGCGAACCGGCCCGGACCATGACCCCGTCGAACCGGAACCGCTGTATTTCAGTTTTCACCGGGACGAGGGGCGCTTCTCCTCCGCGGCCCATCGCTGTGTGGGCGTGGGCAAGTGCCGCAGCTACGCCGGGGGCACCATGTGCCCGAGCTATCGGGGCACACAGGAAGAGAAGCATTCCACCCGGGGACGGGCGCGGCTGCTGTTCGAGATGCTCCACGGCGACACGCTGGAGGGTGTCTGGAGCAACGAGTCCGTGCATGAAGCCCTGGACCTCTGCCTCGCCTGCAAAGCCTGCCGGCAGGAGTGCCCGGTGCAGGTGGACATGGCCACCTACAAGGCCGAGTTCATGGCCCACTACTACGAACATCACCGGCGCCCGCGCCAGGCCTGGACGCTGGGGCTGATCCACGAATGGTCCCGGGTGGCCGGAAAGGCGCCGCGCCTCTTCAACGGGCTGACGCGGCTGCCCGGCGCCGCCGCCGTCGTTCGCCAATTGACCGGTATGACCGCTGAACGGGATCTGCCGTCATTTTCGCCCCATCCGTTCACCCGGGATTATCGATCGGTATCGATGCCGGAAGGGCGCCCGGCGGTGATGCTGTGGCCCGATACGTTCAACAACTTCCTGCAATCCGATTGTCTGCAGTCGGCATCTCGGGTGCTGGAGCGCCTGGGCTATGCCGTCCAGTTGCCGGGGCGACCGGTCTGCTGCGGCCGGCCGCTGTACGACCACGGCATGCTCGAGCGTGCCCGCTGGCGCCTGAGGCAGGTGCTGGAAACGCTGGCACCGGCGATCGAGGCCGGCATTCCGGTCGTGGGGCTGGAGCCCTCCTGTATGAGCACGTTCCGCGAGGAACTGCTGAACTTCTTCCCGGACGACCGGCGCGCCCAATGGCTGGCGGAGAACACCTGGTTGTTCCCGGACTTCCTGGCGCAGCAGACGGATCTGTCGCTGCCGAGTCTCGATGGGGACGCCTGGGTGCATGGTCACTGTCACCAGAAGGCTCTGGTTGGCATGGCAGGCACCCGCTCGCTGCTGGAAGGTCTGGGGCTCAAGGTGAGCCTGCCGGATAATGGTTGCTGTGGGATGGCGGGCGCGTTCGGCTTCGATGCCGACAAGTACCCGGTCTCCATGCGCATTGCCGAGTCGGCGATGCTGCCTTCACTGCGGGAGACGCCACAGGACACGTATCTGATTGCGGACGGCTTCAGTTGTCGCGAGCAGATCCGGCACGGCAGTGGTCGCACGGCGTTGCATACGGCCCAGTTGCTGGACCGGGCCATGCAGGGCAGGGAAGGCTAGCGTGCGGCTTTATGCGGCTGGCTTGACCGGCGTCATACCGGGAGCCCGGCCGCTGTGAGAGCATCAACCGATCAGCCCCTTGGCGATCTCGTCAGACTTCGATGGCGCGCGGGGCGCTACTACGGCGGGGATGCTTCTTATGGAAATCAGGACCTTTGAAGACCTCATCGACTGGGCGAGGCAACTCCACGGGCATCTGTCCCGCAGCCTGGACGAGTGCAGCGGCCGGAACGAAAACGAACGCGCTAGCGCCTTGCTCCACTATCTCTCTGAGCATGAGGCGGAGCTGGAACGCATCACCGCCGAGTTCGAGCGTCAGGCCGATCCCAAGGCGCTGAAGACGCGGTTATACGACTTCGTCCGCCATCACGCCTTCCAGACCGACCGCAAGACCGATGCCCACTACGCCACGCTGGGTTTCGACGACATTGCCCGGGAAATCTTCGCCTTCCACGATGAGTTGATCGCACTTTACGAGTCGCTCGTCCGCAAGGCTGAAATCCCCGAAGTCGCTGAGCTCATGACGTCGCTGTTGGCGATGGAAACCAATGAGTACATGCGTCTCGCCCGACAGGTGCTCAGCATGGATGATGTCTGATCCTGGCGGAGCGACAGCCAGGTGCTCCGCCAGGGCTGAGATTAATGGGTGTTCGTGATTCGGGTGACCACCGCGTCCACCACGTCGGGATGCCAGAGCAGGCGATGATGGCCCAGACCGCGAGTCTGAAGCACGTCGGCGACCGTCCAGCTGACCCGGACCCGTTCACTCTGGGACGGCGGAACATGCCGGTCATCGCTGTCGTACACCACCAACCCGTTGCCGGGCAGCCCCGACGCCAGATGCGGGAGTGACAGTTGGTTCCACAGGTCCTCCCCGAAACGGTCTTCCATCATTCGGCGGTGGTCGCGCAGGACGCTGGCGGGAACGCCCAGCGTAGCCCCCAGCCCATTGACCACCGATGATAAGTCGGACGGCGGCGCCAGCAGAACCAGATGCTTTGCGTTCAGGCCGTGCGTCAGTGCCCGGGCGGCGGCCAGTGAACCCAGCGAGTGGGCCAGGATGGCATGCACGGGCCCGGTGCTCTGGCCAACACGCCGAACCACCTCCGCCATTTCAAACAGATCGGTTTGTGAGCCCTGGGCCCGGCCATGGGCCGGCGCATCGAACAGCACCACCCGATAGCCGGCGGCCACAAGCGGTTTGACATAGGCACCGAACTGGATACCCGCACCGGACCAGCCATGCACGCCCAGCACCGTCGGCCCTTCACCCCAGCTGTAAATTGGGATGGTATTGCTGCCGTGGTGAAGCTGGGTGTGGCTGTCGGCTTCGTCCAGCAAGTACTCGTAGCGGGAGGGCATCGGCAGTCGCGAAGGACGGAAGAATTGCCGGTTCACCAGACTGGCGGCTCCGGTCGGCGAAACCCGGGCGTACAGCGAAAGGCCTAGTCGCCGCAATGAGCGGTTCAGTCCCGGTCGCGCGGATCGGGGCTTGTCAGGGAGACGGGTGACGGCCGGAAAGGCTTTGACGGGAACGTTCATGATCAGCACTCCTGGCAGGGATCCTCGGTGGATCCCGGTGGATGACAGGATCAGGTTACGGCTTGCCCCGATTCGCCAGGAGTGTCATATTTGACATTTAAAGTGCTGAATAGGTCATTGCGTCATGATCACGGTTGCCATCGTTGCCCAACCTTACTGCCATGCCAGCGGCGTCCATGGCGTGATGGATTTCTTCGCCACCGCGAACTACTGCGGCCGCAAGATGTCCGAACAGCCCCTGTTTGAGTGCCACATCGTGACGGCCGACAGCGAGCCGGTGCGAGGCTATAGCGGCGCGCTGGTCACGCCGACGGCGCGCCTTGACGATCTCAAGCCGGATCTGATTGTAGTGGGGTCGGCGCTGGAGGCCGTGGTGGTCGATACCTACGTCGAGCGCGCGCTGGACGCCGCCCGGCCGTTATTCGGCTGGCTGCGGTCGGCGGCGGATCGGGGCGCCCTGTTGGCGAGCGTCTGTACCGGCAGCTTCGTGCTGGCGGAAGCCGGGCTGCTGGACGGCATGGCTGCCACGACACACTGGCGTGCCGCGAACCTGTTTCAGCAACGCTATCCCGGCGTGCGGCTGGAGGTGGATCAACTCCTGGTGGATAACGGCCCGGTGATATGCGCCGGCGGGGCATCGGCGTTTTCCGACCTCTGCCTGTACCTGGTGGAACGGCTGGCTTCACCGGCGGTGGCGCTGGCGTGCAGCAAACTGCTCGTGTTGGACAACCGGCGCATGGAGCAGACGCCCTATATGCGATTCTATGGCCACAAGGCGCATCAGGACGCGTCCATCCTCAAGGCGCAGACCTGGCTGGAGACCCATTACGCCGAGCCGGTGGCCATCGATCAGGTGGCCGACATCGCCGCGCTGGGGCCGCGCACGTTCAAACGCCGTTTCAAGGATGCCACCGGGGAGACGCCCATTGGTTACCTGCAACAGCTGCGGATTGAAGCCGCCAAGCATTTCCTCGAATCGAGCCGCGACCAGACGGCACAGATCATCTGGCGGGTGGGTTACGAGGATGCGTCATCCTTCAGACGCCTGTTCAAGCGTTCCGTGGGCTGCACCATGGAGCAGTATCGCAAGCGGTTCAGCTACGTCGTGCCGCTGACGGCATAGCTGCCAAGGGCGCAGCGATTTGGATGTTTGAATGGGGTTGTGCTGACGACAGCGTCGGCCTAATCTTCCTGAACAGGCAGAGGGGAAGTTGCCTGCAGTCGCACCAACACTGTCACCATGTCACCGTACATCCTCCACGGAAAAGGAGTGGTTGCCATGTCCGATGTTCCCGTTACATCCATTCTGGTTATCGCCTCGACGTCCACCGTCGCCAATGCCGGGTCCAATATGTTCGTGGAGGTCCTGATCCCGCAGGTGGCGGCCTCTGAGGTATCTCTGCCCGGATCGCAGGGCTCGACGCAGGTCATTACCATGCCGGCTTCCGGCACCAAAACCATCAGTGAGATCACACCGGCCGATATCAACCTGAGTACCGAGCCGCCCAATGAGGGGGACGCCTGGCTGCCCTCGGCGTTTTATGTACTGGGTAAAGGGGATTCCGGCGATTATGAGGTCATCTGCGCGATTCCCGAGTGGCCCACCGACGTCTGGTTGAGTGAGGATCCCAATGATCCCAATGCCTATCCGGCGGTCACGCTGGCTCAGGTCTTGAGCCACGTCTGATCCAGCTTCAACCGTTCGTCAACACGTGCAGTGAGTGCAGGCCGGAGCGTGTATCCGGCCTGCCGTTCAGTTCTTGCGGCGCAGACGAAACACGCTTTCAGAGCCGTTGTTCAGGCCTTTGCGTTTGGCGAAGGGATGGTCCTTTTCCAGCGGGTTGGTCAGTATACGGTCGATCTCGAATTCATCGCCGAACAGGGCATGCACCTCGTCGTTACTCACGTTGAACGGCGGGCCTTTCATCTCGCCCGGATCGTAATCCAGAGTAATCAGCAGGATGGCCGCCTGATCCGGCAGGATGGCCTCCAGGTGATCGGCGTAATCCCGGCGCATCTCGGGCGGCAGGGCGATCAGCGCCGCCCGGTCATAGACCAGACGTACATGGCGGACATCGTCGGGCACCAGCTGAAAAAAGTCGCCGCACCAGAGTTCCAGCTCATCGTCGTGGATGTACCGGGTGAACGGCTGGCCGGGCAACACCCGGGCCTTGGCTTCGGCCTCCTCGAAGAAGTCCTTGCAGGCGATGGCGCTGAGTTCGATACCCATCACCGGATGGCCCCGGTCGTGCAGCCACCACAAATCTTTCGACTTGCCGCACAGGGGCACGAGAACCGTCTCGTTACCGTGGTGGACCATCTCGGGCCAGTGCTCGTGAAGATAGCGGTTGACCGTTCCCTCGTGGAAACCGATTTCCTGGTTTTTCCAGCGGGCGTGCCAGAATTCGTGCTCCATCGGCGAACCTCCTGCCTGTTATTTGCAAAACAGTATGGACCGGGATGGCGTCCGGTGTCAGTGGGTACCTGAACATACAGATCAACAGCATGGTCATACGTTCCTGTCACGGACTCGTCTGTCGTCTTTGTCATGATGGAGGACGTGAAGCCGGCCTGGCGAGCGTGTAATCTGTTGGCAACACTGACATTTACCGCCAAGGACACCTGCTTATGAAAGCCGTTTTCCTCGATGCCGCCACCCTGGGTCATGATGTCGATCTCGCCCCGATCCGCGAGGCCGTCGACGAGCTGGTCCAATACGAGCAGACCGCACCGGACCAGGTCGAAGAGCGGATCGCCGGTTTCGATACCGTGATCACCAACAAGGTGGTGCTGGGCGAAACCCATTTTGAAGCCCACCCGGACATCCGCCACATCGTGGTGACGGCCACCGGCACCAACAACATCGACCTGGAGGCGGCCAAAGCGCGCGGCATCAAAGTGGTGAATGCCATCCGCTACGGTCGCGCGTCCGTTGCCCAGCACACCATGACCCTGATCCTGGCCCTGGCCACCCGGCTGATCGACTACCACCAGGATGTAGGCGCCGGGTGCTGGGAGCAAAGCCGCCAGTTCTGCCTGATGGACCACCCCATCATGGAGCTGGAGGGCAAGACGCTGGGCATCGTTGGCTACGGCGATCTGGGCCAGGGCCTGGCCGAGCTGGCCAAGGCCTTCGGCATGAATATCCTGCTGGCCGCCCGGCCGGGGCAGGAGGCCGGCGAAGTGGACGGCATGCCGCGCATGCCTCTGGAAGAACTGCTGCCACGGGTGGACGTCCTGTCGCTGCATTGTCTGCTGACGGACGACACGCGCAACCTGATCGACGCCGATGCCCTGTCGAAAATGCAGAAGCACGCCTTGCTGATCAACACCAGCCGCGGCGGCCTGGTCGACGAAAAGGCACTGGCGGATGCCCTGCGCAAGGGCCGCATCGGTGGGGCCGGTTTTGACGTGCTCACCGAAGAGCCGCCCGCCAATGGCAACGTGTTGCTGTCACCGGATATTCCCAACCTGATCGTCACACCGCACTGTGCCTGGGCCAGCAAGGAAGCCCGGCAGCGGATGGTGCAGCTGACGGCGCAGAACCTGGAAGGGATCAGCAACGGCACCCAGTCTCGCTGGGTGGTGTGAAACGGATCGGGATGCGGCCCGTCAAAGTCCGCTGGGTGAATTTTGCGCAAAATTTGCATTCAAACGCTAGACTTGGCAACACAGGACAGTATCGTAACGGAATCCAAGACGGGTCATTCTTTCATTCCGGATTTGTTACGCTGCCCGTTGAATGATGCGGTCAGGCCTTCGGTGCTGACGGACCACCACAGGAGAAACGCGTGTGAAGCGGATGATTTGGCCATTACTGGGTTGCCTGGTCGCGCCCTTCGTCCAGGCTGCTGGCGATCAGGTCCAAATGCGGACGCAAGTGGATACGGACTACACGCTCAGCGAATTCACCGGGTCACGCAGTCACACTCTTTATTTGCCGCAGCAGTCCGGTGCCGATCTGGTCTGGCGGGAACGGAATACCAGCGGCGGTGTCTACATCGGGCCGCGGGTGGGCGCCTCGCACATGTCAGATCACGATGTCGACGATGCAACTCTCAGTTCGGCTCTCGGTGTCGAAGCGGGTTACCTGCAATCCCTGGCGCCTCTGGATCCACAGTAGAGAACGCTTCAGTTTGGCCTTTATTTTCGTCAGATCTACTCGAACCTCCACAATCAACGGTCCATCAGCGCCGGCTCGGTTGGTCAGGATGTCGATGGTGACGGTCAGTCCGAACTGGGCCTGCAATTTCTCTGGCAGCCTGAATAGGGCTGCCTCCAATCCTGGGTCATTGCCGCGTTGCTGGTGATGATCCGGGGTTGCGCCCCTGCGATGACACTCTACGCCGGTAACCTACCCCCCACTTTTATCCTCCCGGAATGACGCGGGTCTTGTGCGTCGCCCCATACACTGACTCCCTGGTGCACTCCGGGACCATAACGCCTGGCTTTGCGCCCCCATGACAATAACAAGACCGGTGTGTCCGGGCCTGCCCGCCACACCACGGCGACCGTTGTGCCGGGGATGGTGCAAGACCTCCACTTGAGCCGTTCCGCGTTCGCGCATCTGGATCGCCGGCTATCGGTGGAGTCGACCATGCGTATCGCAAGCATCCGTTTTACCTGTGTTCTGCTTTTTCTCTTCAGCGTGCTTACCCAGCCTGCATGGGCGGTGGAGCGTGGCACGTTGCACATCTGGATCAACAACGACAAGGGCTTCGACGGTCTGGCCGAGGTGGGCCGGCGGTTCGAGGCCGATACCGGCGTTCCCGTTGTCGTTGAGACCCCGGAAGACCTGACCAGCAAGTTCGATCACGCCGGCTACACCCGCGAGGCGCCGGACATCATCATCTGGCCCCACGACCGGTTCGGGGCCTGGATCAACGAAGGTCTGCTGGAGGCGGTCAAACCATCCGCGCCCGTAAAGGAGGCTCTGGCTCCGTTTGCCTGGCACGCGGTCACCGTGGGCGACAAGGTCTACGGCTACCCGATCGCGACGGAAGTGGTCAGCCTTATCTACAACAAGGCGCTGGTCAGCCAGCCGCCCCGGACGCTGGATGACGTGGCGGCGCTGGATAGCACGCTGCGTAAGAAGGGCAAGCGGGCCATCGCCTGGGATTACAAGAACGTCTATTTTTCCTGGCCGATCATCGCCGGTGCCGGCGGCTTCAGCTTTGGCAAGACCGACGGCAATTACGACCTGACCAAGGTGGGCGTGGACCAGCCGGGCGCCATAGCGGCGGTCGACAAGATCCGGGCACTGTTGCGCCAGGGCGTCATCCAGAAAGATGACGATTATGGTCGCATGATGAAGGGCTTCAAGGCCGGCGATACCGCCATGATCATTAACGGCCCCTGGGCCTGGGGCGAGCTGCGCGAAGCCGGCATCGACATTGGTATCGCCGATGTGCCGGGTATCGATGTCAAACATCCGGGCAAGCCCTTCGTGGGCGTGCTGGCCGCCGGCATCAGTGCCGCGTCGCCGAACGCGGAACTCGCCCAGCAATTCATCGAAAATTACCTGCTCACCATGGATGGGCTGACAGCCATCAATGACGACAAGCCCCTGGGCGCCGTCACGCACCTGGCCATGGAGCAGACCCTGGCTCAGGACCCGTTTATTCGCCACACCTTCGAGTCGGCCAGTACCGGCGAAATGATGCCCAACGTGCCGGAAATGAAGCGCTTCTGGGATCTGCTCACCCGTCGCTTTGCGGACATGATGGCCGGCGAGAAGCCGGTTCGTCCCACCCTTAACCACGCCGGTGACCTGCTGCGACGCCTGGATACGATGCGTGGCTGGAACCGTCGCCACTATCTGGTTCAGTCATCTGCTCGTGGTCACGAGAAGGAGTAATCGTCATGCGTCTGTCTGCCGCTTCGGCACCGCTCGGTCGCCGCACGCTGTCCATTCGGACCAAAGTGATTGTGTTATTTGCGCTGCTGACCGCCATCGCGGTGGGGGCGTCGGGTCTGGTAATCCAGCGTATTGAAACCATCGGCCAGAGTGTCGATCGGCAACAGGCCAGCATTGCCCGCCAACTGGAAGCTACTCGCCACCAGGGTGAATTGATCCGCCAGCAGCGGGAGCTGGCGCAACGGGCCCAGGGCGTCAACGAGGCCCAGCGTCAGCTGGAAGCGCTGCAATACTGGTACTCCCACGCCGCGCTGACCGCCGACCACGAATCCCTCGACAACGCCCACGCCGCGGACAAGGCGTTTGTGACGGCGCTGGATGGTCTGGTGGCGGACAACCCGGATCTAGGTCAAACCGTCGAGTCCATGAAAAAGACCCTCAAGGAATACCGCATGCTCGGCGAGAAGATGTTCAACTTCTTCGAGAAGTCGATGATGCTGATGGGGCGATCGATGGGGGAAGCGGCCCGGGAGCGGGCGGTCACCCTGACCAAGCAATTGGATGGCATCCGCGAGGATTACCGGCAAAAGGAACAGGCGCTGGGCGATGGCGTGCTGGCCGCCGGCGATGACGTAGAAGCCGCCGGCGGCGCGGTGGCGGATTCGGTAACGGCCATCCGCGGCGACATCGACCAGGCCACCACGGTCAGTCTCGCCATGATGGTCGCGATGGCGGGTTTTGCCGTGCTGTTCGGTGGCATCTTCCTGCGCTCGGTCCTGAAACCGATCCGCGCCCTTGGCCGGCGCATCGACCAGATCCAGACCCACAACGACCTGACGGCCAGTCTCGATTATCGTCGCAATGACGAGTTGCAGGTGATCAGTCAGGCCTTTGATGGCATGCTGGCCCGCTTCCGCGAGTTGATCCGCCAGTTGGGACTGTCCACCTCCGAACTGGGCGAGGTCGCGACGACGGGACGTGAGGGCAGTCAGGCCCTGGCTACTCAGGTCGATCAACAATTGCAGGAAACCAGCCTGGTGGCCACCGCCACCAACCAGATGACGGCAGCGGCCGAAGGCATTCAGACCAGCACCGGCGATGCGGCGCGCCTGGCCGAAGCGGTAAGTGAACTGACCCGACAGGGCGGTGCGGCGGCCGAAGAGTCCGTGCGAGCGATGGAGTCGTTGACCGGCCGTATTGACGCCGCCAGCGGCGTGATCCACCAGTTGGCGGAGCGCAGTGAATCCATCGGCACCGTGCTGGATGTGATCCGGGGCATCGCCGAGCAGACCAACCTGTTGGCCCTGAATGCCGCCATAGAGGCGGCCCGCGCCGGGGAGTCCGGCCGGGGCTTTGCGGTGGTGGCCGATGAAGTGCGCGGGCTGGCCAGTCGCACGGGGGATTCCACCGTGGAAATCCAGAGCCTGGTGGAAAACCTCCAGGCCGACGCCCAGCGCGCCGTGGCGGAAATCCGGGAAAGCCTCGAAGAGAGTCGGGTCACCGTGGACCGCATCCGGCACTGCCGCAGTAGCCTGACCGACATCGAATCCAAGGCCGGTCAGATGCAGGACCTGAACCAGCAGGTGGCCCAGGCCACCGCCGAACAGAGCGACGCCATCCAGAGCATCGACCGCAACCTCACCAACCTGGCGCGCCAGATTGAAGCGATTAACGGACATGCCTCGGAGACCGGTTCAAGGACCGACAGGCTGGCGTCGATGGGGGATGAGTTGCAGGCGGCAGTGTCGCAATTCAGGTATTGAGGGTTTGGCGTGAGTCGCTATGCAGCTGACTTGAGCCAGGTAGGTTGGGCTGACGCAGGAAGCCCAACAATGAGCGGGCAACGGACATTTCCTTCATCGCGAGACGCGCTTGATTCAATGACTCTCCAGCACCGGCTTGGCGCCCATTGGATGGGGGCGTTTTGCCGCAAACCTGGGTTGTTGGGCTTCCTGTGTCAGCCCAACCTACGCCGCTGGCGTCAATGGGGGGTGAGTTGCAGGCAGCAGTGTCGCAGTTCAGGTATTGAAAATATGGAGTAGGTCGACTCCCCCTCTCCCGCGGGGGCGAGGGGAGCTTATGCGCCTAACTCGGGGATTGTTCAACCGGAGCATGGGTAACACTTTGAACCGGCAACATGGGTTACACCTCTTCCCCCGCGTGCCACCGGCATGCGGGCTCCAGTCGCGCGGTTTTAAGGTTGATGTGGCCCAGCAGATGGGTGC
>NZ_RHGZ01000024.1:0-78231 GCF_003789045.1 Marinobacter sp. R17 | reverse complement strand
CCACTTCGACCGGTTAGGCGTGCCGCGTCTCTCGTAAACCTCAACTTCTCGAACCGCCCGGTGCGGACCCGCTTGCCGGGTGGTGTGGGAGGGGCGGAGCCAGAAGGCTCCCCCCTATCCCGATATGTCTGGCCGTTACAGCTCCGCATTTTCTCGGCCGAACCGGGTTTTTCAGGTGCGTTCGAAGGCGATCAAATGGTCCGCCGCTACTCGCACGGGAACCGGTTCGCCCAGCCGAAAATCCAGATGGCTGCGGAACAGCGCTTCAAACTCCGTCTCGGCGGACAGCCGAAAGCGGTAGAGGGTCGAGGTGCCGGCAAACGTCTTCTCGATGACTTTGGGCTTCAACGGCGAGTCGGGGTCGTAGACGATATCGTCCGGGCGAATCAGGACATCCACCAGCGTCCCCGGAGGCCAGATGTAGGCCCGATTACCCCGGATCACGCCCAGTTCCGACTCTATGCTGTCCGGCCCCAATGACTTCCCCTTGATGAAGCCGCCCTGTCCGACAAAACCGGCCACGAAACGGTTGGCCGGCTCGTGATACAGGTTGTAGGGCACGTCCCACTGCTGGATGTGGCCGTCTTTCAGCACCGCCACCTGATCGCACATGGCAAAGGCTTCCTGCTGGTCGTGAGTGACCAGGATGGCGCTGATGCCGAGGGTTTTCAGGATATCCCGCACATCCAGGCTGAGGCGTCGTCGCAGGTCGGCGTCCAGGTTGGAAAAGGGTTCGTCCAGAAGGATCAGGGTGGGTTCCGGTGCCAGTGCCCGGGCCAGGGCGACTCGCTGCTGCTGGCCACCTGACAGGGCGTGGGGGTGTTCGTCGGCCAGGTCCTGCAGGTGCACCAGATCGAGCAGTTCCCGGACTTTCTGCTGGCGTTCCGCGCGATCCAGGCCCTTGAGGCCGAAGGCAATGTTGTCGGCGACGGTCAGGTGCGGAAACAATGCGTAATCCTGGAACACCATGCCGATGCGCCGTTTCTCCGGCGGGACCGCTTTGCCCGGTACGCTGATGATCTGTCCGGCCAGGCTGATGCGCCCCGACTGCAGTGGCAGAAAGCCGGCAATAGCGCGCAGGATGGTGCTCTTGCCGCAGCCGCTCGGACCCAGCAGGCAGCCGATATCGCCCTGGCCCAGGGACAGGCTGATCTGGCTCACCACCGGGTTGCCGCTGTAGCCGCAGGTCAGGTCGTCAACCTCGAGCAGCCAGCCCTCTTCCGGGCGGGGCGCTGACTGTGCGCTCAACTCAGGCACCCAGTATCAGGAACTCGAGCAGCGCCTTCTGGGCGTGCAGCCGGTTTTCGGCCTCATCCCAGACGATGGCGCTGGGATGGTCGAGCATGTCTTCGGATACTTCCTCGCCCCGATGGGCTGGCAGGCAATGCATGAACACCGCTTCCCGGTCGGCTTGTGCCATCAGGGCCGGGCTGACCTGGAAGGGGGCAAACGCCCGGGCCCGGGCCGCCTGTTCTTCTTCCTGGCCCATTGAGGCCCAGACGTCGGTGACGATCAGGTGGGCATCGCGTACCGCTTCCTCGGGCTCGCGAACGATGCTGACGCGGTCGGCGTTCTCTTCAAGCAGGGTGCGGTCGGGCTCGTAGCCCTCGGGACAGGCGATGTTCAGGTGGAAATCGAACTGTTGTGCGGCGTTGATGTAGGAGGCGCACATGTTGTTGCCGTCACCGATCCAGGCGACCGTGGCGCCCTTGATGCTGCCCCGGTGTTCGCGATACGCCTGCATATCGGCCAGCAGCTGGCAGGGGTGAAAGTCATCGGTCAGGGCGTTGATGACC
This sequence comes from Marinobacter sp. R17, assembly GCF_003789045.1. Classification (NCBI taxonomy): domain Bacteria; kingdom Pseudomonadati; phylum Pseudomonadota; class Gammaproteobacteria; order Pseudomonadales; family Marinobacteraceae; genus Marinobacter; species Marinobacter sp. R17. Next base: position 76,435 of record NZ_RHGZ01000024.1, on the reverse strand, counting down.
GGTTTGGCGGACACGCTGGCAAAGCGCTCGATTTTTTCGTGCTCGAAGGTCCGGATCATGACGGCATCCGACATGCTGGAAATCACCCTGGCGGTGTCCTCGATGGGCTCGCCGCGACCTAGTTGGGTGTCGCGCGGGGACAGGAACAGGGCCGAGCCGCCCAGCTGCACCATACCGGCTTCGAAGGAAACGCGGGTACGGGTGGAGGATTTTTCGAAAATCATCGCGAGCACGCGGTTCTTCAGGGAGTCGCGCACGTCACCGGCACGCCAGCTCTTCTTCAGGGCAATGGCATTGTCGATGAGCTGGTCCAGTTCAGCGGGAGAAAAATCCAATAGGGTCAGAAAATGTCTAACGGCCATGCGTGTCATCCATACTTGGGAAAATCAGGGGGTTTTCGGAGGCTGGGGTTGCCCATGGCGCGGCAATTCACGGTCATCGCCAGCGTACAGGCGCAGGATACGGATAACCTGATCGATCATCGTATCGGCTTCGTCGTCAGTCAGGGTCAGCGGCGGCAGCAGGCGAATGACCCGATCGGCAGTGACGTTCAGCAGCAGTCCCTGGGTCTTGGCCAGCGGGACCAGTTCGGCGCAGGGGGACGTCAGTTCGATGCCGATCATCAAGCCCAGGCCGCGAATGTCACGGACATACTCTGCACCAGCGAAGGCGGCTTCCAGCCGCGAGCGCATGCGCTCGGCCAGTGACCGGGCCCGAGCCAGTAGATTGTCTTTTTCGAGGGTTTCGATCACCGCCATGGCCGCTGCACAGGCCAGTGGGTTGCCGCCGAAGGTGGAGCCATGGTGGCCGGGCTGGAAGGTCCGGGCGGCGTCTCCCCGTGCCAGGCAGGCGCCGATGGGGAAGCCGTTGCCCAGACCCTTGGCGAGCGTGACCACATCCGGCGTGACGCCGTAGGCCTGGTAGGCGAAATGGTGGCCGCTGCGCCCGTTGCCGGTCTGGATCTCGTCCAGCATCATCAGCCAGCCGTGATGGTCGCAGACTTCGCGAATGCCTTGCAGCCAGATCGGATCGGCCACATTGACACCCCCTTCGCCCTGGACTGGCTCCACCAGCACCGCCACCACATTCGGGTTGGAACGGGCGATGGCGTCGAAGGCGTCGAGGTCGTTGAACGGCGCCCGAACGAAGCCACTGACCAGCGGCTCAAAGCCGGCCTGGACCCTGCGGTTGCCGGTGGCTGTCAGGGTGGCCAGGGTGCGTCCGTGGAAAGAGCGATCCATGACGATGATCGCCGGCGAATGGATGCCGCGGTTGTGGCCATAAAGGCGGGCCAGTTTGATGGCGCACTCGTTGGCCTCGGCACCGGAATTGGCGAAGAAAACGCCGTCCATGCCAGAGATGTCGCACAGCTTGCGGGCGAGCGTTTGTTGGGTGGTACTGTGGAACAGGTTGGAGCAGTGCATCAGGCGCGTGGCCTGCTCCTGAATGGCTTGCGTGACCGCAGGATGCGCGTGGCCGAGACCGGTCACCGCAATACCGCAAAAGGTATCCAGGTACCGGTTGCCATCCTCGTCATAGAGCCACGGCCCCTGGCCGTGATCGAAAACGATTGGCAGTCGCCCGTAAGTGTTAAGCAGCGGCTGATCCGCCATAGCCTCTCCCCATCAAGGGTGTTCTGGATAAAGGCCCGCTGACACAGGATGAATCGGGTAACCGCTGAATGCCCGCGACCGCAGCCCAAGAAGGGCATCGACGGGGGTGATTCAGGGAATTCCTGGGCTCAAAGAAATAGAAAACGCCGGCAAGCGGTCGGTCCGCGCCGGTAAGCTGAGCGTACAGGAACTGTGATCAGAGAGCCTGCTATAAAGCAGGCAAGACATAGTATCGGTAATTCCGGATGTTGACAATGCAAGCCTGCAGCCCGATATCACAGAGCGGTGGCCCGCATGGCCAGGGTTTTTGCAGCCGTGTACAATGGCGCTAATCCAATGAACGGTGATTCCCGGCGATCGCCGGCAAGACCACGAGGTAGATTCTGACTATGGATATTAACGAAACCATCAAGAGCCAACTCCAGGACAACCCGATTATCCTGTACATGAAGGGCTCTCCCCAGCAGCCGCAGTGCGGCTTCTCGGCGCGCACCGTGCAGGCGCTGATGGCCTGTGGCGAGCGGTTTGCGTACGTGAATATCCTCGACAACCAGGAGTTGCGCGAGGCGCTGAAGGTCTACTCCAACTGGCCGACTTACCCGCAGCTCTACATCAACGGTGAGCTGGTTGGCGGCTGCGATATCGTGCTGGAAATGTCCGAGAACGGCGAGCTGGCCGAAATGGTGAAAGCCGCCTCTGCCAAGCAGGAAGACGCCGAAGGCTGATCAGGGGCTGCGTGGCGAGAAGCGTAGTTCCACCTGAAATCGAAAACCCTGATCCCGAGCCGATTCCGGCGGTTCGGGGTAGGGGCTCGCCGCGAGAGCGCTCTGCACCGCGGCCCTGTCCAACTCCCGCTTCCCGGAACTTTCGATGGTTTCAACCTGCCTGAGTGTCCCGTTGTCCATCAGGACCAGTTCCAGTCGCACCGTGCGTATCCGTTTGAGCTCGTGAATGGAGCGGACGGGCCGGTGGTCCAGTTCCTCGCTGATATGCTGCCAGAGCAGGGCCACGTAGGGATCCTGTTCCACCTTTTGCTGGGTAATCTGCGCATGCTTATCGGGTGTGACCGGTTGCCGTGCCGTCTCAGGTGCGCTGGCTCCACTTTCCTGGCTGGCCACTGATGCCGGGCTGGCGGCGCTCGCGCGTGCGTTGTGGGTGCTACTTTGTGTCTGTTGAGTCGACGCTGGCGCTACCGTGTGTGTCGGCTGGCGGTTGGCTGTCGATTCGGGTTGCGTCTCAGCACGTGGCTGCTTGCCTTGCCGGGTGACAATGGGCTCCCTGGTTTCCCGGGGCGGTTTCGATGGCTGTTCAGTGGATGTGGACGCCGTTTGCGCCGCCGAAGCACTGTGGGCGCTCGCCTGGCTGGCTTTGCTGGGCGTGTCGCCGGGGGCAAGCAGGGTGAAGTGAATGGCCGCGGGTGGTTCGTCGGGTTGCTGGCGTAGCCAATGGACTACCGCGGCCAGAATCAGGGTATGGAGCAGGAGAGCCAGTGACAGCGTCAGGGCCAGTCGGGCAGACACCGGCTGGGCATTGGATTGACCGCGCAACGGCATGGCGCTCCTGCATCAACGAACAACTGCAGGGGACACTATCCTATCCGGTATTGCGCCGCAAGCTGCCAACCACCGCATCGAGAGCCCGGTCAATCAATGCGCCCTGTTCGAGTACCGTTAACCGTCCGCGACGCATTTCATGGGCCAGGTCGATGCGGGTTTTCTCGATGACTTTCAGGCCCATCCGGTTCACGAAGACAAAGCAGTCCGCCTCTTCGATGATCGCGGAGAGTTTACAGCGGAACCGGGCTCCGTTGACCAGATTGAATTCCACCCAGTGACCGATGTCGATCGCATCGATTTTGCTGACGTACTCGGCCGTGGCGGCGTCTTCGATTTCCTGCTGACGCTGGATCGCTGTCGGCGCGCCGTCGGCATCGGTCTCCGGCTCTTCTGCTCTGGCCGGGGTTGGCGGCACGTTGCTGGCGCTGCTTTCCTGGGCCTCGGCCAGGGCATGGGCCCGGAAGGCTTCGGTCAGTTCGTGCTTGAGGTCCCGCATCATGGTGTCGAGGCCCGCGGAATTGTAGGACACTTCCTCCAGTCCGGCGCGCAATGATTTGAGCAGCCCGGGCACGACGCGCACCCATTGATCCCGCTCTTCATCTTCGAGATGCGGGTGCAGACACCAGATCAGATCATCGACCACACGCACCGACTGGTTCCAGCGATGCTCCACATCATCGCGGAGATAGGCCAGGAACATGACGCGGCTCCAGCCGTTGGTCAGGATGTTGTGGATCGTATCAGGAACCTGATGTTTGTTCAGGCGCTCCTGGAGCAGGTTGTCCACGGTCTCCTGGGCTTTCTGTGACTTGATGCGACCCCGCTCGGACTCTCGGGTACGCTGTTCCACCAGCGTCGCTTTGCGGTTTTCCTTGGCCAGGAACTGGTCGAACTCTTCATTCAGCTGTTCGAACAGGCTGATGTCTCCGTCAAATTCGTTCAGGATGCGCAGCACGATGTTATGAATCTGTTCGTAAAGTTTGTCCCGGGTCTTCTCATCGCTTTCGCTCCAGCCGATACCGGCACGAGCGAGAGAGTTGAGCAGTTTGCGGGCTGGATGCGTGGCTCGGCTGAAGAAGCTCTTATCCTTGATGACGACTTTTAGAATCGGGATTTGCAGGCGACTGATGAGCACCTGTATCGGCGCCGACAGGTTGTAGTCGTCCAGGATAAATTCAAACAGCATGGAGACGAGGTTGATCAGATCCTCGTCACTTTCGTTGAGGGCTGCCGGTTTGCCGTCGCTGGTCTTTTGCTGCTGTAGCAGGTTTTCGACGATGGAGTGCAGGTCAACAACGACCGGCTCGCCGCGGCTCAGGTTGTCGCTTGCCTGGACGTCCGCGGATTGTGGTAGCTGTGTCAGGATCTGATAGAGCTCGGCACCGCCCAGCACATGGACATTCGGGTTGGCTGAACGCGGTTGGCCGCCGTGGCTGCGCTGCTGGGCCAGCAGGTCACGAATTTGCTCGAAGATTGCTGCGCCGCGGTCGACGCCCTCGATTTCCGACTCGGCCGACGGTGCGGGCGCTGTTTTCTCGGCGCCGCTGTCAGCCGGCTTCTGGGCCGTCTGACTGGTCTTGCCGTGATAGCGGAAATTGGGGATCACGCCTGCCTGGATCAGGATCCGGTTGGCTTCGTCCAGCAGCATGCCCAGGTTGGACACGACGTAACGATCGAATTGTTTGAGGACGATCAGGCGCTCCCGAATCTGGATCTCCAGTGCCTGGGCCGCCTCAACAAAGGCGCTGCACAGGTGCTCGGGCGCCATCGGATTGACGGGGTCATCGTCCGTGGCGTTGGGATAGACCGAGCTGAAACGGGTCTGAAGCTGGAGCAGGGGGCCCTGAAAGTAAGCGCGCGCCTTGGAAATCATGGCGTTCATCGCCACCTGTTCTTCCAGTTCGTCGTTCTGGACCAGGGACAGGGTATCGGCGGTCGTGGCGCTGTGATCGACCACTTCCGGCGCGGCGCTCCGCGGCGGTGTCACAAACAGTTGGCCGACGGCGGACTGGAAATGTTTCTCGACGCCTTTGCGCTTGATGCGGATTTCCCGCATCGCTTCGAAGTAGCGATTTTGCTCGTTGTTGCTGCGTGCGTTGTTGGCCAGCTCGAAAAGGGAGTCGTCCACGGCGTCGAAGGCGCCCTGCAGCAGGTCACCCAGACCGGCCACGACGGTATCCCGTATCTTGCTGATTTCCTTGGGCAAGCCAGCAGTGCTCCCCGGGCCCTTGTGCTCGTGGAGATAATGTATGCCGGACTGCTTGTTCATGGCCAACTCCTTGCTACGCCTCAACCGGATACATGACCGAGCGGAACTTTCCTTATCGTTATCATTATTCTGGCACTGGGTGCCTGTACGGTGTAATTCGGAATCGCTATCACTTCATGCACGTTCTTTGAGAATAAACACAAACCCTCTCAAAGTGTATGGACGTGCTGAGACATTAACAAAATATAACATCACAACGACGATCAGACCGCCCTGAAGCAGGGGCAGTCCGGGCCATTGTGGATGCCTTTCGTCGCTCAAATCCGGTGCGCTTCCATGCCCGGTGCGCCATGTTGCCGGCTTGGAAGGCTGTCCGGCGACACAGCATGGGTTCAGTGTCCGAGTGGGCGTTCGAGCGGTCAAGCAAACGCTTAAATTTTAATCGTTCAAAAACGGTCTTTCTTATGCGTTAGCGAGCTAATGGGGCCTGGATGATCAGGCGCGTTGCTTCTGTCGGCGCAAGGGTGGGTGGACCGTCGCCGCCTTGACCACGTTATCCTTGATCTGCAGGACCTCGATGCGAATGCCTTTGACCGTGAGGCAGACGTTGTTCTCCGGGATGGTTTCCAGGGTTTCCGTGATCAGGCCGTTCAGGGTTTTGGGGCCATCGGTCGGCAATTTCCAGCCAAGGGTCTTGTTGATGGTGCGGATGTGGGCCGAGCCATCAATGATGTAGGTGCCGTCGTCCTGCGGAATCAGATCGGGGCTGGTGGCGGCGTAATCGGTGGTGAAGTCTCCAACGATTTCCTCAAGGATGTCTTCCAGCGTGGCGATACCCAGCACATCGCCGTACTCGTCCACCACCACGCCAATGCGCCGCTTGGCCTTCTGAAAGTTGATCAGCTGCAGGTGCAGCGGGGTGCTCTCGGGAATGAAGTAGGGCTCCCGGCACAATTGCATCAGCATGGCCTTGTTGATGTCGTCCTGCATCAGCAGTTTGGACAGGTTGCGCAGGTGCAGCATGCCCTGAATGTTATTGATGTCGCCCTTGAAAACCGGCAGGCGCGTGTGCTGACTGCTGCGCATCTGGCGCAGAATGGTTTCCAGATCGTCGTCCAGATCGATGCCCACCACTTCGTTGCGCGGCACCATGATGTCGTTCACCGTCACCTTTTCCAGGTCCAGGATGCTGACCAGCATGTCCTTGTGCTTGCGCGGAATCAGCGCGCCGGCTTCGTTGACCAGGGTGCGCAGTTCTTCACGACTGAGGTGGTCGCTGGAAGCGTCTTTGGCAGAGATTCGAAGAAGTCTCAGGATGGCGCCGGTGAACAGGTTAACCAGCCACACGAACGGGTAGAGGATCTTCAGTAGCGGCCGGAGCACATAGCTTGCCGGGAAGGCGATGCGCTCCGGGAAGAGGGCGGCAAGCGTCTTTGGGGTGACTTCCGCAAAAATCAGGATAACCACGGTCAGCAATACGGTAGCGATGGCGATCCCGGCATCGCCCCAAAGACGGATGGCGATGACCGTCGCAATCGACGATGCGAAAATGTTGACGAAGTTGTTGCCGATCAGGATGACCCCGATCAGATGGTCCGTCCGCTGCAAAAGCTTGTTGGCAAGCTTGGCGCCGCGGTGTCCGGTCTTGGCCAGGTGCTTCAGGCGGTATCGGTTGAGCGTCATCATGCCGGTTTCCGAACTGGAGAAAAACGCGGACATGACGATGAGGGCGGCGAGGAGGATGAACAGCGCCGAAAGCGGTGCCTCGTTCAAGCAGGGGGATCCTTTTATTGCTGACGATAAGAAAGGTGAAGATAGGAAGTTGCGGCGCGGAGTGTCAAGCGTTGTGCTGTGTCATTACGCCGCTCGTGCCGATCATTGCTGGTGGAAGATGAACGCCAGGGCGAATTTGCTGCCGTAGTAGCTGATCATCAGCAGCGCGCAGCCGGCCAGGGTCCAGCGACTGGCTGTCTGACCGCGCCAGCCCTGGGTGTAGTGGCCGATCAGTAGTCCGGTGAAGACAAACCAGGACATGATCGAGAACAGGCTTTTATGGGCCAGGTTCTGGTCGAACATGTTGTGAATGAACAGGGCCCCGGTAATGATGGCGAGGGTCAACACGATGACGCCGGCCCAGAGCAGTTCGAACAGCAGCGATTCCATGGTCAGTAGCGGCGGTAGGTTACGGATCAGCAGGCTGTTATAGTTCCGCTTGAGTTGACGGTTCTGCAAGTTGACCAGAAAGGCCTGGATGGCTGCCAGGGTGAACAGGCTGTAGGCGGTGATCGCCAGTGCGATATGTGCCAGCATGCCCCAGTTGCTTTGTGACACGTAATGCGGCGGCGAGTGGAACAGCAACATGAAGACGACGGTCAGCGCGGCCAGGGGGTAGGCGGCCAGGAACAGGATCTGCATCGGCTTGCGGCTGTTGAGAATCAGCAACAGCAGTACCACAAACCAGGATATGAGCAGGGAGGCCGGAAACAGACCCATATTAATGGTGCTGGTTTCCGGGATGCGATCCCAGATCAGGGCGCCGTGGCTGACCAGGGCCAGTACGCCGATTAATGACGTCAGGCCGCGATTGGGCTTGATCCTTCCGCGGAAGACGAGGGTCTGCATGGCAGTGCCCACGCTATAAAGGAAGAGTGTCGTGACCGCGAGGATGAGGGTGCCCATGGCGTGTTCTGGTTAGTCCGTTTATCGTTGGCTGGTTCGTCTGAGAGCGACAGTCTGGTTATAATGTGCCGATTGTGCAACTGGAATCAATCTTTGACGGCCCGCAACATGCTGTAAATCGGGCCTGTTTCGTATTCATGCGCTATTCACAGAGAATGCCGAGTCACCATGTTTGAGAATCTTACCGATCGCCTGTCAGGTAGCCTGCGCAAAATCCAGGGCAAGGCGAAGCTGACTGATGACAATATAAAGGACACCCTGCGCGAAGTGCGCAAAGCGCTGCTGGAAGCCGACGTGGCCCTGCCGGTGGTGAAGGACTTCATTGCGGACGTGCGTCGCCGTGCCGTGGGGACCGAGGTCAAGCGAAGCCTGACACCGGGCCAGGTGTTCATCAAAGTGGTCCAGGACGAGCTGGTCCGGGTCATGGGCTCGGCCAACGAAGACCTCAACCTCGCCACCCAGCCGCCGGCCGTGGTCATGATGGCGGGCCTGCAGGGTGCCGGTAAAACCACCACCGTGGCCAAGCTGGCGCGTCATCTTCAGGAGCGTCGCAAGAAGTCGGTGATGGTCGTCAGCGCCGATATCTATCGCCCGGCCGCCATCCAGCAGCTGGAAACGCTGGCCGGGGAAGTGGAGGCTGAATTCTTCCCCAGTTCCACCGACCAGGATCCGGTTGCCATTGCCGAGGGCGCGATCGATGCGGCCCGCAAAAAACACATTGATGTTGTGATTCTGGATACCGCCGGTCGTCTGCACGTGGATGAGCAGATGATGGGTGAGATCGGTCGTCTGCAGAAAGCGGTCAAGCCAGTCGAAACCCTGTTCGTGGTCGATGCCATGACCGGTCAGGATGCGGCCAACACGGCCAAAGCGTTCAACGACGCGCTGGAGCTGACCGGTGTCGTGCTGACCAAGACCGATGGCGATGCCCGTGGCGGTGCTGCGCTGTCCGTGCGTCACATTACCGGCAAGCCGGTGAAGTTCTTGGGTGTCGGCGAAAAGACCGAGGCGCTGGAATCGTTCCATCCGGATCGGGTGGCGTCACGCATCCTGGGGATGGGCGACGTGCTGTCGCTGATCGAGGAGGCGGAGCGCAAGATCGACAAGGCGAAGGCGGACAAGCTCACCCGCAAGATCAAGAAGGGTAAGAGCTTCGACTTGGAAGATTTCCGCGATCAGCTGCAGCAGATGAAGAGCATGGGCGGCGTCGGTGGTCTGCTCGACAAGCTGCCTGGCATGGGCAACATGGCCCAGATGGCAGAGCAGCAGGTGAACGACAAGAGCATGGGGCAGCTGGAAGCCATTATCTGCTCCATGACGTCGAAAGAACGGCGCAACCCCGATGTTATCAATAACTCCCGCAAGCGCCGCATCGCGACGGGTTCCGGTACGCAGATTCAGGACGTCAATCGACTGCTCAAGCAGCACAAGCAGATGTCCAAGATGATGAAGAAGCTCGGCAAGAAAGGCGGTATGGCCAACATGATGCGCGGCATGCAGGGCATGATGCCGCCGGGTGGCGGTGGCGGCGGGATGCCGCCGTTCGGTCGCTGATATCGCTTTGCCGATGAGCCGGATCGCGCCTCCGTGAAAACCACGATCCGATCCGGCGAAAAAGGCAGCGTTTAGCTGTTTTCATTGGCCGGGAATTAGCATAGAATAGCGCCCCTTTCGAGTATGGGTCTTCGCGCCATGGGCTGATATTGCCGGCGCGAACAGGACAACGTTCGTATCAACAGAACAGGATATTGGTCGAAATGGTAACTATCCGTTTGGCTCGTGGTGGCTCCAAGAAGCGCCCGTTCTACCATCTGACAGTCACTGACAGCCGTAACGCACGTAACGGTCGTTTCATTGAGCGTGTCGGTTTCTTTAACCCGGTTGCCCGCGGTGGCGAAGAGCGTCTGCGTGTTAACCAGGAGCGCGTTCAGCACTGGGTTGGCCAGGGTGCGCAAACCAGCGATCGCGTTGCCAAGCTTCTGAAGGAAGCGGCAGCACAGTAATTCGCTGGCATTACGTTTTACGAACCGGGGCTTATGTATGGCAGAACAATCGCAGGAAACTGTGATCGGCCGCATTACCTCGGTTTTCGGGGTCAAGGGATGGGTGAAAGTCTATTCCTATACGGATCCCATGGAAGGCATCCTCAATTACCGTCACTGGCATGCAATCCAGGCGGGAAAACGGATCAGCCTTGAAGTAGCCGAAGGCAAACGCCATGGGCCCGGCATTGTTGTCCGGCTCAAGGGTGTCGACGATCGGGAAGTTGCCCGGTCGTACTGTGGTCTCGATATCACCGTCCCGCTGGACGAGTTGCCGGACCTTCCGGCCGGTGAATACTACTGGCATCAATTGGAAGGGCTGCGCGTCGAGACGCCCGGTGGCGAGTGCCTGGGCGCGGTCAAGAATCTGATGGAAACCGGCGCCAACGACGTTATCGTCGTGCGGCCGACCAAAGATTCGATCGACAACCGGGAACGGTTGATACCGTATCTGCCTGACCAGGTCGTCCAGCGGATCGATCTGGACTCGGGATTGCTGGTTGCGGATTGGGACCCGGAGTTCTGATCGGTGTGGATCGGCGCAGTCAGTCTGTTTCCGGATATGTTCGATGCCGTGCTGGAATACGGTGTGACCGGCCGTGCGGTTCGTGATGGGCTGCTGACGGTGGAGCGCTGGAATCCACGGGATTTCACGCACGACCGTCACCGGACGGTTGATGATCGCCCCTACGGTGGCGGCCCGGGCATGTTGATGAAAATCCAGCCCTTGCGGGACGCCATCCACGCTGCAAAAGCGGCGGCGGGCGGTGATGCAACGGTGGTTTACTTGTCGCCCCAGGGCGAGCCGCTCAACCAGACGTTGGTTGAAGAGCTTGCGGGCGCCGAGCGACTGGTTCTTGTCGCCGGGCGCTACGAGGGGGTCGACGAGCGTTTGATCTCGGAAGAGGTCGATCGCGAAGTGTCCCTGGGGGATTTTGTCCTGTCCGGGGGAGAGCTGGCTGCAATGGCCGTGATTGATGCGGTAACCCGCTTCATTCCGGGTGCACTGGGCCATGCGCAGTCGGCAGAACAGGACTCGTTTGCCGATGGATTGTTGGACTGTCCGCATTACACCCGTCCCGAGGTTTATGAGGGGCAGCGGGTGCCGGAGGTCCTCCTTGGCGGGCATCACGAGCAGATCCGGCGCTGGCGGCTGAAACAGTCGCTGAAGCGGACCTGGGAGAGGCGCCCCGATTTGCTGGAAAATCGGCAGCTTTCCGATGAAGAGCGAGAGCTGCTGGAGCAGGCTTTGAACGAACCGGGTGCCTCTGGGTCATCAGGGCATTGATTGATTGGGTATTCAGGAGTTAACGATGAGCGGCAAGAACAACATCATCAGTCAGATTGAAACGGAGCAGATGACCCGGGAAATCCCGGAGTTTGGTCCGGGCGACACCGTCGTGGTTCAGGTCCGTGTGACCGAAGGTAACCGTGAGCGTCTGCAGGCTTTCGAAGGCGTGGTTATCGGCAAGCGCAATCGCGGCCTCAACTCGTCCTTCACCGTACGTAAGGTGTCTTACGGCGTCGGTGTTGAGCGTACTTTCCAGACGTTCAGTAAGCTGATCGACAGCGTTTCCGTGAAGCGTCGCGGTGACGTGCGTCAGGCCAAGCTGTACTACCTGCGCGAACTGTCTGGCAAGGCAGCACGCATCAAGGAAAAGCTCAACTAAGAGTCACTGCCCTTTTGGCGTGATTGTTGTGAGCAATGAAAAGGCAGCCTTGCGGGGCTGCCTTTTTGCGTTTCGGGGTGGCTGTCCATGACGACGTGTCGTGAAGAAAATCAGGCGTTGATGCGGCGTTTCAATGATGCGCTCTGGCTTGAGTTCGGTCTGGGGGAGCGGACCCGTGAGGCCTACCTGGGGGATCTGACCCGGTTGTCGCTGTGGCTGGATCAGCAGCCGGACCAGCCGTTGTTGCGGGACGCCAGCCGGATCAACCTGCTGGCCTGGATCTCGGAGGGCATGGCTGCGGGAACGCGGGCCTCGACGGCGGCCCGTCGCCTGTCCGGGCTGCGCCGCTTCTATCGGTTCCTGTTGCGAGAAGGGGTCATCGCTGAAGATCCCACCCTCCGGATCGACAGCCCGAACCAGCCCAAGCGTCTGCCGGATACCCTGTCGGAGCAGGATGTGGAGCAGCTATTGGCCGAGCCCGACCCGACCGTACCGATCGAACTGCGTGACCGTGCGATGCTGGAAATTCTCTACGGTTGCGGATTGCGCGTGTCCGAACTGGTCAATCTCGCGGTGGACCAGGTGAATCTGCGCCAGGGCGTGGTCCGGATCACCGGTAAGGGGGATAAGGAGCGGCTGGTGCCGATGGGGGAGGAGGCGCTCGACTGGCTCTCCCGTTATATGCGGGAAGCGCGGGGCGAGCTCTTGCGGCAGCGGCCGGCCGATGCCCTGTTTCCCGGAAATCGCGCCCAGGCCATGACCCGCCAGACCTTCTGGCACCGGATCAAACTGTACGCCCGTCGCGCCGGTATTAATAAGAAGCTCTCGCCCCATACCCTGCGCCATGCGTTTGCGACTCACTTGCTGAACCACGGTGCCGATCTGCGGGTAGTGCAGATGCTACTGGGGCATGCCGACCTTTCCACCACCCAAATCTATACCCACGTGGCCCGTCAACGACTGCAGGAGCTGCACGGCGAACATCATCCCCGCGGTTGATCGTCTAAACGAGACTGGTGCCCCGAACTTTCAGCGGGTATTGTTGTCCACGACTTCGATGTGCCAATGACCTTTAAAGAGGCTTCATGAGACAGTTTATTCAGGGCCGTATTCTGGCGGCCTGCTTGTTTGCACTGGCCGGCCTGGCCACTGCCCCCGTTGCCCTGGCGGCAGACAAGACCGCCTCCGGCGATGTGGAAGCGGCGATTACCCAGCGTCTTGAAACCGCTATCCCGGGGCTTCAGGTCCAGGGTGTGGCGCCATCGGACATTGATGGCTTCTACGCGGTGTCCACGAACAATCCGGACATGATCTACTCGACCGCAGACGGTCAGTATTTCTTCGTGGGCGATCTCTATCACGTGAGTCAGCAGGGCGGCCTCGACAACGTAACGGAGAAGTCCCGGGCTCAGAGCCGTGCCAAGCTTATCGCCGATGTGGATCGGGACGAGATGATCAACTTCTCGCCCAAGGGGCAGGCCAAGGCCAATATCTATGTGTTCACGGATATCGACTGCCCTTACTGCCGCAAGCTGCATAAAGACGTTCCCCGCCTCAACGAATTGGGGATAGCCGTGCATTACCTGGGGTATCCGCGGACCGGGCCCAACACGCCGTCGTTCCGCAAGTACGTTTCGGTCTGGTGCTCGGACGACCCCAAGGCCGCCATGGATGATGCCAAGGCGGGCAATGCCGTGCCCTCGAAAACCTGCGACAACCCGGTCCTCGAACAGTATCGGCTGGGCGGCGAAGTCGGCGTGACCGGAACCCCCGCCATTGTGCTTGAAGACGGCCGCATGGTACGTGGCTACGTTCCGCCCGATCAGCTGGCGAAGGGTCTGGGCATCCTCTGACCCCGGCCCCATCCCGACGGAATCACAGGATAACGCCGCGAGCGTTTTTTTCAGGCGCCAATCGTTATAAACTGCCGCGCTGGGACCGCGTTTGTGTCGTGGTCCCCTGTGCAATTCATCTGGATCAGGGGTGTAAGCTTGAAAGAGGTCAGAGTCGGAATCTGCGGACTGGGAACCGTCGGTGGCGGTACTTACAACGTGCTGACGCGCAATGCGGAGCTGATTGCCGGTCGGGCAGGGAGTCCGATTCGAATTAGTCGCGTGGCGTCCCGCAGGCGCCGTGACGACATTGACCTGGGCGACATTCCTTTCAGCAACGACATCTTCGAGATCACCAAAGCGGATGATGTCGACATCGTGGTTGAGCTGATTGGCGGCTACGACGTGGCTCGGGAACTGGTTCTCGCCGCCATAGAAAACGGCAAGCATGTGGTGACAGCCAACAAGGCGCTGATCGCCGTCCACGGCAACGAGATTTTTGAGGCCGCGGCCAAGCGTGGCGTGATCGTCGCCTATGAAGCCGGTGTCGCCGGCGGTATTCCGGTCATCAAGGCGGTGCGTGAAGGCATGGCCGGGAACCGCATCGACTGGATTGCCGGCATCATCAACGGTACCGGCAACTACATCCTGACCGAGATGCGGGCCGGACGAGCGTTCGACGAAGTCCTGCGCGAAGCTCAGGACAAAGGCTACGCCGAAGCCGATCCTACCTTCGACGTGGAAGGCATCGACGCGGCGCACAAGCTTACCATCCTGGCCTCGGCCGGATTCGGTGTGCCGCTGCAGTTTGAGCGCGCCTACACCGAAGGGATTTCCCGTATCACCCCGTATGACATCGCCCACGCCGAATTGCTGGGTTACCGCATCAAGCACCTGGGCATCGCCCGTCGCCGCGAGAATGGCATCGAATTACGGGTTCACCCGACACTGGTGCCCCAGAGCCACCTGATTGCCCAGGTCGACGGCGTTCTGAATGCCGTGCTGGTCGACGGCGATGCCGTTGGCCAGACCATGTACTACGGTCCGGGTGCCGGCGACGAAGCCACCGCCTCGGCGGTGATTGCCGATATCGTCGACGTGGCCCGCAGCGTTGCCGCCGAAAGCCAGCAGCGTGTGCCTTACCTGGGCTTCGAGCCCAGCGCCCTGGAAAACCTCGACGTGCTGCCGATGGAAGATATCCAGTCCGCCTACTACCTGCGGATCCAGGCGCTCGACCGCCCGGGTGTGCTGGCGAAAGTCGCTTCCGTTCTCAGCGAGCATGGCATCAACATCGAGTCGATCATGCAGAAGGAATCCGAGCTGGAAGAGGGCAAGATTCCGGTGATTATCCTCACCCACACGGTGCAGGAGCGGCAGATCAACCGCGCCATTGAAGAGCTGGAAGCCCTGACCGACATCCAGGAAAAAGTGGTTCGTATCCGGGCTGAAAACTTCAACTGAGACAGCGCTGCTGTCCATTGGTAATCCGGGTGGCCGGCCGGGCGCCGCCACCCCAGACAGGATTTGATCGTGAGATATATCAGTACGCGCGGTAGCGCGCCTTCCCTGGGGTTTGAAGATGTTCTGCTGACCGGTCTGGCCACCGATGGTGGCCTCTACGTGCCGGAGTCCCTGCCCAAGTTCAGCCTGGAAGAAATCCGCAGTTGGCGGGGGCTGTCGTACAGCGAACTGGCCTTCAAGGTGATGTTCCCGTTCGTTGAGGAGGCCATTCCCGCAGACGATTTCCGGGCGATGCTCGACGACACCTACAGCCAGTTCGCCCACAAGGCGGTCGCGCCGCTGGTGCAACTGGACAGCAATGAATGGGTGATGGAGCTGTTCCGCGGTCCGACCCTGGCGTTCAAGGATTTTGCCCTGCAGCTGCTGGGCCGCTTGCTGGATTATGTGCTGGAAAAGCGCAAGCAGCACGTGGTCATTATGGGCGCTACATCCGGCGATACCGGTTCTGCGGCCATTGAGGGCTGTCGCCGTTGCGAGCACGTGGACATCTTCATCCTTCACCCTTATCAGCGGGTGTCCGAAGTGCAGCGTCGCCAGATGACGACCGTGCAGGGCGACAACATCCACAACCTCGCGGTGAAAGGCAACTTCGACGACTGCCAGCGCATGGTCAAGGCCAGCTTTGGCGACCAGTCTTTCCTCAATGGCAAGACCCAGCTGGTGGCGGTCAACTCGATCAACTGGGCGCGGATTATGGCCCAGATCGTCTACTACTTTCAGGCGTCGCTGGCGCTGGGCGGTCCGGATCGCAGCATGGCGTTCTCGGTGCCCACCGGTAACTTCGGCGATATCTTTGCCGGCTATCTGGCGCGTGAGATGGGGCTGCCGATCAGCCAGCTGGTGATCGCGACCAACCAGAACGACATCCTGCACCGGTTCATGAGCGGCAACCGCTATGAACAGCAGCAGCTGGAGCACACCCTGTCGCCCAGTATGGACATCATGGTCTCCAGCAACTTCGAGCGACTGCTGTTCGATCTGCACGGTCGTGACGGGGATGCGGTGCGTGACCTGCTGGAGCGGTCCCAGCAAGGGCCGGTCAGCATCGAGGATTACCGCTGGAAGAACGCGCGCAAGCTGTTCGACAGTGCCGCCGTGGACGATACCGGCACCTGCGATACCATCCGCGACGTCTTCGAGACCAACGAATACCTGCTGGATCCGCACACAGCGATCGGCGTGAAGGCCGCCCGGACTTGCCGGCGCGATCCTGCCGTGCCGATGATCACGCTGGGAACCGCGCATCCGGCCAAATTCCCGGACGCGGTCAAACAATCGGGCGTAGGGGTGACACCCGAGTTGCCCCAGCATCTCGCGGATCTGTTCGATCGGGAGGAGCGTTACACCGTACTGGAGGATGACCTGGGCGCCGTCCAGAGCTTCATCGCTTCCCACTGGAAACACGCCTGATCGTTGTGCGGCCCCGTCGGGGCCGCATTGCATTCAACTGTCTGAAAAAACATTATGACGCCACGCAAAATCGTCCGGCGTCCCCTGCCGGACCAGCCAGCCGACTGGGGCCATGCCCTGCCACCCCTGCTCAAGCGACTCTATATGGCGCGCGGAGTCCGGTCCGAAGCCGAGTTGAGCTACACCCTGCGGGAGCTGGCGTCGCCGTTTGACCTGCGCGGCATCGGTCGGGCGGTCACGCTGATTGCCGAGGCCATTCGGGAAAAACAGCGCATCCTGATCCTGGGGGATTTCGACGCGGATGGCGCCACCAGTACGACGGTCGCCATGCTGGGACTCCAGATGATGGGCGCCGTTTCCCTGGATTTTCGGGTGCCCAGCCGGTTTTCCGACGGGTATGGCCTGACGCCGGGCATTATCGAGCGCCTGGAAGAAGAGGGCGCACTGCCGGATCTGTTGATTACCGTAGACAACGGCATCGCGGCGGTCGATGGCGTGGCGGCAGCCGTGCAGCGGGGCACCCGGGTGGTGGTCACCGATCACCACTTGCCCGGCGACGAACTGCCGAATGCGGATGCCATCGTCAACCCTAACCAGAAGGGCTGTCCTTTCCTGAGCAAGAACGCCGCCGGCGTTGGCGTCATGTTCTATGTGCTGACCGCCTTGCGGCGTCATCTGGCGGAACAGGGCATGCTTGAAGGCAAGGGGCCGAACCTGGGGTGTCTGCTGGATCTGGTCGCCCTTGGCACGGTCGCTGACGTGGTACCGCTGGACCACAACAACCGTATTTTCGTCGAGCAGGGACTGCGCCGGATCCGCCAGGGCGAAGCACGGCCTGGTATCCTGGCGTTGCTAGATGTGGCGGGCCGGGATCATACCCAGATCAGCGCGACGGATCTGGGCTTCGTGGTGGGCCCTCGGCTGAATGCGGCAGGCCGGCTGGATGATATGAGCCTGGGCATCGCCTGCCTGCTGGCGGACTCCCGGGACGAAGCGCGTCGCCTGGCCACCGAACTCGACCAGATGAACCGTGAGCGCCGCACTATCGAGTCCGGCATGAAAGAGCAGGCCCAAGAGCTGCTGGCATCGCTCTCGCTGGACATCGACGGTCTGCCCTGGGGGCTGGCGCTGTACGATCCGGACTGGCACCAGGGTGTCATCGGTATCCTGGCCGCGCGCATCCGCGAGCAGACCCATCGACCGGTGATTGCCTTTGCCCCGGATGACGGCGGCGAGTTACTGAAAGGATCGGCGCGCTCGATCCCCGGCTTGCACATCCGCGATGTGCTGGCGGCGGTGGACGCCCGCCATCCGGGCCTGCTGAAAAAGTTTGGTGGCCATGCCATGGCGGCCGGTATGTCGATTGGCGCCGACCAGTTGGATGCTTTCTCGGCGGCGTTTGACGGGGTGGTTCGCGAAGCCATCACGGCCGACGCGCTGGAGGCGTCGATCACCACCGACGGCACGCTGGCGCCGCATGAGCTGAACCTGGATACGGCCTACACGCTGAAACGCTCGGGGCCGTGGGGGCAGCATTTCCCGGAGCCGGCATTCGATGGTGAGTTTGAAGTCATCAACCAGCGGATTGTGGGCGAGAAGCATCTCAAGATGGTGCTGCGTCCCCAGGGCGGTGGCGATGTGATCGACGGCATTGCGTTCAATACCGGCGCCGACGTGCCCGACTTCACCCGAACCGGCGCCCGCATCGTCTACAAGCCGGACGCCAACACCTTCCGCGGGCGCACACAGCTGCAGCTGCTGGTGGACTACATCGAGCCGGCTGATTTCGCGGCGGAAGTCCGGTAAAATGCCCGGCTGGCCGGAGCCTCCGGCCATGTATCCGATTTATTCTTTTCGTCAAATGGATGCTACATGGAAATCAATCCGATACTGAATACCATCAAGGATCTCCGGGAGCGCACTGAAGCGCTTAGGGGGTATCTTTGACTACGATCAGCGGAGTGAACGACTGGTCGAAGTAGAGCGCGAACTGGAGAACCCCGCTGTGTGGGAGGATCCGGAACGGGCCCAGAACCTGGGCAAGGAGCGCGCCAACCTGGAGCTGATCGTCACGACGATCGACAAGCTCACCACCGGGCTGGCCGATGCCGAGGATCTGATCCAGATGGCCGCCGAGGAAGAGGACGAGCAGGCGGGTGCCGATGTCCAGGCGGATCTGGCGGAGCTGGACAAAGACCTGGAAAAGCTCGAATTCCGCCGCATGTTTTCCGGCGAGATGGACGAGAACAACGCCTACCTGGACATCCAGGCCGGCTCCGGCGGTACGGAAGCCCAGGACTGGGCCAACATGCTGCTGCGCATGTTCCTGCGCTGGGCCGAGCGCCGGGGGTTCAAGGCGGACATCGTCGAGCTGCAGGAAGGGGAAGTGGCCGGTATCAAGAGTGCCACCATCCACATCCAGGGCGAGTACGCGTACGGCTGGCTGCGGACGGAAACCGGCGTGCATCGCCTGGTGCGCAAGTCCCCGTTCGACTCCGGCAATCGCCGTCACACGTCGTTCTCCTCGGTCTTCGTATCGCCGGAAGTGGACGACAGCTTCGAGATCGAGATCAATCCGGCGGATCTGCGGGTCGACGTCTACCGCGCCTCCGGGGCCGGTGGTCAGCACGTTAACCGGACCGAGTCCGCGGTTCGTCTGACGCACTTGCCGACCAATACGGTGGTGGCCTGTCAGGCCGGCCGTTCCCAGCACCAGAACAAAGACCAGGCCATGAAACAGCTCAAGGCCAAACTGTTCGAGCTGGAAATGCAGAAGCGCAACGCCGAGAAGCAGAAGCAGGAAGACGCCAAGTCCGACATCGGCTGGGGCAGCCAGATTCGCTCCTACGTCCTCGACGACAGCCGGGTCAAGGACCTGCGCACCAAGGTGGAAACCAGCAACACCCAGGCCGTGCTGGACGGTGACATCGACAAATTCATCGAAGCCAGCCTGAAAATGGCCCTTTAAACTGCAAACCAACCGCGGTCCCGGCGGCGTCATCCGCCGGGCCTGAACACGCTAGCGAGAGATCATGACCGACCAGACCCCCAACGCCGTAACGCAGGACGACAACAAGCTCATTGCCGAGCGTCGTGCCAAGCTGGCCGAATTGCGCGAGCAGGGCAACGCCTTCCCCAACGATTTCCGACGTGACAGCACGGCGGCGGAATTGCAGAAGGCCTACGGCGATAAATCGAAGGAAGAGCTGGAAGAGCTGGGTCTGGAAGTGGCCATCGCAGGCCGCCTGATGCTTGATCGCAAGGCGTTCAAGGTGGTCCAGGATGTGAGTGGCCGGATTCAGGTCTACGCCTCCAAGGACGTGCAGAAGGACACCAAACACTGGGATCTGGGCGATGTCATCGGGGTTCGCGGCAAACTGTGCAAATCCGGCAAGGGCGATCTGTACGTGATGATGGATGAGTACAAGCTGCTCACCAAGTCCCTGCGCCCGCTGCCTGAAAAGCACAAGGGCCTGACCGACACCGAGATGCGCTATCGCCAGCGCTACGTCGACCTGATGGTCAACGAGGATTCGCGCCGCGTGTTCGAGGCCCGCTCGAAGATCATCAACAGCATCCGCAACTACTTCGCCGAGCGTGACTTCATCGAGGTGGAAACGCCGATGCTGCAGGCCATTCCCGGTGGTGCCACCGCGCGTCCGTTCATTACCCATCACAATGCGCTGGGCATGGATATGTACCTGCGCATTGCACCTGAACTCTATCTCAAGCGCCTGGTGGTGGGCGGTTTCGAGCGGGTGTTCGAGATCAATCGCAACTTCCGTAACGAGGGGCTCTCGACCCGGCACAACCCCGAGTTCACCATGCTGGAGTTCTACCAGGCGTACGCGGACTATAACGACCTGATGGATCACACCGAGGCCATGCTGCGGCAAGCGACTGAGAAAGTCCTCCAGACCACGACCGTCACCAACACCCGGCTGCTGGCCGACGGCGAGACCGAAACCGTGGAATACGATTTCGGCAAGCCTTTCGAGCGCCTGACCGTGTTCGATTCCATCCTGCGGTTTAATCCGGACATCAAGGCCGAAGACCTGGCGGATGCCGACGCGGCCCGGCGCATCGCGTCGGACATGGGTATTCCACTGAAGGAAGGTTGGGGGCTCGGCAAGGTCCAGATCGAGATCTTCGAGAAGACCGTCGAGCATCGCCTGATGCAGCCCACGTTCATCACCGAGTACCCGACGGAAGTGTCTCCACTGGCCCGCCGCAAGGATGCCAACCCGTTCGTCACCGAGCGTTTCGAGTTCTTCGTCGGTGGTCGCGAGATCGCCAACGGCTTCTCGGAGTTGAACGACGCCGAGGACCAGGCCGAGCGTTTCCGTGAACAGGTGGCGGAGAAAGAGGCTGGCGACGACGAAGCCATGTTCTACGACGAGGATTACGTCGCCGCCCTGGAATACGGCCTGCCGCCGACGGCGGGCGAAGGGATTGGCATCGACCGGCTGACCATGCTGCTGACCGATTCGCCGTCCATTCGGGACGTGATTCTGTTCCCGGCGATGCGTCCGGAAAAGGCCTGAGTCCATGCATCCGGCGGCCGAAGCCCTGCGGCAGCAGCTCAAGCCCGATCGCGGCTGGCTCGAACGTCTCGGTAACGAGTTCGAGCAGCCGTACCTGCAAACGCTGGCTGATTTCCTGGCCCAGGAAGAGCAGGCGGGCAAGACGCTGTTTCCAGCCCGTCAGCATTGTTTCAACGCACTGAATTCGACCCCTTTCGACAAGGTGTCGGTGGTCATTCTCGGGCAGGATCCCTATCACGGTCTGGGGCAGGCCCATGGTCTGTGCTTCAGTGTGCGACCGGGCGTCAAAACGCCGCCGTCACTGGTCAATATTTTCAAGGAAATCCAGGCGGAACTGGGCATCGATCCACCGGATCACGGCTGTTTGCAGCCCTGGGCCGATCAGGGGGTGTTGTTGCTCAATGCCGTACTGACCGTGGTGCAGGGCCAGGCGGGCGCCCATCAGGGCAAGGGCTGGGAGCACTTCACCGACCGCGTGATCGAGCACATCAATGCCGAGCGTGAAGGCGTGGTGTTTCTGCTTTGGGGCAGCTATGCCCAGAAGAAGGGGCGGATCATCGATCGGAACCGGCACCTCGTCCTGCAGGGGCCGCATCCGTCTCCACTGAGCGCGCATCGGGGCTTCTTTGGTTGCGGTCATTTCCGTCAGACCAACGAGTGGCTGGTGGAAAAGGGGCGGGCGCCCATCGACTGGGGCTTGCCCAATCAGGAAGAGCTGATCGCGCGATACAAAAAAGGCCGGTGAATCACCGGCCTTTTTTGCGTTTGGCGTCTGTACCCGTTTACTGGAGCAGCGCCATCGCCGCTTCCATTTCGGCGTTCAGGTCTTCTTCCTGGCTCATATCGATGTTCGGGTCCAGGCCCAGCCGCTCGAACGCGGGAATGGTGTTCCAGTCCAGCTCCGTGAACGGGTGCTCGGTGCCGGCGACCAGCTGCAGGTTGGCGATCATCACCAGATCGGCGTAATCGGCCTTGGGTACGACACGCTGGAAGTCGGTGAAATCGGCCGGGACGGTCTGGAGTTCCGTCGGGAAATCCCACTTCTTGAGAATGCGCTGGCCGATATCGGCGTGCAATTCTTCAATGACCTTGTCCAGCATGATGCTGCTGATCTGAACTTCGTTGTCTTCCACATAACGCAGGATCGGCAGCACGCCGATCAGGTGTACCAGGCCAGCCAGAGTCGCCTGGTCCGGCTTGAGGCGCGTGTAGTGCTGGGCCAGGACATGGCAGATGCCGGCCACTTCGGTACTGGTTTGCCAGGTGGCCCGCAGGCGCTTGTCGATCATGTCGGAAGTGGCCTGGAACATCTGTTCCATCGCCAGACCCATGGCCAGGTTGCTGGTGTAGGCCATGCCCAGACGGCTGACCGCCATGGTCAGGTTTTCGATCTGCCGGGAACCCCGGAACAGCGGGCTGTTGCAGACCCGGATCAGGCGGGCCGAGAGGGCGGTGTCGTTACTGATGACCTTGACCAGGTCCTGTATGGAAGAGTCCTCTGCCTCTGCGATTTCCCGGACCTGGAGGGCCACTTCGGGCAGGGTCGGCAGGACCAGCTTGTCGCTCTCGATCGCCGCGGTCAGATCGTCTTTAAGGGTTTCCGAAATCGTCGCCATAGTGAGATGTTCCATCCATCGGTGACTGGCATGAAAAACAGGGCTTAATGTGCAGTTATAGCAAATAAATCCAGCCGCAGCCGTCACAAAACGTATCTGCAAGGGCGACGCAACGGCCGGTTGTTGGTCCTCGGGTTTGCGTCAGGCCTTTTCCTGTTCCGGCACCGGGTAGGGCAGGTCCAGGCGTGAAACTTCGCCCTTCACCCCGTCAATTGTCCAGGGCTGCGCGTCCAGGGCGGCGTGCTTGATCACGGCGAGCGCTTCCTGCCGACCGTCGTCGAAGCTGACCACGTTGACCAGTTCGCCAACGGCCTTGTCACCGGCGATCACCGACATGCCCGGGTGCAAGATTTGGTCGGCAGAGACCGCCAGGCGGAACAGGCTCTTCTTGAGCTGCCCCAGGTAGTGCATGCGCGCGATAACTTCCTGGCCGGTGTAGCAGCCTTTCTTGAAGTGAATGCCATCGACGTGTTGCAGGTTCAGCATCTGGGGGACATAGGCCTCACTGCTGTCGCTGTCGAGTTCGGCCAGGCCGGCGCTGATCTCGGCAGCCGCCCAATCCGCCGGGGTGGCGGTCGGGGCCTCCGGCAGGCGGTCGCCACTGAGGCGCCAGAATTCGTAACGGGGGACGCCTTCGGTGGTGTCCTGAACCCGGATCAGTTTGCCGTCTTCCAGTGTCAGCGCGTCACCGGTCGTGTCGAGGGTATCGGCATCGGCCGACAGGCTACGTGCCGCCTCGAGGCCCCACAGGCCAAATACCCGGGCGCTGTCGAGACTGGTCATCTCCGTGCCGCGGAACAGCATCAGGAATTTTTTCAGTTGGCTGGTGATGCGCTCTTCAATGGCCTTGGGCAGACGCAACAGGATGGCGTCTTGCTCGCCGACCAGCAGTGATACGGCATAGGCCCGGCCTTTCGGGGTGCAGGCGGCCGCTCGGCGTGCGCGGGTTTCGGTGACCTCATCCATATGCTGGCTGAGCTGGCCGTGCAGGAATTTGCGGGGATCCTTGCCGCCCACCCGATAGAGCTGGACATTGTCCAGATTGGCAAACGCATGACTCGGGCGTTGGGCGGAAGCGACTTGCGGCGCGGCGGAATCGGACATGCGCTACTCCTGTCAGACCGGTTGATTCGAAGAGGGCGATGGACTGCCGGCAAAACGAAGCCACACTCGCAAACGCCGAAAGGCGTCCGGATCGACGTTCGTGCAGAACGGCAGATTCACCAGCAGGACTGTGTGTTCCTTCAAGGTGGAGGCCTCGGGCCGCAGTTTCAAGAGTGCAACACGGCTTGTTAATCGGCTGTTGGCAGCGACGGTGACGGGGATCTCTCCACCTTCGGCCGTGCGGACCGACAACTGCTGCCGTCTCAGGCTCAATCCCGTAACCGCCTGTTGGCTTTCCAGAAGGGCAAGACGCCGCACACTGCGCCAGCCAATCCCTGCGAACACCACCGATGCCATCAAGTGGCCGGCCGGCAGGCCGGTGGTCAGCGTCAGGGCAAGACCGGCGGGTAATGCCCAGCACAGTGCCAGCAGGGCTGCCAGCGGCAGGGAGCGTTGCAGCGGCAAGTCAATCCGGCTGTACACGATCCAGGATCATATCCACGATAACCTGCAGATCCGGGTCTTCCGGGCGTTCGCGCTGCATGAACCACTGGTAGATCTGGGTATCCTCGCAGTCGATCAGCTTCTGGTAGCGCGCCTTATCGGCTTGCGGGAGGTCTGGGTAGACCTGTTCCAGGAAAGGGATCAGCAGAACATCCAGCTCCAGCATGCCGCGTCGGCTGTGCCAGTAAAGACGCTTGAATTCGACATTACGATCCATACAAAACGACCTCAGGGTGAAAACAGGTTCCGGGCGCTAGGGCGCACGGGAACGAAAAGTGGTAGGCGTCAGGATAGTGTCCCGCGCTTCGTGCAGCACTCCGGGAAAATCGAGAGTGTAGTGCAGGCCGCGGCTTTCCCGGCGTTGCATGGCCGAACAGATGATCAGGTCGGACACAGTGACCAGGTTGCGCAGTTCCAGCAGGTCGTTGGAGACCCGGTAGTTGTTGTAGAACTCGCCGATCTCCCGGGACAGCAAATCGACCCGGTGCTTGGCCCGCTGCAGGCGCTTGGTGGTGCGCACGATGCCGACGTAGTCCCACATGAAATGACGCAGCTCATCCCAGTTGTGCGAGATCACGACGTCTTCATCCGAGTCGCGGACCTGGGACTCATCCCAGGCCGGTGCCTGCGGCGGATCGGGAATGTCGTTGTCCAGCCGGGCGATGTCTTCGGCGGCAGAACGGCCGTACACCAGGCATTCCAGCAGCGAGTTGCTGGCCATGCGATTGGCGCCGTGCAGGCCGGTAAAGGCGGCTTCGCCGACCACGTAGAGCTGGTTGACGTCGGTGCGTGCCCGGTGGTCGGTCATCACGCCGCCACACGTGTAGTGGGCCGCCGGTACCACCGGTATCGGCTCCCGGGTCATGTCGATCCCGAACGCCAGGCAGCGTTCGTAGATGGTCGGGAAGTGGGTCTTCACGAAATCAGCCGGCTTATGGCTGATGTCCAGGTAGAGATGATCGGCACCGATCCGCTTCATTTCATGGTCGATCGCCCGGGCCACGATGTCCCGCGGGGCCAGTTCGCCGCGCTCGTCGAAATGTTCCATGAAGCTGGATCCATCGGGCAGCAGCAGGCGGCCGCCCTCGCCACGCACCGCCTCGGTAATCAGGAACGACTTGGCGTGCGGGTGGTAAAGGCAGGTCGGGTGGAACTGGTTGAATTCCATGTTGGCCGTGCGGCAGCCGGCTCGCCAGGCCATGGCGATGCCGTCGCCGGAGGCCCCGTCGGGATTGCTGGTATAACGGTAGGCCTTGCTGGCGCCGCCGGTAGCGATCACCACAAAGCGTGCGCGGAACAACTCGACATGACTGTCGTCAAGATTGAGCACGTAGGCGCCCACACAGCGGTTACCGGGCAGGGACAGCTTACGATGGGTGATCAGGTCGACGGCGACCCGATTCTCCAGGATTTCCACGTTGGCACACTGGCGAACCCGGTCGCTGAGCGTGTGGGAAACGGCCTGACCGGTGGCATCGGCGGCATGGATAATACGGCGATGACTGTGACCGCCTTCACGGGTGAGGTGGTACTTCTGGTCGTCATCCCGTGTAAAATCAACACCCTTGTCGATCAGCCACTCGATGCTTTCGCGGCTGTGTTCGACCGTGAAGCGCACGGCGTCTTCATGGCACAGGCCGGCGCCGGCGTTCAGCGTGTCCCGGATGTGTGCCTCGACGCTGTCCTCTGAATCCAGGACGGCGGCGATACCGCCCTGGGCCCACAGCGTGGAGCCACTGGTCAGTTCGCCTTTGCTGATGACGGCGGCTTTCATATGGGCGGGCAGGTTGAGTGCGACACTCAAGCCGGCGGCACCACTGCCGATAATCAGCACATCATATTGGTGGGACTGTGGCATCTGTTCGGTATCGCGGGCCATAATGAGGGCGCTATTGAACTAAACTTTACGGCTGCTGTCTATTTGGCCACACGGGCTTACCTGCCACAAGTCAGGGTTGGCAGAGAGCCTTCAAGTCAAGTGCGAATGGGACTGCAGCATGACGTTATCCAGATTGCCAACTTCGGCCCTGCGGGACTGCCGTACGAGTTCGGGGGAGGGCACCCCGGAGAAAGCCACGGTAACCTCCCTGCCAGAGCGCCCGAATGCAGGCGGCCAAACGGCGAAGAAACCGGTGACAGAGAGCACGCCACAGTCTCCCTCTGAAAGTCAGACCGACAAACAGCTCATCCAGCGCGTCAAGCGGGGTGACCGGTCTGCGTTCGATCTTCTGGTGCTGAAGTACCAGTCCCGCGTGGCATCCATTATCAGCCGCTATACCAACGACTCCCAGGACATTCTGGATCTCACGCAGGAAACATTCGTCAAGGCCTACCGCGCGGTGGAACGCTTCCGCGGTGACAGCGCCTTCTATACCTGGCTTTACCGGATTGCGGTGAATACCGCCAAGAATTTCCTGGAATCCCGCGGGCGGCGCCCGCGTGGCAGCATGGAGGCCGAGGAAGCCGAACGGCTCGATTCCGGTGATTGGTTGCGCGATGTGGCCACCCCGGAGAAACTGATGCAGCGCGAGGAAATGTATGAAGCCATGCAGCGCGCGATCAGCGGTTTACCGGAAGAGTTGCGTTCGGCCCTGTTGTTGCGGGAATACGAGGGTCTGAGCTATGAAGACATCGCCCGGATCCTGGAATGCCCGATCGGAACGGTACGCTCGCGGATATTCAGAGCACGGGATGCCGTGGACCGCGAGCTGGCCCCGATGTTGAGTGCAGACTGAGTGTCTACAGAATTTAAAACGGTGTTGTTGATTTTGAGGTGCATGCGCAATGGATGATCGTCTGAGAGAGACGCTGTCAGCCATGATGGATGATCAGGCCGACGAACTGGCTGTGCATCGTCTGTTGTCTCGTGCCGGTGAACCGGAAATCCGGGAGCAGTGGCAGAGATGGCAGCAACTGCGCAATCTGATGCATGACGAGCGTCGTGACCTGGCCACGGTGGATGTCAGCAGCGCAGTTCGCGACGCTATCGATGCCAATGCCGAATTGCCTGAACGAGACGCCGATGCGAAGGCGACCAACCCGTCACGGCGCTCCCTGCGCTGGTCGGCGGTGGCCGCGGTGTCCATGGCCCTGCTGGTCGGCTTTGGCGCGGGGGCTCACTGGGGCATTTCCGATGAGACCGGTGCCGGTGCCCTGACAGCGGGTCTGGGTCTGGACGGCAATGACGACGATGACGCCCAGGATACGCCCCGCGTGCCTGAAATTGCCCTGCAGGGGTTGGATGACGAACAGCGGGAGCAAATGAGCCGCTATCTGCTTGAACACGCCCAGCATAACAGTGTGGGCATGGGGTACGGCTCGATGGGTTATGCCCGGGTGGCCAGCGTGTCGACCGGCCTGCGCTGATCCCATGGCCCATTCAGGAATCAACAGACGTCACACCTTCCTCACCCGGCTGGCCTGTGGTGTGAGTGCCTGGGTGCTTTCGGCTTCGGTCTGGGCCGGGGATATGCCCACCACCGCCGAAGGCTGGCTCGAACAGATGGGACCGGCGCTGAACACCACCAGCTACAAAGGGGTGTTCGTCTATAGTCGGGGGGATCAGGTCAGCTCCATGCGCATCGCCCACCGATTCAAGGATGGAGAGGTGCAGGAGCGCCTGGTGATCCAGGATGGCGACCAGGGCGAGATTATCCGCCGGGGTGGCCGCGTGTTCTGCATACTGCCTTCCCATGGCCGCATTCAACTGGATGCCATGCTGCCGTCCGGTCCCTTCTCCGAAGTCTTTTCCGACAAGATGGCGCCTGTCCGGCGCTGGTACGCGGCCAGGCTGCTTGACGACGATCGGGTGGCCGGACACAAGGCGGTGGTCGTCGCCCTTAATCCCAAGGACATTCATCGCTACCGCTATCGGCTGTGGCTCGAGAAAACCTCAGGACTGTTGGTCAAAAGCCAGGTGCTGAGCAACGACGACAAGGTGCTGGAGCGTTTCCAGTTCACCATGCTCGAGCTGACCAAGGACATTCCGGACAGTGAATTCCGTATCCCCTCGCAGGAGTCGACCCGCAAGCTGGCTGTCGGCGGGGCGCATCCGGCACCGCCTCCCTCTCCGCCACCGCCCATGCCAAACGTGACCTGGAAACTCAGCTGGCATCCGGAAGGGTTCCAGGCAACGCCGGCCCCGCATCCGCCAGGAGGGCAGGCAATCGCGTTCTCCGACGGACTGGCTTCCTTCTCGGTGTTCGTTGCACCCGTGGGGAACATGGATATGCCGACCGGTATTTCACGGATCGGCGCCACCACGATCTTCATGAGCAAGCTGATAGCAGGTGATCAACGTCATCTGGTGACGGTGGTTGGGGAAATTCCGCCGGAAACGGCTGTCAAAGTGGCTCAATCGATTCGGATTGAAAAGGAATCGGCACCGCAGGCGGAGGAAAAGTCGGCCGCCAAAGCGGACACCGCTGTGGTGCCCGGAGACGATCATGATTGAGGAAAGTGGGACCGTCGTTGCCGAGATTGACGACGCCGTCTGGGTGCAGACCATTCGCCAGAGTACTTGCGGCAGCTGCAGCGCCCGTAAAGGCTGCGGTCAGGGGGCGCTGGCCAGTATGACCGATGGCCGAGCCAATCAGGTTCGGGTGCACAACCCACTCGGCGCCCGCGTGGGTGACCAGGTCACGCTCGGTATCGAGGAATCGCAATTGTTGAAGGCGTCGCTGCTGGTATATGCCTGGCCCCTGGTGGCCCTGCTGCTGGGCGCCATGGTTGCGGCGGCTCTCTGGCCCGGCCAGGACGGGCCGGCCATTCTGGGGGGCGCCCTGGGATTGGCCGTCGGTTTTGGAGCGCTTCGAAAAAGTTCCCGTGATCGACGCAAGAACCCTGGGTTTGAACCGGTCCTGTTGCGTGTTGATCTGCATCATGTGGCGGTCGAGCCAGTCACTGTGCGGGATTCGGGCCCGTTGGGGGCGCCCTGACCGGGACCGGGCTCCGCATAACATTTCCTTAATTTGAAACGGCAGAGTCTGCCTAGAAAATAGACGTGTCCATTCTGTAAAACCCAACCAAATTCTGGAGTGAGGTATGCCCCAAAAGAACCTGAGAGTCTGGTTTGCGCCCATTCTGGCGTTCATGATGCTGCTGGCAAGCCGCGCCCATGCCGAGTTGCCTGATTTTACCGGGCTGGTGAAGGAGAACTCGTCGGCTGTGGTCAATATCAGCACGACGCAGAACCCCAAATCTCAGGCAGGGATGCCATTTGACCAGCGTCAGCTGGATCAGATGCCCGAATTCTTCCGCCGCTTCTTCGAAGGGCCCAATGGCCCGCAACAGCCCGGCCAACAGCAGCCGCTGCATTCCATGGGGTCCGGTTTCATTGTCTCCGAGGATGGCTACATCCTGACGAACAACCACGTGGTGGAAGGGGCCGACGAAATCATCGTGCGCCTGAGCGATCGTCGTGAACTCAATGCCAAGGTGATCGGCACGGACCCGCGCTCGGACATCGCCGTGCTGAAGATCAAGGCCGACCACTTGCCGGTGGTCAAGATGGGCCACTCCAGCGACCTGCAGCAGGGTGAGTGGGTTTTCGCGATCGGGTCGCCGTTCGGCTTCGATTACACCGTGACCGCGGGCATCGTCAGCGCCATCGGCCGTTCACTGCCTTCCGAGAACTATGTCCCGTTCATCCAGACGGATGTGGCCATCAATCCGGGTAACTCCGGCGGCCCGCTGTTTAACCTCGACGGTGAAGTGGTCGGCATCAACTCCCAGATTTATACCCGCTCTGGTGGCTTCATGGGTGTGTCCTTCTCGATTCCCATCGACGTGGCCATGAACGTATTCCATCAGATCAAGGACCAGGGCTTCGTTTCCCGTGGCTGGCTGGGCGTGCTGATCCAGGAGGTCAACCGGGATCTGGCCGAGTCGTTCGGCCTGAAGCGTCCACGCGGTGCGCTGGTGGCTGAAGTGCTGCCGGACTCGCCGGCGGAGGCTGCCGGTCTG
This sequence comes from Marinobacter sp. R17, assembly GCF_003789045.1. Lineage (NCBI taxonomy): Bacteria > Pseudomonadati > Pseudomonadota > Gammaproteobacteria > Pseudomonadales > Marinobacteraceae > Marinobacter > Marinobacter sp. R17. Next base: position 46,171 of record NZ_RHGZ01000024.1, on the reverse strand, counting down.
CAACCGGGCGACATCATCCTGGAATACAACGGTGAGCCGATCAATCTGTCCTCCGATCTGCCACCGATGGTGGGGCGCACCAAGATCAACGAGTCGGCCGAGTTGACGGTGCTGCGCAACGGTGATGAAAAGGAGCTGGAAGTCACCATCGGCAAGCTGCCGGAAGACCGTCAGGCGAGCACCGGTGAGGAGCCGTCTCCCTCCGTGAGTAATGGCCCGCTGGGACTGTCCGTTGCCGACCTGACCGCCGACCAGCGTCAGCAGCTGGGTATCAAGGATGGTGTCCTGGTACAGAACGTTGGAACGGGTCCGGCTCTGGATGCGGGGATTCGTCCCGATGACGTGATCCGCAAGCTCAACAACGAGACCGTGAGCTCGGTGGACGACTTCCGCCGGATTGCCGGCGACCTGCCCAAGGGCAAGGCGATCCCGGTTCTGGTCATGCGCGAGGGGCAGTCGACGTTCCTCGTCATCAAGACCGAGAAGTAACCCTGTCGGCGCCGGCGTCCCGTCGGCGCTTTCTTCCTTTCCGTCATTTGAACCCGTCGTGGCACGATCCACGACGGGTTTTGCTATACTCCCCGGTTTAAAATTGATCAGGGCCCGGAGCCCCCCGACCCAGGGGCTGCGGGTGCATTTCTGACCGTGGGCGTCGTGCCCCGACTCAATGGATTGAAGTAATGGCGAAGGAAGTAACCCTGGGGCAACTGGCCCGACGCTCCTCTTCTCGCATAGCCTGGCTGGTCTTGCTGATTTCCCTGCTGTTGACCGCCGGTGCCTGGCAGTTTTCCATCCGTCTGGTCCAGGATCGGACCCAGGCGCGTTTTGAAAACCAGTCCATGCAGTTGAAGACGGCCATCGAGGAGCGGCTGCTCAACTATGAACAGGTGCTGGCCGGCAGTGCCGGCCTGTTTGCCGTCGCCGACCTGGTTGGGCATGACGACTGGCGCCTGTACGTCAACAAGCTGGACATCAACCGCTACTATCCGGGTATCCAGGGCATTGGCTACACCGCCCGGGTGGAAGGGGATGAAATCAAGGACTTCGTGCGCAGGATCCGGGACCAGGGGCTGCCGGATTACCTGATCAATCCCGCCGGTGTGCGCGCCGAGTATCACCCGATCGTGTTCCTGGAACCCAGTACCCAGCGCAACAAACGCGCCTACGGCTACGACGCGTTCGGTGATCCCACCCACCGCATTGCCATGGAAGAAGCCCGCGATACCGGTAAGGCCACCATGACCGGCAAGGTGGTCCTGGTGCAGGAGCAGGTGGACGACGAACAGGCCGGCTTCCTGATGTATTTCCCGGTCTACCAAGGCGACAAGGTGCCCAATATCCTGGAAGAGCGGCGCATGCGATTGCGCGGCTTCGTGTTCAGCGCCTTCCGCATGAACAACCTGATGGACGGGATCGTCGGCCTGATTGCGCCGTTCCTCGACGTGCGCATCTACGACAGCGACGTGCCGGTGAAGGAGGACCTGATGTACGCCTCCAACCTGGGCTCGCTGGACGACGACTACACCTTTGAGATGACCCAGAAGGTCGAGCACGGCGGGCGCACGTGGCTGCTGCAGACGCACACCACGCCGGCGTTTGATTTTCGCTCATCGGATCCGCGGCCGCTGATCGTGCTGGTAGCCGGCGTCATCATCAGTTTGTTGCTGTTCGCGTTCTCCCTGGCGATGATCCGTTCGCGACTATTGGCCCAGATCAACGCCGGTCGTTATCGGGCCATCACCGAGGGCGCCAGCAACATCACGCTGATTCTCGACCAGAAAGGGCAGACCCAGTACGTCAGCCCATCGTCCGAGACGATTCTCGGCTACGATCCGGGCAGCGTTCCCAACCTGCAGCTCGAAGACCAGGTGCATCCGGACGACTGGCCCCAGCTGCAGCATTGTTTCGATCAGGCGCTCACCGAGCCGGGCAAAGGGCTGCCGGTGGTGCATGCCCGTATCCGCGATGCCCAGGGTGAATGGCGTGACATGGAAGGCACCTACACCGCGATGACCGACGTACCCGGGGTCAACGGTGTGGTGGTCAGTCTGCGCGACCTGACTGAACTCAAGGCCGCCCAGACAGAGCTGCATCGCCTCGCGTTCTACGATCCGCTGACCGGGTTGGCCAACCGCCAGTTGTTCCGTGACCGTCTGGAGCACGTGATTCGCCGCTGTAAGCGCAGTGGCAATGCCGCCGCCCTGATGTTCCTGGACCTGGATGGCTTCAAACGGATCAACGACACCCTGGGCCACGATGTGGGCGATCACCTGTTGCAAACGGTGGCCGGCTGGCTCAGCGGCTGTGTGCGCGAGGAAGACTCGGTGGCCCGGTTGGGCGGCGACGAGTTTGTCGTATTGCTGTCGGAGGTGAGCGGTTCGGATGCGGCCCTGGCGGTGGCAGAAAGTATCCTGCGCCGGCTGTGCCAGCGGGTGCGTCTGGGTGAGCATGAGGTTGGCGTGACCGTGAGTATCGGTCTGGCCATGATCCCCGGTGACAGTGAAGACGCCACCTCGCTGATGAAGTACGCGGATCTGGCCATGTACCGGGCCAAGGAGCTGGGGCGCAACAACGTCCAGTTCTTCACCTCGGCGCTGAACATCCAGGCGGCCCGTCGCCTGCTGCAGCAGGAGGAGCTGAGCAACGCCCTGGATGCGGACCGCTTTGTGCTCCACTACCAGCCCAAGTTCGACCTGGAGAAGGATCACATCCTCGGCGTCGAAGCCTTCCTGCGCTGGCAACACCCGGATCGGGGGCTGGTGCCGGCCCAGCAGTTCATCAATCTGGCGGAAGAGTCGGGCCTGATTGTCCGTCTCGGTGAAATGGCGCTGCGCCAGGCCTGTATCCAGATCCAGGCGCTGGAGCGGGCCGGATTCGGTGAGCTGAAGATTTCCGTGAACCTGTCGTCGCGGCAGGTGACCGATCCCAACTTCCTCGATATGTTCCGGCGGGTCATCACCGAGACCGGTGTCAAACCGGAGCAGCTGGAACTCGAATTGCCGGCGGACCTGCTCAACGAAGAGCCGGACGTGGTGCATCCGCTGATGACGGCACTGCACGATATCGGCGTCTACCTGATTCTCGACAACTTCGGAGCCGGCAACTGCTCGCTGGCGGCGATGCAGCGCCTGCCGTTGCATGCGGTGAAGATCGACCAGGTCTTCATTCGCGACATTCCCTACAACGCCACCGCCACCGACGTCACCTCGGCCGTGATTGCGCTGGCTCACAAGCTGCACCTGGCGGTCATTGCCGAGGGCGTGGAAACGCCGCAGCAACTCGCCTTCCTGCGCGCCAACGGCTGCGCCCAGGGGCAGGGCAACCTGTTCAGCTACCCGCTGGATGAAGACGCCCTGATCGGATTCCTGGTGCGACAGCAGGAAAGAAACAGCTATTGAAAGGGGCGTCATGAGATCCTGTGACGACGGCGCCAAGTCCGGCGCCGTCGTTTTCACGGGCTCTTGTCGGGTCTGCATAAATCCTGATCGGCTTACATGGCAATAGCGCCGCTTAACCGGTAAAATCAGCCTTCCCAAATCTGCCGCCGGTCCAGCGCCGGCGCGCCGGACATTTTTCTGACGTGAGACACCCGATTCTGTGACTGACCTGAGCCACATCCGTAACTTTTCCATCATCGCCCATATCGATCACGGAAAATCCACGCTCGCTGACCGCTTTATCCAGGTCTGCGGCGGCCTGACCGACCGGGAAATGGCCGAACAGGTCCTGGACTCCATGGACCTGGAGCGTGAACGGGGGATCACCATCAAGGCGCAGAGTGTGACCCTGCGCTACAAGGCCCGGGACGGCATTGAATACGAACTCAACATGATCGACACCCCGGGCCACGTGGACTTTTCCTACGAGGTGTCCCGCTCGCTGTTTGCCTGCGAAGGCGCCTTGCTGGTGGTGGATGCCGGGCAGGGTGTCGAAGCCCAGTCCGTGGCCAACTGCTACACCGCCATCGAGCAGGGGCTGGAAGTGGTGCCGGTTCTCAACAAGATGGACCTGCCCCAGGCCGAGCCGGATCGCGTCGCCCAGGAGATCGAGGACATCATCGGCATCGAGGCCACCGAGGCGGTGCGCTGCAGCGCCAAGACCGGCCTGGGCGTCGAGGACGTGCTGGAAGAGCTGATCCGTCTGGTGCCGCCGCCCCAGGGGGATACGGAAGGCCCGTTGCAGGCGCTGATCATCGATTCCTGGTTCGACAACTACCTGGGCGTCGTCTCACTGGTTCGGGTACGCCAGGGCTCACTGCGCAAAGGCGACAAGATCCTGATCAAATCCACCGGCCGCGCCTGGCAGGTGGACAAGGTGGGGATTTTTACGCCCAAGCCCACCGATACCGGTGTGCTGGGTACCGGTGAGGTCGGCTTCGTGATCGCCGGCATCAAGGATATCAAGGGCGCCCCCGTGGGCGATACCATCACGCACCAGAATACGCCGGATACGGCCATGGTGCCGGGCTTCCAGAAGGTCAAGCCGCAGGTCTATGCCGGCCTGTTCCCGGTCAGTTCCGACGACTACGACGACTTCCGGGAAGCGCTGGACAAGCTGACCCTGAACGACGCGTCCCTCTTCTTCGAGCCGGAAAGCTCCGACGCCCTCGGTTTCGGTTTCCGTTGTGGTTTCCTGGGCATGCTGCACATGGAGATCATCCAGGAGCGGCTGGAACGGGAGTACGACCTGGACCTGATTACCACCGCGCCGACGGTGGTGTTCGAGGTCCTCACCAAGCAGAACGAAACGCTGTACGTCGACAACCCGTCGCGCCTGCCGGACATCGGCAGCATCGAGGAAATGCGCGAGCCGATTGTCGAGGCGAACATTCTGGTGCCGCAGGAGCACCTGGGTAACGTCATCGCCCTGTGCGAAGAAAAGCGCGGTGTGCAGAAGAACATGCTGTTCCTCGCCAGCCAGGTGCAGTTGACCTATGAGCTGCCGATGGGTGAAGTGGTTCTCGATTTCTTCGATCGGATCAAGTCCGCCAGTCGCGGTTTTGCCTCACTGGATTATCATTTCAAACGATTCCAGACCGCGGACCTGGTGCGCCTGGATATCCTGATCAACGGCGACCGGGTGGATGCGCTGGCGCTGATCGTCCATCGCAATCAGTCCCATCACCGTGGCCGGGCGGTCCTGGAAAAGATGAAGGAACTTATTCCGCGGCAGATGTTCGATATTGCCCTGCAGGCCGCAATCGGCAATCACGTCATCGCGCGTCAGACCGTCAAGGCACTGCGCAAGAACGTGACGGCGAAGTGCTACGGCGGTGACGTCAGCCGGAAGAAGAAGCTGTTGCAGAAACAGAAAGAAGGTAAAAAGCGCATGAAGCAGCTTGGTAATGTCGAGGTGCCCCAGGAAGCGTTTCTTGCCGTACTGCGCGTCGACAACTAGGACCCAAGCATGGATATCGATTTTCCCCTGATCCTCGTCACCCTGACGTTCGCCACCGGCCTGATCTGGCTGGCAGACCGGCTGTTCCTGCGGTCACGACGGGAGGCCCGTCTGTCAGAATCCTCCAGCGGCGGCACCGGCAGTGTCCCGCCCGGAGAACGCACCGGCGAGGAGCAGGAGGAGGCCAGCGAGCCCTACCTGGTCGAACTCAGCCGGTCCTTTTTCCCGGTCCTGGCGATCGTCCTGGTGCTGCGCTCCTTCCTGGTGGAGCCGTTCCAGATTCCCTCCGGTTCCATGTTGCCGACCCTGCAGGTGGGCGACTTCATCCTGGTCAACAAATTTGCCTACGGCTTGCGACTGCCAGTACTGAGAACCAAGATAGTACCGATCGGTGAGCCGGAGCGCGGGGACGTCATGGTCTTCAAATACCCCAAGGATGGCGAGACCAACTATATTAAACGGGTGATCGGCCTGCCGGGGGACAAGATCAGCTATCACGACAAGACCCTGGCGATTAACGGCAAGGTGATCGAATCCGATTTCGTCGCCAATCTGCCGCCGGTGGAGTTGCGTGAAGAGAACCTGGAAGGCGTGCATCACAACATTCTTCTCAACCACACCCGACGCGGGCTGGATGGGGAAGGGGACTGGGTCGTTCCCCAGGGGCACTACTTCATGATGGGGGACAACCGCGACAACAGTAACGACAGCCGGTACTGGGGCTTCGTTCCGGAAGATCTGGTGGTGGGCAAGGCCTTTGCCATCTGGATGCACCTGGAGTCCTGGATCCCGAGCTTTGATCGCGTCGGCCTGATCAAGTAGTCGGAATGCCCATGTTCGGCCATTCCGGAATCATGGAATAAAAAGAGAGAAATCAATGAAGACTCAACGTGGCGCTTCCACCCTGGGGATCCTCATCGCTGTCCTTTTTTTCGGCAGCCTGATCACCCTGGTGATCAAACTGGGGCCGATCTACCTGGACGACATTACCATTCAGGAGGCCATCGAGAGCCTGAATGACACCGACAACCTGGACAATCTGAGCGTCCGCGATGTCCAGACCCTGATCCGCAAGCGCCTGAGCGTCAACAACGTCGACGGGTTTGACGAGAAGCTCATCAAGGTCCACAAGGAAGATGGCAAGGTACACATCGACCTTGAGTACGAGGTGCGCACGGATCTGTTCCAGAATGTGGACGCCGTTGTCCACTTCAATCACGCCTACGAGATGACAGGTCAGTGAGGGTAAGCGAAATCGAATTGGGCCGCCTCCAGAAGCGTCTGGGTTACCAGTTCCGGGATCCGGAGCTGTTGACGCTGGCGCTGACCCACCGGAGCCATGGCAACCAGAATAACGAGCGCCTGGAATTCCTGGGTGACTCGATCGTGAATATGGTCATCGCCGAGCATCTGTACCGGCATTTCGAGAATGCCCGGGAAGGTCAACTCAGCCGTCTGCGCGCGCGCATGGTGAAAGGCGTGACGCTGGCGGAAATCGGCCGGGAATTCAGCCTTGGTGACTACCTGCGTATGGGCTCCGGGGAGCTCAAGAGCGGCGGTTTCCGGCGTGACTCGATCCTGGCGGATGCCGTGGAATCGGTGATCGGGGCCATGTATCTGGACAGCGATTTTCACACCTGCCGGGCGCGGGTGCTGGACTGGTTCAACGAGCGGCTGGAGCGACTCGACTTGCAGGATACCCAAAAGGATCCCAAGACGCGCCTGCAGGAATACCTGCAGTCCCGCCAGTATCCGCTGCCACGCTACGACGTCATTTCCATCGAAGGCGAGGCGCACGCCCAGACATTCCACGTGGAGTGCGCCTTACCGTCCCTGGACCGCAAGACCACCGGCGTCGGCGGCAGTCGTCGCGTCGCCGAACAGCAAGCCGCGCGCAACGCCCTGAAATCACTGGGTGTGGAGAATAATTGATGATCGACCCCACCCAACCCGACAACCCCGACAGCCGCTGTGGTTTTGTCGCCATCGTCGGCCGCCCCAATGTGGGCAAGTCCACGTTGCTCAACCATATCCTGGGCCAGAAGCTGAGCATCACCTCGCGCAAGCCCCAGACCACACGCCACCAGGTGCTGGGTATCCAGACCCGGGGTGACGTGCAGGCCATCTACGTCGATACGCCGGGCATGCACGAGGAAGAACCGCGGGCCCTGAATCGCTACATGAACCGCGCAGCGTCCTCGGCATTGAAGGATGTGGACGTCGTGGTGTTCGTGGTTGACCAGACCCACTGGACCACGGCGGACGACATGGTCCTCAAGAAGCTGGAAAACGTGAAGGCACCGGTGATCCTGGCCGTCAACAAGGTGGACAAGATCGAGAAGCGTGACGTCCTGCTGCCGCATCTGGCGGAGCTGGCCAAGAAATACGACTTTGCCGAGATCATTCCGCTGTCGGCTCTGCGTGAACAGAATCTGGAACCACTGGAAAAGGCCGTCGACCGCCTGTTGCCAGTCAGCATTCATTTCTATCCGGACGACCAGTTGACCGACCGCAGCCAGCGTTTCCTGGCCTCGGAAATCGTGCGCGAGAAAATTACCCGCCAACTGGGGGCCGAGTTGCCTTATTCGGTGGCTGTCGAGATTGAGGAATTCAAGCAGGACGGCAAGGTGCTGCACATCGCCGCGCTGATCCTGGTGGAGCGCGACGGCCAGAAGAAAATCCTCATCGGCGACAAGGGTGAGCGCATCCGTCGTATTGGCCAGGAAGCCCGCATCGATATGGAGAAGTTGTTCGACAGCAAAGTCATGCTGCGACTCTGGGTCAAGGTGAAGAAAGGTTGGGCCGACAGCGACCGGGCGCTCAAAAGCCTGGGCATGGATGACTTCTGAGGCGGCCGTTGGGCAACCATCCGGATGACGTCAGGAGACGACCTGAAGCATGACTGACAGGGTCGACCAGGAACCCGGCTATGTCCTGCATCGCCGGAACTACCGTGAAACCAGCCTGATGGTGGACCTGTTCTCCCTCAATCACGGTCGCCTGACGGTGGTGGCGCGCGGTGCCAACAGCCCGAAAAGCCCCCTCAAGGCCCAGTTGCAACCGTTTCAGCCCATGCTGCTGGCCTGGCAGGGACGCTCCGATCTTAAAACGCTGACCTCGGCCGAAAGCCGCATGGGTCCGGACCTGCGCCGGACCGAGCGGCTGTACTGTGGCCTCTATCTGAACGAATTGCTGCAGCGCCTGCTGCCCCCGGCAGAGCCCTTCCAGACCCTGTTCGCCCACTACATCGAAACCCTGGATGCCCTGGCTGAAACGGACGATTTCGAGCCCACCCTGCGGCGCTTCGAGTGGCGCCTGATCGAGGCGATGGGCTACGCCTTCGACTGGGCGATGACGATGGATACCGGCACGCCCGTGACGATCGGCGGTGACTACTACTATGATCCGGAGCAGGGACTGCAACGCGAGCCCGGCCCCGGCAGTCTGCTGCGGGGTTTGCGTGGCGAAGTGCTGCTGGAACTGGCGGATCACCGGCTGGAGTCTGTGGAAGCTCGGCGCACGGCCAAACGCGTGATACGGGTGCTGATCGATCATCTCTTGCAGGGGCGCCCGTTGCACAGCCGATCCCTGTTCACCCAATCGCGAGGAGACAAGCATGAATCCTAGAGTGTTGCTGGGCGTCAACGTGGACCACGTGGCGACGCTGCGCCAGGCCCGTGGAACCCGCTACCCGGATCCGGTCCAGGCTGCCCTGTTGGCGGAAGAAGCCGGTGCCGACGGAATTACCATTCATCCGCGGGAGGATCGGCGCCACATCCAGGATCGGGACGTGATGCTGATGCGGGACATGCTCAACAGCAAGATGAACCTGGAGATGGCGGTCACCGATGCCATGCTTGCGTTTGCCGAGCAGGTGCGTCCGCCGTGCGTGTGCCTGGTGCCGGAGAAGCGGGAGGAGCTGACCACCGAGGGCGGCCTGGACGTGGCCGGTCAGGAAGAGCGGGTGGCCCGGGCCTGCGAGCGGCTCGCGCGCATCGGCGCTGAAGTGTCCCTGTTTATCGACGCCGATCAGGACCAGATCGATGCCGCCGCGCGTTGCGGTGCCCCGGTCATCGAGATCCACACCGGCCACTACGCCGACGCGGAAACGCCCGAGGCCGTGGAAGCGGCCTTCAAACAGGTGGCCAATGGCGTTGCCTATGCCCGTTCACTGGGACTGATCGTCAATGCCGGTCACGGCCTGCACTATCACAATACCGAACGGGTGGCGGCGATCCCGGGCATCAATGAGTTGAACATTGGCCACAGCATTATTGCCCGGGCCCTGTTCACCGGGATGAAAGAGGCCGTACGGGACATGCGGGCCATCCTCGACAAGGCCGTCGAGTCGCGTTAACCGACGGGATGCTCGCCCGGTCAGGTCGGGTCGGCGGTGGCGCCGACCTGGCCGCGGAACATGCCCTGCCAGTCCGTCTCCTCGGACCAGATCAACAGGCGGTCGATGGCCGCCATCAGCGAACGGGTCAAGGGTTCGCGCTCGTCGCTGTCCCGTTTGATGGCCGTTTCCAGCGTCTCCGCGATACTGCGCAGTTCCGGTACCCCGCAGTAGCGGGTGGCGCCGTGCAGCTTGTGTACCCGCTCCAGCAATTCGGCGTTGTCGCCTTTCTCAAGCAGTTCCCGAATGCTGCTCTGGTCGAACGTCACCTGCTCCAACAGCATGCTGAACAACTCCTCGGCCAGATCCGCCTTGCCGGCGGCGAGTCGAATACTTTCTTCAATGTCTACGCAGGGCAGCTGTTTCTCCCGGCTGGACGGGCGGATGCTGCGCTGCTGGGTCTCGTGTCGCGAGGTCGTGGGCCGCTCGTCAACGATGCCTGGACCGCGGTAGCCGGTGTGCCGGTACAGGGTGTCCAGCAATTGCTGGTTGCTCACCGGCTTGGCCAGGTAGCCGTCGAAGCCCTGGCGCAGCAGGCGATCCTTCTCTTCCGACAGCGCGTGAGCGGTCAGGGCAATGATGGGCACCGGCGGCTGCCGGTCGTCCAGGTGGCGGATGCGGCCGGTGGTTTCCAGCCCGTCCATGCCCGGCATCTGCAGGTCCATGAAGATCAGATCGAAGCGGGTCTGGCGGGCCTTGCTCAGCGCCTCGAAGCCGCTGGTGGCGCCTTCCGCATGCACCTTGCAATCGGCCAGCAGCGTCAACACCAGCTTCAGGTTGGCGTCGTTGTCGTCCACGGCCAGCACGCGGGGCGTCTGGTCCGACGCGGGCGGCGGCAGCTCGGCCGGCCGATTGTCGGGCAACGCCTGATCCGGGGCGTGGGTGCCGTGAATCAGCATGAACAGCTCATCGTAGAGACGGTCACGGCATACCGGTTTGGACACATGCCCGCTGGAAACGCCCGCCAGATGGCCGTCCTGATCGTCCAAGGTGGGGGTCAGCAGCAGGGTGCGGCAGTCCCGCTCTACTTCCAGTGTGTGGAACATTTCCCGGTACTGGCTGGAGTGCAGGAGGTGACGGGTGACGCCGATCATGGCCACGGCGTAGCCGCGGTTTTCGTACTGGGCCTGTTCCACCTTCTCCAGCAGATCGCCGGGTGAGGTGGCTTCGTCGACGCTGATGCCCCAATCTCGCAGCAGGTGGGTCACTGACAGGGCGGTGGTTTTCTGCTGTTCGAGATAGATCACCCGTTCGCGTTGCAAGCCATCCCGCGGCGCAGGCGGCTCGGCATTGCGGGCCACTTCGGTGGCCAGGGTAAACCAGAACGTGGAGCCGCGGCCGAGTTCGCTGTCCAGCCCGATGTCGCCGCCCATTTCTTCCACCAGACGTTTGGAAATCACCAGTCCCAGCCCCGTTCCGCCATACTGGCGAGCGGTCGACGCGTCGGCCTGGCTGAAGGCGTTGAACAGGGATTGCTGCTGGGCCCGGGACAGCCCCACGCCGGAATCGGTGACGCTGAACCGCAGGACCACGCGGAAGCCTTCAGCGTCCTCCTCTTCCAGGCTGGCGCGCAGCACCACTTCGCCGGTCTGGGTGAACTTGATGGCGTTGTTGACCAGGTTGGTAATGACCTGCTTCACCCGCAGCGGGTCACCCATGACGGTGTCCGGCACGTCGCTGTAAATCAGCGGCACCAGGTCGAGGTTCTTGGCATGGGCGCCGGGAGCCAGCATTACCATGACTTCCTCGATGGTATCGCGCAGACCGAAGGGAATGCGGTCCAGCACGAGCTTGCCGGCCTCGATCTTGGAGAAGTCGAGGATGTCGTTGATGATGGTCAGCAGGATTTCCGAGGACTTGCGGATGGTGTTGAGGTGGTCCCGCTGCTGCTGGGTGGCCGGCGTCTTAAGCAGCAGTTCGGTGAAGCCGATGATCCCGTTCAGTGGCGTGCGGATTTCGTGGGACATGTTGGCCAGGAATTCGGACTTGATGCGGCTGGCCTCCAGCGCTTCCTTACGGGCCAGGTCCAGTTCGATATTCTGGATCTCGATGGTCTCCAGGGTTTCCCGCAGGTCCTCAGTGGCCTGGTCGATGTTCTGCTGCATTTCCGCCTGGGCTTCGCTCAGCTCCTGGGCCATGGCGTTGAGGCCGGACTCCAACTGCTCGAACTCCGGTCCGGCCCGGGTGTGGACGCGGGTCTTGAGGTCGCCTCCCTTGAGTTTGGCGACCGCCGAGTTCAACTCGAAAATAGGGTCAGTTACGTTGCGACTCATGCGCAGGGCAATCAGCACGTTCAGCGCGATCCCGCCAAGGATGAGCAGCAGACTGATCAGCAGGGCCTTGTAACGCTCGGCGTCGGTGCGGGTGTGGGACATTTCCACGGCGGCCCAGCCAATCGGCTCGACGGCGCTGGGGGCGGTCTTGCGGGACTCCATGTCGAGCATGCTGTCGATCATCAGGTCCTGCAGGAATACCGGGGCGATAAAGACAGAGCTGTTCTCGCCGGGCAGCGTCACGGTTTTCTTGTCGGTCAGCTTCTCATCACCAATTTCGTCGGACAGGCTGGGACCGGTGTGCAGCAGGCGTTTGCCCTTGGCGTTGAAAAAGGTGATGGAGCGAACATCCTGCTCTTCGAGCAGCGCATTGGAGAGGTTGTTCAGCAGGCTGCGGTTGCCGGTGAACATGCCGTATTCAGAGGCGGCGGCCAGTTGCCGGGACAGGGATTCGCCGCGGTCCCGCAGCAGGTGCTCGATGTTGCCGACCCAGCTCTGGGTGAAGAAGATCCCCAGAATCAGCGTGGTGAGGATGGTCGGCACCAGCGTGACAAAAATGACTTTCTTGCGAATACCCCAGCGTCGCATCGTGCGCTTCCTGATTCCGTCAGCAGGCCTTGTACCGGTTCGTCCATGAGCCTTCCGGAAGTACAAAGCGTCGTCCCTGATTCTTATTGGCACTTCGGCGTCGGGTAATTCGACCACCGGCAAGCCATACTCTCTTGATCGTGAACCCCGACAGAATCGGGAATCGCATCACCGGTCACCCGGCCAGGTAACAGAAAGCCATTTCGCCAGACCCGCTTAGAACCTGCGGTCATTTTAGTAGCGACAAGCTGTATTGGGATACCGGCTGCGATGCGCGTATGATGCGTCGTCAGAGTGTATCACAGCTTGCGGCGGCTGCCGGTGAACCGAACCGACAGTTTTTCCCACAAGTTATTGCTGTCAGGAGTCCGAAAATCCATGCATTTTCCCACCATTGAAGACTACGTCGGTCATACGCCCCTGGTGCGCCTGCAGCGCCTGCCGGGTGACACGTCCAATGTGATTCTGGCCAAGCTGGAAGGCAACAATCCCGCCGGTTCGGTCAAGGACCGGCCGGCCATCAGCATGATCCAGGAAGCCGAGCGCCGCGGCGACATCAAACCGGGCGATACCCTGATCGAGGCGACCAGTGGTAACACCGGTATTGCCCTGGCCATGGCGGCGGCCATCAAGGGCTACCGCATGGTGCTGATCATGCCGGCGAACATGAGTGAGGAGCGCCGGGCTTCCATGCGTGCCTATGGGGCGGAGATCGTCACCGTCAGCAAGGAAGAAGGCATGGAAGGGGCTCGCGACCTGGCGGCTCAGATGCAGCAGGAAGGCAAGGGGCTGGTGCTTGACCAGTTCGCCAACCAGGACAATCCGCTGGCGCACTACCGCACCACCGGGCCGGAAATCTGGGAGCAGACTCAGGGGCGGATCACCCACTTTGTCAGCTCCATGGGAACCACCGGCACCATTATGGGCGTTTCCCGCTACCTCAAGGAGCGCAATCCGGATATCAAGATCGTCGGGTTGCAACCCTCGGACGGTTCCTCCATTCCGGGTATCCGTCGCTGGCCCCAGGAATACCTGCCCAAAATCTACGATGCCGCCCGGGTCGATCAGGTGCTGGATGTCGATCAGAAAGACGCTGAAGACACCATGCGGGCGCTGGCCCGTGAAGAGGGGATCTTCTGCGGTGTCTCGTCCGGCGGGGCCATCGCTGCCGCGCTGCGCCTCTCGGAGCAGGTTGAGAATGCCGTTATCGTCGCCATTATCTGTGACCGGGGCGACCGGTACCTGTCCACCGGCGTTTTTCCCGGCGCCTGAAGTTGAATGAGGCGGGCCGAAACCGGCCCGCCAAGCCTGACCGGAATACCTGATGAGTAAACGACGTAGAAGAAAAGTCCTGCCTGCCGAACCGATCCACTGCCACATTGAAAAGCTGAGTCACGATGGCCGGGGGATTTGCCACCTCGACGGCAAGACCCAGTTCGTGGATGCCGCCCTGCCGGGCGAGTCGGTGATGGCCAAATACGTGAGCACGCGCCGCAGCTTCGATGAACTGCGGGCGCTGGAGGTGCTCGAGGCGTCGCCGGAACGCGAGACGCCGCCGTGCGAGTTCGCCGATCTGTGCGGCGGCTGCAGCCTCCAGCATATGGCGCCGGATGCCCAGATTGCGTTCAAGGAACAGACACTGAAAGAACACTTTGCCCATTTTGGGGGCATTGAGCCGGAAGAGTGGATCGCGCCGATGCGCTCGCAAGGACTGGGCTATCGTCGCAAGGCTCGCCTGGGCGTGCGCTTCGTGCCCAAGCGCGATGCGGTTCTGGTGGGCTTCCGGGAGAAGCGCAACAGCTTCCTGACCGATATCGACCGTTGTGTAGTGATGGACCCCCGCATCGGCGAGCGGATCAGTGACCTGCGTGAACTTTTCTACAGCATGGAGGCCTACCGTACCATCGCTCAGGTGGAAGTGGCCTGCGGTGACGATGTGGCCGCCATGGTTTTTCGTAACATGGAGACCCTGTCTGAAAGCGACACGGACAAACTGATCGCTTTCGGAAAGGCGCATGAATTGCATATCTATTTGCAGCCGAAAGGGCCCGATACGGTTCACCGGATCTGGCCGGAGAGCGCGGGGCGGGATGACGAGCGTCTGTCCTATCGACTGGATGATTTTGACGTCACCCTGCAGTTCCACCCGATGGACTTCACGCAGGTGAATGCCGAGATCAACCGCAGCATGGTGCGCCAGGCGCTGGACTGGCTGGCCCCGCAGGACGACGAGCGGGTCCTGGACCTGTTTTGCGGTCTGGGTAACTTTACGCTGCCATTGGCCCGCAAGGCGGGCCAGGTCGTCGGTGTGGAAGGTGACGATGCCATGGTAGTGCGCGGCCGGGAAAACGCCGAGCTGAACGGTCTGGACAACATCCGTTTTCACGGCGCCAACCTGCAGGGCGATTTTACCGGTGAGGCCTGGGCCGCCGAGGGGTTTGACAAGATCCTCATCGACCCGCCCCGGTCCGGTGCCCAGGAAGTCTGTGAATACCTCACGGCTTTCGGGGCCCGCCGCATTGTGTATGTATCTTGCAACCCGGCGACACTCGCCCGGGATGCCGGCGTGTTGGTGGACAAGGGCTATCGTCTGGTCAAGGCCGGGGTGATGGATATGTTCCCGCACACCACGCATGTTGAATCAATGGCCCTGTTCGAGCGCGTTTAACGCAGCCTCGACGCCAAATACAACAACACGGGGCCGGTGTTGCGAATGCCCTGGGAGGCTGCAGCAGGCGGTACAGGCGCCGCCAGGTAACCAGTCTTCCTGTTCGCGACAGTCATAAAGGGAAAGTGGACCGCTATGGTGAAGGTTCGAGAAGATTACGCCGTGACCACGGATGGTCAGGTGGACATCGAAGGTTGGGTCCGGCACATCCAGGCCCAGACCACCCTTGAGGATGTGGATCAGTTTCGTCGTGCCTGCGAGAAGGCCGCGCTCATCGATCTGCAGGCCGTTCGTGAAGACCGGCTGTGGGCGCCGGGTGCCAGCAGTTTTCGCACCGGCGTCGAGATGGCCCAGGTGCTGGCGGAACTGCACCTGGACCAGACGGCCCTGGTCGCCGCCATCCTGTATCGGGCGGTTCGTGAAGAGCGGGCGACCCTCGAGGAGATCCGCGAGGAATTCGGCGACGATGTCGCCCGTCTGATCGATGGTGTCCAGCAGATGGCTGCCATATCGTCCCTGCATCATCCGCTCAAGGGCAACGTGCTGGGCCAGAGCCAGGGGCAGTTGGACAACGTCCGCAAGATGCTTGTGACCATGATCGACGATGTCCGTGTGGCCCTGATCAAGCTGGCGGAACGGACCTGTGCCATTCGGGCGGTCAAGAGTGCGCCCCCGGAAAAGCGCATGCGCGTCGCCCGTGAAGTGTTCGACATCTACGCGCCGCTGGCTCACCGCCTGGGGATCGGTCACATCAAGTGGGAACTGGAAGACCTCTCGTTCCGCTACCTGCACGAATCCGCCTACAAGAAAATCGCCAAACTGTTGGATGAAAAGCGTCTGGACCGGGACCAGTACGTCAAGCGCGTCCTGGCGGACATCAAGCATGAGCTGGATCTCGCCGGCATTCAGGGCGAACTGTCGGGCCGGGCCAAGCACATCTACAGCATCTGGCGGAAAATGCGTCGCAAGGGCATCGACTTCAGCCAGGTCTACGACGTGCGCGCCTTCCGGATCCTGGTGCCTACGGTGCGCGATTGTTATTCCGCACTCGGCATCGTGCATAGCCTGTGGCGGCACATTCCCAACGAGTTCGACGACTACATCGCCAGCCCCAAGGAAAACGGGTATCAGTCCCTGCACACCGCGGTGATCGGGCCCGAGGGCAAGGTGATGGAAGTCCAGATCCGGACCCGCGCGATGCACGAGGAGGCGGAGTTGGGCGTGTGTGCCCACTGGCTTTACAAGGGCATGGACACCGGCAACAAGTCCACCGGCTACGAGGCCAAGATCAATTGGCTGCGCCAGGTGCTGGAATGGCAGGAGGATCTGGGCGACCTGTCGGGCCTGGTGGATCAGCTCAAGACCGACGTCACGCCGGACCGGGTCTACGTCTTCACGCCCGAGGGTCATGTGGTGGATCTGCCCCAGGGCGCGACGCCGGTGGACTTCGCCTACCGGGTGCATACCGAGGTGGGGCATGCGTGCCGCGGAGCCAAGGTGAACGGGCGCATCGTGCCGTTGACCTATCCGCTGAAGACCGGCGACCAGGTGTTCATCCTGACCTCCAACAACCCGGCACCCAGCCGCGACTGGCTGAACTCCAGCCTGGGCTACATCCAGACCTCGCGGGCGCGGGCCAAGGTGACCCACTGGTTCAAGGAACAGGATCGTGACCGCAACGTGGTTGACGGCCGGGCCATCCTCGAGGACGAATTCAAGCGCCTGTCGATCTACGAAGTCGATCTGACCCAGCTGGCGCAGAAGGTGAATTACCAGACGGCCGACGACATGTTTGCCGCCGTGGGTGCCGGCGACCTGCGCCCGACCCATGTGGCCAACATCGCCCAGCAACTGGTGGAGCCACGACGTCAGCAACTGGATCTCAAGCTCCAGGGCACCCGCCACCAGACCTACGATGCCGATTCGGACATCCAGATCCAGGGGGTGGGCAAGCTCAAGACCCAGGTGGCGAAGTGCTGCAAGCCACTGCCCGGCGACCCCATCGGCGGCTACATCACGGTGGGGCGGGGCGTGACCGTACACCGGCAGGATTGCCTGACCTTCCTGCACCTGCGCGAGTACGAACCGAACCGTATCATCGAGGTGAACTGGGGCGGTCGCCAGGAGGCGGTCTACCCGGTGGACATCGAGATCGAGGCCTACGACCGGTCCGGTCTGTTGCGGGACATCACCACCATCCTGGCCTCGTCCCGGACCAACGTGCTGGCGCTGAATACCCTGTCCAACAAGGACGACAATTCCGCCACCATGACCGTCACCGTCGAGATCGAGAGCCTGGAGCAGCTGGCCAAGCTGCTGGCCCAGATCCGCAACCTGCCCAACATCATGGGCGTTCGACGCAAGCGCAGCCAGTAACCGTGGAGTGAAGCATGTCCCGAACCTATGACATCGACGACCTCAAAACACTGATGGCGCGCCTGCGCGATCCGGAGATCGGCTGCCCGTGGGACTGCAAGCAGGACTTCCGCAGCATCGTGCCTCACACGCTGGAAGAAGCCCACGAAGTGGCCGACGCCATCGAGCGGGAAGACTATCCCCACCTGAAGGACGAGCTGGGTGACCTGCTGTTCCAGGTGATCTTCTATGGCCAGTTGGGGGCGGAAGCGGACCACTTCGATTTCGATGCCGTTGTCGATCACCTGGTGCGCAAGCTGATTCGCCGTCACCCACACGTCTTTCCCGAAGGCACGCTGGAAAGCCGTGTGGATCCGGCCAACCGGCCCACCGACGAGCAGATCAAGGCCAGCTGGGAGCGCATCAAGGCGGAAGAGCGGGCGGCCAAGCCCGAGCCGGTCTCTGAAACCAGCCGGCTGGACGGCATTGCCGGGTCGTTGCCGGCGATGGTGCGCGCCGAGAAGTTGCAGCGCCGGGCGGCCAGCCATGGTTTTGACTGGCCCGACATTGAACCGGTCTTCGACAAACTGCACGAGGAAATCGACGAGCTCAAGGAAGCCTGGGCTCATACGCGGCAGCACCCTGACGATCGTGATGCGCTGGAAGACGAGCTGGGGGACCTTTTATTCGTGTGCGTGAATCTGGCACGCTTCCTGAAGGTCAATCCGGAACAGGCGCTGAGACGCACCAATCGGAAATTCGATGCACGCTTTCGGGCCATCGAGCGGGAGCTTGCCTCACAAGGGCGCGAATTCGATGACCAGACACTCGAGCAACTGGATGCCATCTGGCAATCCGTAAAGGGTGTCGAAAAAGCCGCGAACGACAGCTGACGTGCCACCCGGTCTCACTGCTGAATACCGTTACGCAGAGCGTTGATTCGGAAGCAGACTAGGTACAATCCGTAACGATATCACGCAGTAAGCCGCACATCGTTCAGCTACACTTTCAGTACGCGTCACCGGTTATCCGCCGGGATTGCGACATCCGTTACGTCAGAGAGGCTTTGTCCTGACGCAACGCTCAAATAAGAAGTACACCGCAAGGGCACTCAAAAGGTTCCTGCGCGGTCTTGATCGAGCACTGAAGCGGGAGCGTTGAACCATGAAGATCAAGGATCTGGTGAAGTATTGGGATAAGCATGCACGTGGTCGCCTGAGCCGGGACACGTTTGAGGCTGCACTGTCTGAGCAGCATCAGGCACGCCTGGAAAAGCTGGCCGAGCTTTACCCGATGAAGTCGCCACAAGACCTGATCCGTGACCTGGTCTCTGCTGCGCTGGACGAGCTGGAAACCAGCTTCCCCTATGTCCAGGGCACCCGGGTTGTCGCCTTTGACGAGGATGGCTTTGAAATCTATGAGGACGAGGGCCTCACGCCAAGATTTGTCAGCCTGAGTCAGAAGCACATGCAGGATCTGAAGGCGCGGCAGCTCGAAACCGCCGCCTGAAGGCCTGAAAGACCAGTAACAAGCCAGCTCGGCGGCTGGCTCTCTCCCTTCGGGGTCGCCGGCCGGCGGCCCTGAGAAGCACGCGACTCTCTCGAATAAGTTCCCGAACGATGGACGCCCAGACACAGCGGGCTCGTCTCGATGCGTCGTCGTATACCGGGTGTGGGAAGGGGCGACCGGGGTGCGGGCACGCGCCCCGGGGTAAAAGCGGTCCTGTCTCTTATTTCTTCACGGATTCCAGCTTGCCTTTCAGCGGTGTTTGCCGGGTCAGGTCGTCCAGGGCGGCGCCGATCATGTCGTTCAGGATGTCGGTTTCGGTCCGGTCCGGGTACAGCTCCGCCAGGGCCGCGATACGGGCGGCGTCTTCCAGCGGAAGGCGCAGGGTATAGCTCTGGGGCCGTTCGTCTTCTTCTTTCTTGCCTTCCCAATGTGCGGGCAGGTCAGTCACTTTCATGGGTTGTCCTCACGTTTTTCGCGGCGATAGTACGCTTCCAATAAACACCTTTGAGGCTGTGATTTCAATCGAATGAATCATGGATGTATTTTAGCAGCCTGTGATGATGTGGCGGTAACAGGCTGTTATATTGAAATGCGATTTGCTTCACAGAGGGCTGGCCGGTGATGGGGTAGCCCGGAAACACGAGAGAGGGACGATAGCGCACCATGACCGAACTGCATCCAGATCTGAGGGAAAATGTCCGCATGCTGGGCGAGCTGCTGGGCGACAGTATTCGCAAATTTCCGGGCCAGGACTGCTTTGACCTGATTGAGGAAATTCGCGCCGCTGCCAAGGCCGACCGGCGCCAGGAAAGCGGTTCCGGCCAGCGGCTGGAAAAGCTGCTCAGCGATCTCAGTGACGATCAGATGCTACCGGTCACCCGCGCTTTCAGTCAGTTTCTCAACCTGGCGAACATCGCCGAGCAGTACCACGGTATACGCCGCAAGCAGGGTCACCACGCCGATATGATGGTGGAGTCCCTCGGCGATGTGTTCCAGCGTTTGCTGGAACAGGGCGTCGATCCGGACGAACTGCATCGCCGGGTCACCGAGCTCAGCATCGAATTCGTACTCACGGCGCACCCGACCGAAGTCACCCGTCGCACACTGATCCTCAAGTACGATGAAATCTCCAACTGCCTGGGGCAGCTCGATCACGACGACCTGCTGCCGGTCGAACGCAATGAAATCACCACCCGACTGCGACAGCTGATCTCCGAAGCCTGGAATACCGACGAAATCCGCTACCAGCGCCC
This sequence comes from Marinobacter sp. R17, assembly GCF_003789045.1. Taxonomy (NCBI): domain Bacteria; kingdom Pseudomonadati; phylum Pseudomonadota; class Gammaproteobacteria; order Pseudomonadales; family Marinobacteraceae; genus Marinobacter; species Marinobacter sp. R17. The sequence continues at coordinate 25,732 of NZ_RHGZ01000024.1, read as the reverse complement.
GACCGCCGTGGACGAGGCCAAATGGGGCTTTGCCGTCATCGAGAACAGCCTGTGGGAGGCTCTGCCGCGCTTCCTGCGCAGCCTGGACCGCTCCCTGCGCGAGGCAACCGGTAAAGGCCTGCCCATCGATGCCGCACCGATCCGAATCGCCTCCTGGATGGGCGGCGACCGGGACGGCAACCCCAACGTGACCCACGAAGTGACCCGCGAAGTGTTCTGGCTGGGCCGCTGGATGGCCGCTGATCTCTACCTGCGGGACATCCAGACCCTGCGCGCCGAGCTGTCCATGTGGGAAGCGACAGATGAGCTGCGCGCGGAAGCTGGCGAGACCCGCGAACCCTACCGGGCAATCCTGGGCCAGCTGCGTGAGCGTCTGCTGAAGACCCGGGACTGGGCCGAAGCCTGCGTCAACGGCGAGCCGGCGGACGATAGCGATATCCTGTTCGGAAATGAGGAGCTGATCCGACCGCTGCAGCTGTGCTACGACTCGCTGGTGGCCTCCGGCCTGGACGAAATCGCCGATGGTCTGCTGCTGGATACACTGCGCCGCGTACACACCTTCGGCTTGCCGCTGGTGAAGCTGGACATCCGCCAGGAGGCCGGCCGCCATGCCGAGGCGGTGGCCGAGATCGTCAGCGAGCTGGGCCTCGGCGACTACAGCAACTGGGACGAGGCCCAGCGTCAGGAATTCCTGGTTCGGGAGCTGCAGAGCCGCCGGCCCCTGGTGCCGCGCCACTGGAATCCCTCGGACAATGTCCGGGAAGTGCTCGACACCTGCGGCGTGGTGGCCAAACAGACACCGGAATCCCTGGGCTCCTACGTGATTTCGATGGCCAGCCAGCCGTCGGACGTGCTCAGCGTTATCCTGCTGCTGCGGGAGTCCGGCATGCAGAATCCGATGCGCGTGGTGCCGTTGTTCGAAACCCTGGATGACCTGCGCGGCGCGCCGGCGACCATGACCGCGCTGTTCAGCGTTGACTGGTATCGCCAGTACTGTGCTGACCGCCAGGAAGTGATGATCGGCTATTCCGACTCCGCCAAGGATGCCGGCCAGATGATGGCCGCCTGGGCCCAGTATCAGGCTCAGGAAGCCCTGACCAACGTGGCTGCCGAATACGGCGTGCACCTGACCCTGTTCCACGGTCGTGGCGGTACCGTCGGTCGGGGTGGTGGTCCGGCCAATCGGGCGATCCTGTCGCAGCCGCCGGGCTCGGTAAACGGCAGTTTCCGGATCACCGAGCAGGGCGAGATGATCCGCTTCAAATTTGGTTTGCCCAAGCTGGCCGAGCAAAGCTTGACCCTGTACGGCACCGCCGTGATCGAAGCCACCCTGGCGCCGCCACCCGCCCCGGAAAAACCCTGGCGGGACATGATGGACTGGCTGACCGAACGATCGCTCCAGGCCTATCGCGAAGTGGTGCGTGAGAATCCGGATTTTGTGCCGTACTTCCGCCAGGCAACACCGGAGCAGGCGCTGGGCAAACTGGCGCTGGGCAGTCGTCCGGCGCGTCGCAAACCGACCGGCGGCGTGGAAAGTCTGCGGGCGATCCCCTGGATCTTCGCCTGGACCCAGATGCGCATGATGCTGCCCAGCTGGCTGGGCAGCGATGTGGCCCTGAAAGAGGCGGCCGAGGCCGGGCATGAGCCGATCCTGCGCGACATGATGGCTCGCTGGCCTTTCTTCAAGACCTACGTCGATATGCTGGAAATGGTGCTGGCCAAGGCCGACCTGCGCATTGCCAGCTATTATGAAGAAACGCTGGTGGAGCCGGCCTACAAGCCTCTGGGCCAGGATCTGCGGGAGCGCCTCGCCGGCTGTATCCGCCACGTGAAGGCACTCAAACAGCAGGATGAACTGCTGCTCGACGAGCCGGTGTTTGCCCACTCCCTGCGGGTACGCAACCCCTACACCGACCCGCTGCACTACCTGCAGGCTGAGCTGTTGCGCCGTGACCGGGAAGGTGAGGGACAGGGCAAAGTGCCCGAACAGGTCGAGAGGGCGCTCAAGGTCACCATGGCGGGGATCGCCGCGGGGATGCGGAACACCGGCTGACCGGTTGCAAAGACGAGCCGGGCCGTATCCCGAACCCATCGGTTTCGGTTACGCTTGGGTTATGTAGGTTTGTATGACAGGGGAAGTGGGCGTGCCGGCATCAGCCAAGCTGGAAATGTTCCTCAATCGCAAGGGTATCGATTACGAGACGGTCAACCACGACGAAATGCCGAGTTTCGATGTGGCCGTCTCCAGCGCGGGCCTGCCGCAGCACGAGGTGCTGCGGGCCACCCTGCTGATCGACCTCAATGGCGTGGTCATGGCGGTTCACAGCTACCAGACCGCGATCGACGTCGACGCCGTGTCACAAGTGACCGGCCGCCGCCTGCAACTGCTCACCGCCCGTCAGGCTGACCGGCTTTTCGCGGACTGCGAGCCCGGATTCCACCCACCGGTGGGTGCTGCCTATGACGTGCCGGTGGTTGTGGATGCGCCGGTGCTTGAGATGACGCATGCCTACCTGACGTCCGGCTCCAATAATAGCCTGCTGCGGCTGGATGGCCGGGCACTGCGTCTGGTTCTGGCCGGGGCCCGCAAGGCCCGCGTCAGTATCGTTGACGAGGCCCACGACCTAGGCGAGGGGCGCAATTCGGACATTACGCTGGACGAAGTCGCCCGGCGTCTGCAGAAGCTCTATCGCCTACCACCGATGCCGGCCCTGGCTCTGAAGATCCTGCGCCTGACCGCCAATCCCGAGGCCACCGCCAAGGAGCTGTCGGATCTGATCGAATACGACCCCAGCCTCTCGGCCCAGATCATGCGCTACGCCCGTTCGGCGCTGTTCAACTACCCGGGCCAGATCAATTCCGTGCAGGAAGCGGTCACCCGCGTGCTGGGCTTCGACCGGGTGGCGCACGTCGCCATGGGGATCGCTTCGGTGCGTGCCTTCGACGTGCCGCGTGACGGGATGTTGGGCACGGACGCCTTCTGGCGCCATTCCCTCTACTGCGCTCACCTGTGCCAGCAGATGGCCGCCTTCAAGGGCGTCGATAAGGGGCTGGCCTATTTGTGCGGCCTGCTGCACAACTTCGGGCTGCTGCTGGTGGGGCATCTGTTTCCGGCGGAATTCGACCAGCTCAATCGCCTGCGCGAGGCCAACCCGGAACAGAGTATGCGCACCCTGGAAATGCAGGTGTTCGGCGGCGACCAGGAATTCCTCACCGTGGGTCACGGGGCCATTGGCGGCATCTTGCACCGTCTCTGGCAACTGCCGGACGCGGTGGTCAAGACCGCCGGCATGCACCAGCACCTGGAGTACGAAGGGGATCACGCGGACCATGTTCACATGGTTCAGCTCGCTAACGGCTTACTCAAGGGGAAAGAGATCGGCGACGAGTTCAATCCCGACGACACCGTCGCGCTGGCCGATTCCCTGGGTTTCACCGACGCCGATGTGGCGATGTTCCTGTCCGCGACGGACGATGTGGCCCAGGAGCTGGATGAGCTTGCCCGTACGCTGGCGGCTTAGGGCAACCCGACGACCGCTCAGGCGCGCATCAGACGTCCCTGGTTTACCTGGGTAATGTTCGTACCTTAGTACCCTTTCTATAGCCGGCCCGAGTTCGTATAATGCCCGATCCTTTTACTGCGCGGGTGGACGAGCTGACGCTTGCGGCTGGCGATTCATGTCCGGTTTGCTCTCGGTTCGCGCAAAATGGTTCCCGTGGTGGCAGCAGATGGCCAGGGGCTCGGGTTGAGGCTGCGGCGGCCTGCAAGAACGGGACACCGTCGTCACGACCCATCTCAGATTCCGGATCGGTTCGCCATGAGCGGCCGGCGATAAAGAATAAAAGTGCCCGTCTGTCAGACACCCGAATGGGGGCAGGCGCGGTGTGCGATGTTTGATCGGTTGCAGGTTCATCCTCCCGATTCCGCACGACGATTTCATCGATAAACGGGAGCAATTCCACTATGAGAATCATTCTGTTGGGCGCGCCAGGCGCAGGTAAGGGTACCCAGGCCCAGTTCATTACCGAGAAGTTTGGTATCCCCCAGATTTCCACCGGCGACATGCTGCGGGCTGCCGTGAAGGCGGAATCCCCGCTGGGTCTGGAAGTGAAGGAAATCATGGCCAAGGGCGGTCTGGTGCCGGACGAGACCATTATCGCGCTCATCAAGGACCGGATCCAGGAAGAAGACTGCAAGAACGGCTTCCTGCTGGACGGCTTCCCGCGCACGATTCCCCAGGCTGAAGCGCTGAAGCAGGAAGGTGTGGTCATCGACTACGTGGTGGAAATTGCCGTCGACGACGAGGAAATCGTCAGCCGACTGTCTGGCCGTCGCGTGCACGAAGCCAGCGGCCGCATCTATCACGTCAAATACGATCCGCCCAAGGTTGAGGGCAAGGACGACGAGACGGGCGAACCGCTGATCCAGCGCAACGACGATTCCGAGGAAACCGTGCGCAATCGCCTGCGGATCTACCACGAGCAAACCGCGCCCCTGATCGGCTATTACCAGGACTGGGCCAAGCAGGACGCGGACGCAGCACCGACCTACGTTCGTGTGGACGGCATTGGCACCATGCCCGAAATCCGCGATCAGATCCTCAACAAACTGCAGTAAGGCGGCCGACCCGATCGGCTGTTAAAACCGGCGTTCGCATGAAACTACTGGCACTGGATACCACCGCAGAGGGCTGTTCCGCAGCCCTCTGGACAGACGGCACGCTGTTCGAGCGTGCCATCCGGTCGCCACGGGGCCATACCCAGCACCTGCTGCCGATGATCCGGGAGTTGGTGGAGGAAAGTGGTGTGGCCCTCGCGGCGCTGGACGCCCTGGCTTTTGGCCGTGGTCCGGGTTCCTTTACCGGGCTGCGCATCGCCACTGGTGTGGTGCAGGGCCTCGCCTTTGGGCTCGACCTGCCGGTCGTCCCCGTTTCCTCCCTTGCCGCTGTGGCCTCCCGGGCCCTGCGAACCGGCGTTGCAGGTGAGGGTGATGGCATCGCCGTCGCTTTCGATGCGCGCATGAGCGAGGTCTACTGGAGCTGTTATTGCATCCGTGAAGGTCGGGTACAATCCACCGCTCAGGAGCGGGTCTGCCCACCGGATCAAGTGGCGCTATCCGGTGACGTCAGCCGTTGGCTGGGTGCCGGTTCCGGCTGGAATCTCGTGGATCAGATGCCCGAACCTGTCAGAGCCGCAATGTTGGCGACCCATCCGGACTGGTATCCTCTGGCCGCGGACATCGCCACCCTGGCGGTGACTGACTGGCCCGACGGTCCGACCGTGCCTGCCGAGCAGGCGGCCCCGGTCTACGTTCGGGACGAAATAACCTGGAAGAAACTGCCGGGGCGATAGCGCGCCCTCAAAACGTCGGGCCACCCACGGTGCTGCTGGCCAGTATCCGAAGGTCTTTGCGCGTCTGATCCGTAGCTGAGCCCGGTGCTGTCCATCTCAAGCAGGAAGCCGTTTTCATGGAACTCTGGCATACGTTTGCCCTGGCCATCATCCAAGGCCTGACCGAATTTCTCCCCATCAGCAGCTCTGCCCATTTGATCCTTCCCTCGCAAGTGCTCGGCTGGAGCGACCAGGGCCTGGGGTTCGATGTGGCTGTCCATGTGGGGACGCTCCTCGCCGTGGTCTGGTATTTTCGCCAAGACGTTATGCGGCTCACCGGCGCCTGGTTCAGTGATACCGCCCACCGTCGACTGACCGAAGACAGTCGCCTGGCCTGGGCGATTATTGTCGCGACGATCCCCGCCGGTCTGGCCGGGATTGCGTTTGAGCACGTCATTGAGACCCAGTTGCGTTCTGCGCTGGTGATCGCCATCGCGACCATCGGGTTCGGTGTGGTGCTCTGGTGGGCGGATGTCGCCGGGAAACGCGAGAAAGGATTGCCCAGCCTGGGCTGGCGGGATGCGGTGCTGATCGGTCTGGCCCAGGCGCTGGCACTGATCCCGGGAACGTCGCGTTCGGGCATCACGATGACGGCGGCGTTGTTCCTGGGATACCAGCGTGATGCCGCTGCACGCTTCTCCTTTTTACTGTCGATTCCGCTGATCATTGCCGCGGGCCTGCTCAAGTCCATCGAACTGGCGCAGACCGGAACCGAGTCCCAATGGGCGGATGTCCTGATCGGGGCGGGCGTGTCGTTTGTCAGCGCCTTGCTGTGCATCCACCTGTTCCTGCGTTTCCTCGAAAAGCTCGGTTTCCTGCCCTACGTGATTTACCGTTTGTTACTGGGCGCTGTGTTGCTTTTGGTGGTATTGTGACCGAATCTGACTTGATGAGATTCTCAGGTACTATCAGTCTATGATTGGCGGGATCAATTCCAACGTCTACACGCCTTTACCGTCCGATCGCGCTGCCCAGCGGGAATCGGAGGTTCAGGCGCGTGACAACAACCGGAACAGCGTCGTCTCGGAGCAGTCGCCCCGACGCGATACGGTGGATCCGGAGCGGCTGGAACGACGAGTCCAGGCCCGGCAGGCGTCCGAAGACGCCAAGCTGGAGCAGTTTCGTGCCGACGACATTCCCGCGCGCAATGCCCGTGCACTCGACGTGTTCAACGGCGTGGCCAGCCAGCGTGATGACGGCGATGTCGAGCTGGCGGGCATTGATATTCACGTTTAAGCCATTGCGATGACCTCTTCCTCCCTGGCCGTCGCCTGCGGCGACAGCGCCTTCCTTGAGCGTGCCCACCAGCTGGCGCACGAGCTTTCATTACCCTGTCTTGAGTGTATCGACCCACGTCGTGTGAGTGACGTAGCGGTCCTGCTTTGGCTGGACGAAGCCGGGTTGGCGCTGCAGATGACGGGGCGCAAGGTGCCGGGCCCGGTGCGTGCCGAATTCGTCTCCGGCAAGGCCGGCTATCGCCGTGAGCACGGGGGTGGCGCGGGGCAGCTGGTGGCGAAGGCGGTGGGGCTGAAGCGGGCCAGCGAGCCGCTGCACGTACTGGATGCCACCGCCGGACTCGGTCAGGACGCCTATGTACTGGCGGGCCTGGGATGTGAGCTGACCCTGTTGGAGCGCTCACCGGTCATTCATGCCCTGTTGGCGGATGGCCTGGCACGGGCGGCAGACGATGAGCACGCGGCGCCGCTGGTCGCCCGCATGCAGCTGGAGGCGGGCAACAGCATCGACTGGATACAGACCCGGCCGGGTCCGCTGGCGGATGTGATCTACCTGGACCCCATGTTCCCGCACCGCGACAAGTCGGCCCTGGTCAAAAAGGAAATGGCGCTGTTCCGGCCCATTGTCGGCGATGACGACGATGCACCGGACTTATTGGCTGCGGCGCTGGACAAGGCGCGCTATCGGGTGGTGGTCAAGCGGCCGCGCAAGGCACCGACGATTGACGGACCGCCACCGACCACGCAGTTGGAAGGCAAGAGCAGCCGCTACGACATCTACGCCCTGAAAGCGCTGCCATAGCGGCTGCGGCCGTGCGTCAGGCGCCCAGCATCGTGACTTGCTGGATCGTCTGGCGCTTCTCCAGGTTCAGCACCAGCCGGGCGTCTTCCGCCACTTCATCCAGCCCTTCGGTATAGCAAAGCAAGTCGTTCTCGTCGGTGGTGAGAATCTCGTTGGTCTGCAGGTTGTTGATGAAGTTGCGGAACAGCATCTTGTCGAAGAACTCCGGTGCGTTCACGCCAAACAGGATCGACATGCGCTGGGCCATCAGGGTGCTTTGTTCCTCCAGCTCACTGGCCGAGATCCGGCCGGAGCCATACTTGCGCAGGATGGCGATGGAGATGTGGTAGCGCTCCAGCGTCTGGATGATGAAGCGGGACAGGGCACGCAACCGCAGTGCTGCCTCGGTACCATCCGCCGGCCGGCAGACGCGATCGCCGTCCAGGGTCAGCAGCTGGCGCTCGACCAGCACGTCGATCCAGTGTTCGATGACCGGGTCGACCGCCTCGTCCGAGTACTGCAGGAACAGCTCGGACTTGATGTAGGGATAGACCGAGCTGGCCAGGAACACCACGCGCTCGCGCTTGAGCGTGGAGAAGTTCTCGAACAGGCTGGCGATCAGGGCCGGCAGCGCGAACAGGTGCTGGATGTTGTTGCGGTAATAGGTCATCAGGATGGCGTTGTTGCCTTCCAGGGCGATGATGTCGCCCAGGTCCTGGCTGTAGCGGGTGATCAGGCCCATGTTTTCGCCGTAGGCAATCCAGTCTGTGCCGGTGCCTTCCGGGTAGGTCACATGCGGCGAGTAGGGGGCTGAACGGATCAGATCACAGAATTCGTCCATCAGCCGAACCAGCAGTCGCTCGTCCATCGCCAGGCGCTGCGCGGAAAGCAGCACCGTCGCCAGCATGCCGATCGGGTTCACGGCCACGGCGGCGTTGATGTGCTCGGCCACGCGATCCGACAGGACATCCACGGCCTGGTTCAGCCAGCGGGGGCGGTAGTCGGCGTCGTAGGCTTCTTCCTGCCACGCCGGATGCACGTCATCCAGCACCTGGCTGAGGCGGATCGGATCGCCGAAGTTCACCGCGACCTTGCCGAAAGAGTTGGTCAGTTTGCGGGCGGTCTTGGCCAGCGAGAAGATGCTTTCTTTTTGCTTCTTCTTGCCACGCAGTTCGCCCAGGTAGCTGCGACCCTCCATGACCTTTTCATAGCCGATGTAGACCGGCACGAAGACGATCGGTTTGCGATGGTCCCGCAGGTAGCTGCGCACCGTCATCGACAGCATGCCGGCGCGTGGCTGCAGCATTCGACCGGTCCGGCTGCGGCCACCTTCCACGAAATATTCCACCGAGTACCCGCGGGAGAACATGACGTGCATGTACTCGTTGAACACGGTGGCGTAGAGCGGGTTGTCCTTGAAGCTGCGGCGCATGAAAAAGGCGCCGCCGCGCCGCAGGATGGGGCCCACGATGGGCATGTTCAGGTTGATCCCGGCCGCAATGTGCGGCGGCATCAGGCCGTTGCGGTAAAGCACGTAGGACAGCAGCAGGTAGTCGATGTGCGAGCGGTGGCAGGGCACGTAGACCACGGCGTAATCCTTGGCGACGTCCTGGGCCACTTCGATGTTATTGACGGCCACCCCGTTGTAGATGCGGTTCCACAGCCAGGACAGCACCACCTCCAGGAAGCGGATGGTCACGATGGACATGCTGGCGGCGATCTCGTCGGCGTACTTCAGGGCCTTGGCGCGGACTTTTTCCGGCGGCAGGTCCTTGTCCCGGGCGGTTTCGCGGATGGCTTCCTTCACGGCCGGCGTCTTGACCAGTTCCGCCACCAGGGTACGGCGGTGGGACAGGTCCGGGCCCAGCACGGCCTGGCGGACCCGGCGGAAGTGGGTGCGCAGGATACGTGCGAGCTTGCGGGTGGCCCGCTCTTCATTATCGCGGAACTCGTTGACCACCTGCTGGATGGAAATCGGGCGGTTGAACTGGACGTAGGTGTTGCGGCCGTGGACCAGGATGATCAGGAATTTCTGCAGGCGGCCAGCAACGGACCAAGTGTCCGACAGCAGCAGTTTGAACAGGGATTTTTCCTTGTCGGGCGAGCGCCCCCAGAACAGGGTGACCGGCACGATCTGGATGTCCAGTGAGGGATCGTGCAGCGCCATGGCGGTGATCTGCTTGATGCGCGGCGTCAACGCCGGCGAGTGCCGGCGCCGGAACAGTCCGCCAGCACGCTGGTACAGAAAGAAGAACGAGCGACGCGGGCCTTTTTCGGCAGGGAACGGGGCCTGGGAAGAGGGCAGTTCGGCCCGCAGGATCTCCTGCTCCAGGACCAGCCGGCTCGACAGGGAGCTGTACTGCAGCACGTAACAGACCGGCTTATCCGGATCCAGACCCAGCTGTTCCCGGCTGGCACCCATGACGTTGGTGCGCACCCATAAAAACAGGATCTTTCGAAAAAGCGTAAAGAACAGGTCGCTAAGACCCGGGAAAAGTCGCATGCAGACTCCAGTACAACCGTTAAGTGGGCTAAGTTTACTTGCTCGTTCCTGCAGCGCAAAGCACCGACCTCAAACGGCGGCAAAATGTCCCGGCATGACCGACTCTGTGGTACCTTTGCGGGATTGTTTCATCGTGCAGCGAGAGAGAGTGGCGTATGGCAGGCTGGATTCCCGGCTGGTCGGAAACACCGCCCCGGGCGGGCGATGGCTTGGTTCTGGCTCGCGGGCAGTCCGTGATCCGTGCCGCGAATGGCTGGCTTCATGAGGCGACCGCACCGGAAGCGCCCCTGGCGGGTGAAGCGCCGGTGTTCCTCGGCCACCTGGATGGCCGGCGCGTGTTTGTGGCGCTGGCGGAGAAAACCGACGACGACCGCACCTGTGGCTTGCGTGAGGCTTTGTTCAGCGTCGACGAGGACCTGGCGTCCCTGCTCAGTACCGCCAGTCAGGTCTTGCAGTGGCAGCGGGATCACCGGTTCTGCGGTCGTTGCGGCAATCCGACCCGCATGCACGACCGGGAGCGGGCCAAATGGTGTGATTACTGCGCCATTCCCTTCTATCCCCGCCTGGCTCCTTGCGTGATCGTGCTCATTCGTGACGGTGAGCGTCTGTTCCTGGCGCGTTCGAGTCGGCACACCCATGGCTTCTACAGCCTGATTGCCGGCTTCATCGAGCCCGGAGAGAGCGCCGAGGAAGCGGTGCAGCGGGAAGTGATGGAGGAAACCGGCCTCAAGGTGACCAACATTCGATACCAGGCGTCCCAACCCTGGCCGTTTCCGCATCAATTGATGTTGGGTTACTTCGCCGATTACGACGGCGGCGATTTGCAGTTGCAGGCCGATGAGCTGGCCACCGCCGACTGGTTTGCACCGGATCAACTGCCACCGGTTCCGCCGGGCTATACCATCGCCGGTCGACTGATCGAACGGGCCCTCGCGGAGGGGTGCCGCCCGTCGTGAGTGCGCCCCACGTGCTGGTGTTCGACTCGGGCGTTGGCGGCCTGAGCATTGCGGCCTGCCTCCGCGCCCGCCTGCCCGGTGTACGCCTGTCCTATCTGGCCGATACGGCCGGGTTCCCTTACGGCGACCAGCCGGAAGCCACCGTCATTCGTCGGTGTGTCGAGCTGGTCGAGCGACTGATGACCGATGTGCCCGTTGACCTGATCGTCGTAGCCTGCAACACGGCCAGTACCGTGGTGCTACCGGCCCTTCGGGAGCGCCTGGGGATACCGGTTGTCGGTGTGGTACCGGCCATCAAGCCGGCGGCCGCGCTGACGCAGAATGGGCGTCTTGGCGTGCTGGCGACGCCGGCAACGGTGCGCCGGCCTTACACCGACGACCTGATCCTGCGCTTTGCCGCACATTGCGAGGTGACCCGGCTCGGGCATCCCGGTCTGGTGCGCTGGGCAGAAAACAAGGTGACGGGAGAGCCAGTGCCTCTGGAATCGTTGCACGAGGCGGTTAAACCGCTGGGCGATGCCGGTGTCGATACGGTGGTGCTGGGCTGCACGCACTATCCGCTGATCCGCGAGGAGCTGGCACAGGTGCTGCCGAACGTGCATCACTGGGTGGATTCGGGAGAGGCTATTGCCCGGCGCGTGGCGTTCCTCCTGGAGGAAGCCGGCATGGATACGGACGGCGTTCTTGATGAGGGCGAAGTAGGGCTGGCTGCCCGGTTTTCCGGGCCTGCGCCGGCGGCGCTCGATGCCTTCCTGCCCCGGCTTGGATTGCAGCCCGGCCCGGTCTGGGACCAGTGGCCGGGCCATTCAGAAACATCCTGACAGGCCGGGTTACACCACCCGGGTCAGCTTGAGCATTGCCAGGAATTCCAGCGTGGGCAGGACCCGCTGATGGCAGCAGTAGGTCTTGAACGATTCCCCGCGGAAACGCGACTTGGTGAACTCCAGTCCCTTGAAGTTGTAGAGGAAGTTCCCTTTGGCGTAGAGGCCGTGGAGGATCTTCTTCAGCAGTTTGGCTTCCTGGGGCTCGGCGGTCTTGTCCAGCGACAGCGGAATCAGGCCGAGATCCAGATAGGGAACGCCCTCGCTCTGGAACACCTCCATGGCATGGGCCATCAGGGTGTAGAACAGCCCCTGGCGGAATTCGGCGTTTGCCCGGGAAATATTCGGCACGTAGCTGATGATCCGGTTGTTCTGGTAGATCGGGTCGAAGTAGATGAACCCCACCGCCTTGCCGTCCTCGTAGGCGTAGAAATGGCGCTCGTTTTCCCGGTAGTCCATTTCCATCGGCCGGATCAGGAACCGGATCTCGTTGCTTTTCACCTTGCGGGTGCGAATCCAGGCCTCGGAAATCTCACGCGTGTGATCATCGCTGAAACGCTCCATGACGGTCACGCCGTTGCGTTGGGCCTGGTTCACGGCGGTCCGGATGATCTGCTTCTTCTTGCCCGAGAGCGACCATTTCTGCAGGTCAATTCGGGACTCGCTGCCAAACTGGGTGCCGTAGAGGCCATAGCGCCGGTGCAGGATGTCGACCACGGGTTTGGACACCTGGATGTAGCTGGCGTTGGGGTGCCGGGCGTGGAACTGCTCGATGATCAGCTCGAAGTGCTCCGGTGCCGCCACCGGATCCGACAGCACGAACGTCATGCCCCATTTGCGCATGTAGGCGATGTAGCCGACGCCCGGCAGGTCGAAGTAATCCATGTTGGGTTGCAGCGTGGAGAACGACTGGGAATGGGCGCCATGCTGCTTGAGGTAATCCACGCGCTGGGAGAAGGTCAGGCGGCCTTCTTCCTGTAGCCCGGCCAACCGGTCCAGGGAAAGGATCTGGTCAGTCATGTTGAGTGTCTCCCGAAAAACCACTGTTCTCACCGGCCCGATTGTTGTGTTGTTGGGGGCCGGCGTGTCCGTGTTGTTGTTATCAGGCCTGCTTCTGGCCCAGGATCGACCAGTAGCAGTTCATGTTCAGCAGCTTGAAGTGCTTCTTGTCGGTGATCTTCAGACCCAGCCGCTGCATGTGTTCCGGATAGTTGTAGATCTTGTGGAACGCGTTGTTGGCCAGCAGCCAGAAGGTAAAGACCGCGCCATACCAGTAGAGCTTCTTGAACAGTCGGGCGAGGGGATTGCCGGTGGGGTAGCTGAAGTCACCGACCACGACGCGACCATCGTCCCGGGCGAGGCTGATCAGGTGTTCGAGGACCGTCACCATCATGTCCTCGTCGAACACGTTGAGGAAGAAATTGGCGACAACCATGTCGTACTGGCCGGTCTCGTCAATCTTCATGATGTCGCTGTGTATGGTTTTGATGTTCAGTCCCGGTGCCTCTTTCTGCTGGGCTTCGGCAAACTTGCGCAGCATGGTGGCGGACAGATCGACCACCGTGACCTCGGCGCCGAGCTCGGCAGCGCGAATCGCATCCCGGCCGTGGCCAACGCCGGCGATAAGCACGCGAGTGCCCGGCTGGATGGTTTCAACGTCGAGCATGGCGGTTTTGCAACGGTGGATGCTCTTTCCGCTGTACAGGTTGCTGAGGAAGTCGTAGACGGGACCGATGTATTTATACTTGTCGCGCATTGTCGTCACTGCCTGTCCAAGTCAGAGGGAAACCGTCGTCCCGGCCAATCAGGTGGCTCTTGTTGTTCACATGTCGGGGCGAGCGGTGAATCTGTTTTGTTGTTGCTGTGGAAAGGTTAGAAAACTCCTCGATCGAGTTTTGTGCAGCACCCCTCATTTCACGATACAAAAGTTAACGTGAAACTACGCTTTGCAAACCAAATCAAGAATTTCTATTGGAATGTCTGACAATCCGTTTTTAGGGTCGCATTACGGCTGACAGGAAATGCCGGGGCTCAGTAGCGAATCGCCGGAATCGGTGCAAGACTGACAGGAATAAGGTCGGCGCGGATGCGCAGGAAGGGCAGCCCCTCACCGGCCGGTCGTTTCTACAGTCCGTAAGGGGCAGGGTGATAGGTATGTCCGATTGCCGGGCACGTCGGCGGGCAGGGCTCGCTGGTTGGGTTGCTTCAGGCTTGCTGCTCGCGGGGCAGATTCAGGCACAAACCCTCGTCAACTACCTGGTTGTCGAGGACAAGACCCGTCCATTCCAGATTGTCGAGAATGGCGAGAGTGACGGTGGCATCGTCTCGGATATTGTCGATGCGATCTTTGCCGGCTCGGACTATACCGTCAATCCCATGGTCTATCCGGTAAACCGCCTGCGCCAGGTCGTAGTGGATGATGAGGTGCATAACTGGATTGCCTACGACGCGGTACCCTGGAAGACGTTTGGCAATCGGGGGCTGTTTGTGGAGGAACCGATCCTCCGTACCCATCACGTGATGTTGACCTGCCGCCAGGAAATTCCCGACCACATTCTCGGTATGAGCGACCTGCAGGATCTGAGCGTCGTCACACTGCGCAATTTCAAATACCCGTCGCTGGATACGGCCGCCTCCCAGGGACTCCTCCGGCAAATTCCGATCGATCGTTACGAAGCCGGAATCAAGCTGGTGAGCCTGGGGCGGGCTGACGGTTTCGTGGAGATGGAAGCCCGGCTCCGGTACCACATCCGTTCGATGCCAGAGGCGGGCTCCGCCTGCCTGCGCTGGCTGGATTTCAGTGCGGTGATTCCGGACTTTCCGCTGTATCTGGTGATCGATATCAGCTGGCCGCCGGAATTCCGGGAATTCGTCCGGAAGAGGATTGTTGAGTTGCGCCAGTCCGGCGAACTGACGCAGATCCGGGCTCGCTACCTGAAATCAGACCACGGCCTGGATTGGCGCACGGGAGCTGAGTAACGTGTTGATTTCGCTGGCCGGTCGTGCCGGACCGTAGAAGAAGCCCTGCACCTGCTGACAACCCAAATTGCGCAAGTAGGCCAGTTGAATGTCGGTCTCCACGCCCTCCGCGACGATGTCCAGTCGCAGGCCATGGGCCATGGCAACGATGGCGTTGACGATGCAGGCGCCGTCCTCACCGCTGCGGATCCCCCGCACGAACGACTGGTCCACCTTGAGGGTGTGGATCGGCAGCCGGTGCAGGTAATTCAGTGAGGAATAGCCAGTACCGAAATCGTCGATGGCGATACGGATGCCATGCTCGGCCAATTCCTGGAGTTTGCGGCTGATCTGCTCCAGATCGTTCATGATCACGTTTTCGGTGATTTCAATTTCCAGATTCTCCGGAGGAAAGTTGATCGCCTTGAGCTGGGCGATCAGATTCTGCACGAAGCGGGGGTGGTCCACCTGTAGGGGCGAGAGGTTGACCGCCAGTCGCAGGTTGGCGTGTCCGTCGTCAATCCATCGCTTCATCTGTCGGCAGGCGATGTCCAGAACGCACTCGCTGAGCTCGGTGATCAGCTTGGTTTCTTCGGCCAGCGGCAGGAAGTCACGCGGGTAGAGCAGGCCGCGCTCGGGATGCTGCCAGCGCACTAACGCCTCCAGGCCAACCACTTCACCGGTATCGGAGGCGACCTGGGGCTGGTAGTGGACGCAGAGCTCGTTGTTGGTCAGGGCCTGGCGCAAATCCCGCTCCAGGCTCAGGCGGTTGGCGGTGTCGATGCTCATGGTTTCGCTGTAGAAGCGATAACCGTCCTTGCCGCCGGCTTTGACGTGGTACATGGCGATGTCGGCGCACTGGATCAGCTGATCCATGGTTTGGCCAGCATCCGGGAAGACGGCGATGCCCACGCTGACTCCGACAAACACTTCGTGCTCCCCGAGCTGGAACGGTTCCTTCAACACGCTGATCAGTTTGCGGGCGATTTTGCGGGCGTCGTTGTGGGTGGAAATGGCGGGCAGCAGCAGCGTGAACTCATCGCCGCCAAAGCGGGAGAGTGTGTCGCCCTTGCGCAGGCAACTTTCCAGGCGTTGGGTGACCGCCTGCAGCAGCCGATCGCCCATGGCGTGGCCCAGCGTGTCGTTGACCACTTTGAAGCGGTCCAGATCCAGGAACATCACCGCCAGCTTCTGGCGATTGCGCTGGGCCTGGGTGATGGCCAGCATCAGTCTGTCCTTGAACAGGGCCCGGTTGGGCAGGCGGGTGAGCAGATCGTGGTAGGCCTGGAAGTTGATGAAGGCTTCGGCTTCCTTACGCTCGGTAATGTCCCGGGCCGATCCATAGATGCATGGATCACTGGTGTGAGAACGTCGGATCTCGTGGGGCAGGAACTGGCCGCTGTCGTCGCCGATCGGGAAGGCGGTGATCTCGAAATAGCGGTTGGCCTTGCGGCTGCCGCGGGTTTTCAGACGAATCTCGAAGGTGCGGGGGTTTTCCGCGCTGATGGCCGGATCCTGCAGGGCATAGGTGCCGCGGGCCACGTCCTGCTCGTCGATCAGGTGCCGGAAATGGCGTCCGATCAGTTCCGCCGGTCGGTAACCCAGCAGGGCCTCGATCTTGCGATTGACGAAGCAGACCCGCCCTTCGCGGTCCAGCATAAAGACGATATCGGGCGACGTGTTGACGATGTACCGGTGCAGTTCCTCGGATTTTTCCAGGCGCATCTGCACGTTGCGGTGGGCCCAGGCCAGGGCCTGTTTTTGCAGCACGTTGCCGACGGTGGCCAGCAGTTCCTCGGGATCGAACGGCTTCTTGATGTAATCTTCAGCCCCGCGGCGCAGCGCCCGGCTGACGGCAGTAAAGGAAGACTCGCCGCTGACGACAATTACCGGCGTCTCTATTTTCCGGTCCTGGATGAACTGCATGACCTGGTGGCCGTCCACCTCCGGCATGCGCAGGTCCAGCATCACCAGTTGGAAGGTCTCCCGGGTGAGCAGTTCGCAGGCGGCGCGTCCGCCCAGTGCAGGCACGGCAATGAACCCCTGTTCCTCGAGCAGGTCCACCAGACTACGCAATAATCTGGGCTCGTCATCCACAACAAGGATGCGCGCCTCCATGGTACTGGTCTCTTGCAGTCGGTCCGACATCATGGCCTAAGCCCGTCCTGTTGGGGCAACCGGAAGCGTTTCGTATTAATGCCTTGATACTTCATTGGCTTCCCGGTCGTATTTTCCAGAGTCTGTCGCTGCAGGCAACAAGAGACGGAAGCTGGTGCCTTGGTCACTTGTCTTGCAACTGATGATTCCTTCCATATCATCCATGAGTTGTTTGACGATACTCAGCCCCAGGCCACTGTGGGCCGGACCTTTGGTGGAACGCACCGGTTTGAACAGGTGGTTCCTGACGGATTCGGGAATTCCCTCGCCCGAATCTTCGATCAGCAGTTCTACCCACTGGCGACCATCCTGCCAGACCGGTGCCGCCGTCTGCAGGCGCAGCTCGCCACCATCGTCCATCGCCTCGACGGCGTTACGCACCAGGTTTATGATCAACTGACGTACCGGCCCGCGTGTGGCACGGATGGCAGTGTGGGCGTTGGTCAGTACCGGCTTGCAGTCGATGTGCCCCGGCGCAAACAGAGCGTCCTCGAAGAGTTCGCAGAGCAGGGTCAGCTCGGTGTTCAGCTCCAATGCCGAGTCATAGTCGTTGGTGCTCGGGGTTTCGGTTTCGCTGATGCGGTCCAGCAGCGCAACCGCCCGGTCCATTTCTTCCCGCACGATGTGCAGGTCCGGTTGTATGCTCTCGCCGCCGTCCAGGGATGCCAGTTTACCCTGTAATTGATAAATGTACTGGCGCACGATCGTTAGCGGATTGCTGATCTCGTGCACGCGCTTGCGCAGCTCGATGCGGTGGGACAGCTGCTCCAGCGTTTCATCACCGTGGGCCGGATTCTCCCGCTCCAACGTGTCGGCCAACTCGGCCACGCGCCGGGCAAAGAGATCGAGCAGGACTTCGCTGTCCTCGGCGTCGCCGGCGGCGTCCAGACCAATCACATAAATCCCGTGGCAGCGGCTGTCGCCATGGACAGCGACGCACATCATGGACGGGCAGTCGAGCAGGTCGAGCAGTTGCTGGTCCAGGATGGTTCGATGATCCTCTGCCAGCACGTCCGTTTCATAGAGTGTCGCTACCCGGGCAACCAGGCTGCGCGGGTTGTCCAGCGGGACTTCGATGTGCGGTGGCCGGCTGCGAGTGGCGGCCAGCAGGCGCAGAACCCCTTCATGCTCCTGGAAGGCGAGGCCCGGTCGGCCGGTGAGCGTGACCAGGTTGCGCAGGGCCGTGGCCAACAGTTCGGTATCGGTGGACTGGGCCGGTAGCGTTTGCAGGGCCTGATCCACCAGTGCCGAACGGACCACCTGGTTAAACAGGCGGCGGTGGGCGGATTCGCCATCAAACGGGCCATCCAGCGGTATCTCCAGACTTTGGGCTACCGAGGACACCTCCCGCTCGATGCGGGTGCAGATTTCCCGGGTGAGGGCGCTGGTGAGGCCGAAGATGGTCTGGGCGGCCTCGATGCCACTGGTATCGGACAGGGCCAGGCGCGTGGAGAGATTGATCAGTTTCACCAGATGGCTGGCGTCGCGGATCTCCCGGGCCGGTACCTGCTGGTAGCGGATAGCGTCGGTGGCCATCTGGCCCAGGCCCCAGTGTTCGGCCAATCTCGCGCCAATCTCGATCTGGTTGTCGAGCAGGGCCTGATGGTTGTCGCCAGCCGGCTGACGCAGGGCGATCAGCTCGCCGACGTTGTGCAGCACGCCCACCATGAAGGCTTCTTCGTTATCCGGGTAGCCGGTCAGTCGGCCAAGGGCCCGGGCGGTGAGGGCGGTGGTCAGGGAATGGCGCCAGAAATCCCGCAGTTGCTGCCAGCGGTCGGTGCCCAGGTCAAACAGCAATTGGCGCAGGGAGGCGGTAATGATCAGTGCCTGGATCTGGTTAATACCCAGGCGCAGTAAGGCCTGCTCGATGGAATTGATTTCGCCCGGCCGGCCGTACAGTGCCGAATTGGCGAGCGCCAGCACCCGGGCACACAGGGCTGTGTCGGCGCTGATGATGCGTCCGATTTCACGGTAATCCGCCTCGCCACGACAGGCTTCCAATGCACGCAGGACCACCTGCGGCAGGCTGGGTAGCTCACCGTCGGCCGGTAATTCGATATGAGCCCGGGTCATAAGTTATGACGCTTTATACATTATATCGTTATTGACGATGGAGCTTAGCTGTTTCATATGGAATATCAACGGTAAGTTGTACACATTTTGACCCAATTCAACTTGTGTTGCTTGTAAAATCGCGTAAATCCTGAGCTTTTTTAGTCACCTTGTGCGGTGAAAGCCTGTCCCATCTGTGCGGCTGGCCTGTACAATTCAGACATCAACTTCCCGGATCGGCCGCACCAGGGCCGGCTTACCGTTGGCAAGATGGATTGTCGATCCATGGCTGGACACACGGAATCCCCTACAGCGTCCCCGCGCATCCTCGCCGTTACTGGCGGTAAAGGTGGCGTGGGCAAAACGTCCGTCGCGCTGAACCTGGCCCTGGTTCTGGCGCGTCAGGGTAACCGTGTGCTGTTGCTGGACGGTGACACGGACCTCGCCAATGTCACCATTATGTTGGGGCAATATCCGGGCCAGACTCTGGAGCATGTCCTCGCCGGCGAGTGCACGTTGGAGGAGGCCATATTCGAGGCGCCGTTCGGGCTGCATATTCTGCCCGGGGCGTCCGGCGTGGAACGGTGCATCGGTATCGCGCCGTCCGATCGTCTGTCGATCTTTCGTGGTCTGGCGTCGCTCGAGAAACGCTACGATTACATCCTGATCGACACGGCTGCGGGGCTGCAGGCCAACGTCATGCACATGATCGCCAGTGCTTCGCTGGCGTGCGTGGTGGTGACGCCCGATCCCACGTCGCTCACCGACGCCTTTTCGCTGCTCAAGGTTCTCAAACGGCGCGGTTACCGGCGCACGCCCAGTATCCTCATTAATATGGCGCGGGGCGCCAGCCAGGCCCAGTCGATCTTCCAACGTTTCTACGCGGCGGCCCAGCGCCACCTGGATATCTCCCCACATTATCTGGGGGCCATTTGGCGGGACGAGACGCTGCGACACGCGGTGGCCACCCAGCGCCCGGTGGCGACCCTGGCGGAATCCGACCCGTCCTGTCGTCAGTTCCGCGTGCTGGCGGATATGGTCAAGGTGCGTTTCGAGCAGATCGAGCCGCGCCGGGCCGGTTTTGCCGCCTACTGGAACCGGCTGGCCGAGCGTCGTAATCCGGCGCCGGCAAAAGCGACAGCATCGCCCGCACCGGCCCAGCCGGCGGATGTGCCGACCCGCTGGCGTGAGTGGACCCGGGAACTGGATGAGTTGCTCAACGCCTCGGACACATCGCCGATCCAGCGTTATGAAGCCCTGACCAGTTGCTTTGCCCAGTTCGGGCGCACGATGAACGAAGACACCATCGAAATCATCCAGACCGGCCTGGCGTCGATGGCGTGGGAGCGCCTTCCGGACAGCCAGCGGGCGCACTTTGCCGCCCACCTGCGCCACCTGGCGGGAGAGATCGATCCCCATCCGGCCGCTCCGGCTGCCGATGCCTCACGGGCCCGTCAGGAACCCCGCTACGATGAGGTCCGCTTCGGCAGTCAGGATGCGCTTTTGCGGGCCCTGAAGGATCAGCCGAGTGACGTGTCCCTCGACGCCTGGCTGGACTCGATTGCCTCGTCAGACCGACGAAAGAAGTAACTCGCCTTTCTTTATTACCAATCGGTTTCAGCAGTCGCCCAAGATTGCCGACCTTTCACTGACGCTAATTCACATTTCTAGTAACGTGTTCCAACCTGATGCAGTTTCTTGCTTCAGGTCACCAATTTGTCACGGCGTGCACCGTAAAATGGCCTTAAAGGCCAATAGCGTTGACTGAATGGATGCGGGTGTCCCGGCGTATGTGTTTGTTGCCTGAAAATCCTTTCCCCCGATTCAGCAACTTAGGAAGTATGGCGGTTATCTGTGCATTGATTTCAGGGTTTTGGCCTGGTTGATGCATTCCTCAAGTTATTCATCAGACACTGGCTTGTGATATCGAGAAGGAGTTTCGTCATGCCGTACACCGTTGAAAACAGCGGTTCGAATGTTCTGAAGGCACTGAAAGGGAAGCATGTGCTGATTACCGGAACAACCGGTTTTCTGGGGAAGGTGGTCCTGGAGAAATTGATCCGTGCCGTACCGGATATTGGGGGCATTCACCTCCTGATCCGTGGCAACCGCCGACACCCGGATGCGGAGGATCGTTTCGTCAACGAGATTGCCTGTTCCTCTGTTTTTGAGCGTCTGAAAATGGACGATCAGGATGCCTTCGAACTGTTCCTCGAGCAGAAGGTACATTGTGTCACCGGCGAGGTGACCGAGCCCCACTTCGGGCTGTCGGAAAGCCGCTTCCAGGAGCTGGCCGGCCGCCTGGACGCGGTCATCAATTCCGCGGCCAGCGTCAACTTCCGGGAGGAGCTGGACAAGGCCCTCCAGATCAACGCCCTGTGCCTGAACAACATCATCGATCTGTCCCGTGCCGGCGGTGAGTTGCCCGTGGTTCAGGTATCGACCTGTTACGTCAATGGCATGAATCCGGGGTTGGCCCGCGAAGCGACGGTCAGCCCGGCCCACGGCGGCATCAGCCGGGACAGCGACGGCGTCTACGAGGTGGACGAACTGATCCACCTGCTGCAGGACAAGATCGCCGACGTAAAGGCCCGGTATTCCGGCCAGGTGCTGGAAAAGAAACTGGTGGAGCTGGGCATCCGCGAAGCCAACCATTATGGCTGGAGCGATACCTACACCTTCACCAAGTGGATGGGGGAACAGATCCTCGCCCGCGGTTTGAAAGCGTCCTCGCTGACCGTCCTGCGCCCCTCCATTATTGAGAGCGCCCTGGAAGAGCCGGCGCCGGGCTGGATTGAAGGCGTGAAGGTGGCCGATGCGATCATCCTCGCCTACGCTCGTGAGAAAGTGGCTTTGTTCCCGGGAAAACGCAGCGGCATCATTGATGTGATTCCCGCAGACCTGGTGGGCAACAGCATTATCCTGTCGCTGGCAGAGAGCCTGAGTGCCCCGACAGCGCACCGGATCTACCAGTGCTGCAGTGGTTCGGGCAATCCCATCAACCTGGGCGAATTCATCGACCACTTGATGGCTGAGGCCAAAGAAAACTACGCCACCTATGACAAGCTGTTCTATCGGCAGCCACGGAAACCCTTCATTGCCGTCAATCGTCGTCTGTTCGACACCGTGATGAGCGGTGCGCGCCTGCCGCTGAAGGTGTTCAACCAGGCGTTGAAGCTGGCAGGCAGCGAGCGTGAGCTCAAGGCCCTGCGCAACATCGACACGACGCTGTCGCTGGCCACCATTTTCGGTTTCTACACGGCACCGGATTACGTGTTCGACAACGTGCAGCTGCTGGAACTGGCCGATCGAATGGGGGAGCTGGATCGCAATCTGTTCCCGGTGGATGCCCGTCGCATCGACTGGCCGACCTACCTGCGCAAGATCCACCTGGCGGGTCTGAACAAGTACGCGCTGAGCGAGCGCAAACTCTACCGGCTCAAGACCCGCAAGCAGCGCAAGGCCGCCTGAGCCCTCCGCCGCGTCTTCTTTCAATCCCGGCCTCGCGCCGGGGTTTTTTGTTGCCTGCCGGTTGCCTGGCAAACGGGGCCTTTTGCGGTCCGGGTTTTGTCGTCCCGCCCCCTCAGGAACTATGCTTTGTTGGTGTGTCCAGATCCGTATCAGGTGGCTCAGGTAACCCTTTGGGCCGCCTACAAAGTTTTGTCTTAATAGTACGTTAGTCTAATTCAACCAGTGAGAGGCACCGTGTTGAACTAACGGAAAATGGAGAGGGTCTGCGCAACGCTGCCCGATAGGCCGCCTACACGGCCTGCCGATCTCAGGACCGGGGCAACCAAACCCAGCGCCCGGTCAGTGCCTCGCGCAGGCGCCTTGATGGTTCCGACGATTCCAATAACGATAAATCCGATCCATAAGTAAGGGGAGCACGATGACAGAACAACACAAATCTGTGTATCCAGTGAGCGATGCGTTCAAGAAGCGCACCCTCATTGATCGAGCCAAATACGACAAGATGTACGAACAGTCGGTCAAGGACCCGGAGGCTTTCTGGGGCGATCACGGCAAGCGAATCGACTGGATCAGGCCCTACACCAAGGTCAAGAACACCACCTACGATTACGACAACCTGTCCATCAAATGGTTTGAAGACGGCGAGCTCAACGCCAGTGCCAACTGCCTGGATCGTCACCTGGAAAAGCGGGGCGACCAGACGGCCATTATCTTTGAAGGCGACGAGCCCTCGGTGTCCCGACACGTCACCTACCGCGAACTGCACGCCGAGACCTGCAAGTTTGCCAACGTCCTGAAGACGCTGGGCGTCAGTAAAGGCGACGTGGTCACCATCTACATGCCGATGATCGTGGAAACCGCCGTGGCCATGCTGGCCTGTGCGCGGATTGGCGCCATCCACTCGGTGGTCTTTGGCGGCTTCTCGCCGGAGGCGCTGGGGGCCCGCATCCAGAACGGTCAGTCGCGTTTCGTGATTACGGCGGATGAAGGCGTACGCGGCGGCCGGACCATTCCGCTCAAGAAGAACGTCGACAAGGCGCTGCAGAGCGACAAGGTGCCGGACGTCGAGCGTGTGGTCGTGGTGACCCGCACCGGCGCTGACGTGCCCTGGGATGAATCCCGGGACGCGCGTTACGAAGACCTGATGAAGAGCGCCTCCGCGGATTGCCCGCCGGAGCCGATGAACGCGGAAGATCCGCTGTTCATGCTGTACACCTCCGGTTCCACCGGTGCACCCAAGGGTGTTCTGCACACCACCGGCGGCTACATGGTGTATGCATCGATCACCCACCAGTACGTTTTCGACTACCACGAGGGCGACGTCTACTGGTGTACCGCAGACTTCGGCTGGATCACCGGCCACAGCTACATCCTCTACGGCCCGCTGGCCAATGGTGCGATTACCGTACTGTTCGAAGGGGTGCCGAACTACCCGGATGCGTCGCGCCTGGGGCAGGTGGTCGACAAGCACAAGGTCAATGTGCTCTATACCGCGCCGACGGCCATCCGCGCCTTGATGGCCCAGGGCGACGATTGCATGGCCAACACCACCCGCGAGAGTCTGACGCTGCTCGGGTCGGTGGGTGAGCCGATCAATCCGGAAGCCTGGGAGTGGTACTACCGGTTCATCGGCAACTCCAAGTGTCCGATTGTGGATACCTGGTGGCAGACCGAGACCGGCGGCATCCTGATTTCGCCACTGCCGGGCGCGATTGACCTGAAGCCGGGCTCGGCCACGCTGCCGTTCTTCGGCGTGCAGCCGGCGGTTGTCGACAACGACGGCAACATCCTGGAAGGCGCCACCGAAGGCAACCTGGTGATGCTCGACAGCTGGCCGGGGCAGATGCGCACCATCTACGGTGATCACGAACGCTTCAAGCAGACTTACTTCAGCACCTACAAAGGCCGCTATTTCACGGGTGACGGTGTACGCCGCGACGAAGACGGCTACTACTGGATCACCGGTCGTGTGGATGACGTGCTCAACGTCTCCGGTCACCGTCTGGGCACGGCGGAAGTGGAAAGCGCGCTGGTGTCTCACGATAAGGTGGCAGAAGCCGCGGTGGTCGGTTACCCGCACGAGATCAAGGGGCAGGGCATCTATGTCTATGTCACCCTGGTCCAGGGGCAGGAGCCTTCTGACGAGCTGCGCAAGGAGCTGGTCCAGTGGGTGCGCAAGGAGATCGGCCCCATTGCATCACCGGACGTGATCCAGTGGGCGCCGGGTCTGCCGAAGACCCGCTCCGGCAAGATCATGCGCCGCATCCTGCGCAAGATCGCCGCCAACGAGCACGATCAGCTGGGCGATACGTCCACCCTGGCCGACCCGGGTGTGGTGGACGAGCTGATCGAACATCGCGAGTTCAAGTAAACGGACTTGCCCGGTCGCCATCTGACAGTCGTCGGCGACCGTGATTTGTTTCGGGCCAGCAGGCGTTTCCAGCGTCTGCTGGCTTTTGTCTATCCGGGGAATTGGTCAGAGTGTTCCCTGCGCGTGCTATCATTCACTCAACGCACGGGAACGGCACCCATCATGTCCGTTTCCGCCAAGACGTCATGAAGGAGGCCAAACGCCCGATGGTTCAGCAGATAATTATTGCCGATGATCACCCGCTCTTCCGGGCGGCTCTGCGCCAGGCCGTATCCGAGGCCGTGCCGGATGCCCAGATGGTGGAGGTCGACAGTATCAAGACGTTGCAGGCCGCGGTCGAGGAGCATCCCGACGCTGACCTGGTGCTGCTGGACCTGAATATGCCGGGCGCACACGGCTTTTCCGGTCTTGTATTCATGCGCGGTCAGTATCCCGGATTGCCGGTGGTGGTCGTCTCCGGTTCTGAAGAATTGCAGGTGATGCGTCGCTCCATCGATTATGGTGCCTCCGGCTTTATCCCCAAATCCGCACCGCTGCCGGAAATCACCGGCGCGATTCGCGATGTGCTGGATGGCGAAGTGTGGTTGCCGGCCGGTGTCGCGGAAAAGCTGGAGCGGATGCAGGCGGACGTCACCGACTTCTCCGACAAGTTGGCTTCCCTCACACCGCAGCAGTTCCGGGTGCTGGGGATGCTGGCCGAAGGCTTGCTGAACAAGCAGATCGCTTACGATCTGGATGTGTCCGAGGCGACGGTCAAGGCCCACATCACGGCCGTGTTCCGCAAGCTGGGCGTTCGCAACCGGACGCAGGCCGTTATTGCCATCCAGCAGATGGAAATTGATCCTTCCGATACCTCGCTTTCCGGCAGCTGATTAGCCGCCTGATTTCGCAAAAGCCGCTCCTCGCCGAGCGGCTTTTTTGTGCGCCCGGCACGGGCGCACTCCTGGAGGTGCAAGTCCTCCCGTGAGCTGGCCACAGCGAGCGAAGTGAAGCGCAACTGCGGAAGGGCGACTGACCGTGGGGAGGAAGCGTGGAG
>NZ_RHGZ01000023.1:0-82405 GCF_003789045.1 Marinobacter sp. R17 | reverse complement strand
CAAGGCAAGAGGATTAGCATTCATAACGACGGCGGTGAATGGGTTTTTGTTTGGTTTTTGGCGAAAGCAAACTTAACCCGTTTTACCGCCGTCTTCCTTTTCTTTTCCCGCTAATCCGCGATGAACCCTTTTTTATGCGTACCGGAACGTCGATCAGATGTCGAATGCCGTCCGCAGTTTCTTTTCGGCCAGCACCTTCTGCAACTTGGCAACCTTGGGCAGACCGTTTTCGAACGGCGGGAAAGCCTCGCCGTTGATCAGCGGCGACAGGTACTCGCGGCAATCCTGGGTGATGCCGAAGCCGTCGTCGGTGATGAAGTGGATCGGCATCTTCTTTTCCTGGTTCGCTACTTCGCTCAGTGGCGCTTCGCCGATGTGCCAGCGATAGGGGGAAGACTGCTCACGCACGATGGTCGGCATCAGGGCCTGCTTGCCGGCCACGGCCATTTCCACGGCGGCCTTGCCCACGGCGTAGGCCTGCTCGACGTCAGTGGCCGAAGCGATGTGGCGTGCCGCGCGCTGCAGGTAATCGGCCACGGCCCAGTGGTACTTGTAGCCCAGAGCCTGCTTGGTCATGTTGGCCAGTGCCGGTGCAACGCCACCCAGTTGAGTGTGGCCGAAGGCATCTTTGCTGCCCGCATCGGCAAGGAAGCGACCGTCTTCATACTGGGCGCCTTCGGACGCGACGACCACGCAGTAGCCGTAGTTCTCCACGCTGTATTCCACGCGCTTGAGGAAGGCGTCCCGGTCGAACGGGATTTCCGGGAACAGGATGATGTGGGGCGGATCGCCTTCACCCTGGCCGGCAAGGCCGCCCGCGGCAGCAATCCAGCCTGCGTGCCGGCCCATCACTTCCAGGATAAAGACCTTGGTGGACGATTCGCACATGGACTTGATGTCCAGGCTGGCTTCGAGAGTGGAGGTGGCGATGTACTTGGCCACCGAACCAAAGCCCGGGCAGCAGTCGGTGAACGGCAGGTCGTTATCGACGGTCTTGGGAACACCGATGCAGGTAATCGGGTAGCCCATGCGCTCGGCCAGTTGGGAGACCTTGAACGCAGTGTCCTGGGAATCGCCGCCGCCGTTGTAGAAGAAGTAACCGATGTTGTGGGCCTGGAACACTTCGATCAGGCGTTCGTATTCGCGCTTGTTCTCGGTGAAGTTCTTCAGCTTATAGCGACAGGAACCAAAGGCGCCGCCCGGCGTGTGCATCAGGGCCGCAATCGCTTCGTCGCTTTCCTCGTTGGTATCGATCAGTTCTTCCCTGAGCGCCCCGATGATCCCGTTGCGGCCGGCGTAGACCGTGCCGATCGCTTCCGGATGCTTGCGGGCAGTCTCGATCACACCACAGGCACTGGCGTTGATCACGGCGGTGACACCGCCAGACTGGGCGTAGAACGCGTTCTTGATGGCCATGGTTGCTGGCGCCTCCTGCAGATTGGTCACTTCGCGCGAATGATACGTTAATCTCGGGTACATTTCATGACGGTCTTGTAGGATCCGGCAACCCCGAATCGGCCCGCGTCACCCATTTTCGGTGCGCCCCGGCTTGACGCCGCAGCAGCGATACAGGACGCTTCAGTCTTTGATTCAATGGCCGTCTGCGGCTGAACGGAAACAGGACAATCATGCATATCCACATCCTCGGCATCTGCGGGACGTTTATGGGCAGTCTCGCGGTGCTTGCCCGGGAGGCCGGGCACACGGTGACCGGCTCCGACCAGGGCGTTTATCCGCCCATGAGCACCCAGCTCGAAGCCCAGGGCATCGGGTTAGTGGAGGGCTATTCTGCCGACCACCTCAAGCCCGCACCGGATCTGGTGCTGATCGGCAATGCCATGTCCCGCGGCAATCCGGAAGTGGAAGCGGTGCTCAATCGGGGCATCGACTATATGTCCGGCCCCGAGTGGCTGACCCGGGAAGTCCTGCGCAAACGCTGGGTGCTGGCCGTGGCGGGCACCCATGGCAAGACCACAACCACATCCATGCTGCTCTGGATTCTGGAGCAGGCCGGCTTCGATCCCGGCTACCTGGTGGGCGGCGTTCCCAAGGACTTCAGCGTCTCCGCCCGGCTGGGCAGCAGCGATTTCTTCGTGATCGAGGCGGACGAATACGACAGCGCCTTTTTCGACAAGCGTTCCAAGTTCGTTCATTACCGCCCTCGCACGCTGATTCTCAACAATCTGGAATTTGATCACGCGGACATCTTCGACAACGTCGAGGCCATCGAGCGCCAATTCCATCACCTGGTCCGCACCGTACCGTCCAACGGGCTGATCGTGCGGCCCGCGCGCGATACACACCTGGACGCGGCGCTGGATCTGGGCTGCTGGAGCAGCGTTCAGACAACCTCCGTGGCGGGCGAAGTAGAGCAGGCCAACTGGCGCGCCGAACTGCTGGCGGACGATGGCAGCCGATTCATGGTGGTCCATCACGAACAGCCGGTGGCCACCGTGAGCTGGCAGCAGACCGGCCTGCACAACGTCCGCAACGCGCTGGCGGCTATTGCAGCAGCGCGCCACGTGGGCGTTACGCCGGACCATGCCATTGCCGCGCTGAACCGCTTTTCCGGCGTCAAGCGGCGTATGGAATTGCTGGCGGATGTGAAGGGGGTTCGGGTCTACGACGATTTTGCCCACCATCCCACCGCGATTGCGACCACGCTCGACGGCCTGCGCAAGAAAGTCGGCAATGAGCCCATCATTGCGTTGATCGAGCCGCGCTCGAACACCATGCAGCAGGGCGTTCACCGGGATACCCTGCTGCCCAGCAGCGAGCAGGCAGACCGGGTGATCTGGGCTAACCTCAGTGACATGGACTGGCTGAAGTCGCTGGTGCCGGCGGACGATCCCCGGCACAGCACGGCGACCACCGTCGAAGGGCTGATTGGCCTGGTGCTGGACGACCTGCCGGTCCCCTGTCACATCGTTGTGATGAGCAACGGCGGCTTTGGCGGTATTCACGGCAAGTTGATCGCAAAACTGGAGCAGACTGTTGACTGAAGGCAAGCCCACGCATTCCCCGGTGGATCGCCCCACTGTTAATCTGGCCCTGACTGGCGCTTCCGGTGCGCCTTATGGCCTGCGCCTGTTGCAGTGTCTGTTGGCGGCGGGCTGTCGCGTGCATTTCATGATCAGCAAGGCGGCCCAGGTCGTTGTCGCGACCGAGACCGACCTGTCGCTGCCGGGCAGTCCGGACGCCCTGCAGGCGTTTCTCTCCGAGCACTACGGTGCCGCGCCGGACCAGTTGCTGGTCTTCGGCCGGGAGGACTGGTTCGCCCCGCCGGCCTCCGGTTCCGGCAGCCGCGCGCCGCTGGTGATTTGCCCGTGCAGTACCGGCACCCTGTCGGCGCTGGCCACCGGTGCCAGCAACAACCTGATCGAACGGGCCGGCGACGTGGCACTCAAGGAGCGGCGTTCGTTGATCCTGGTACCGCGTGAAGCCCCGTATTCCGAGGTTCATCTGGACAACATGCTGCGGCTGACGCGCATGGGCGCGGTGATCATGCCGGCGAGCCCGGGCTTTTACCATCATCCGGAATCCGTGGCGGATATGGTGGACTTCATCGTCGCGCGCATCCTCGATCACCTGGGCCTGCCACAGGACCTGATGCCCCGCTGGGGCGCGGAGCGCGTGTCCCGGAAGCTCGCCGGTCAATCGAAGCCAAAGACGGATTGAGTCATCAACAGGAACCACATGTCATGAGCATTGACTGGCAGACTACCCCCGCCGCCATCTGGCGTCGTCATCGTAACGCGCTGCGTCCCGTGAAGCAGATCGATCCGGTGCGCCTTGACCAATTGCTGGAAGTGGAACCGCAAAAGCAGAAGCTGGTTACCAATACCGAACGCTTCCTGCGCGGGCAGCCGTCCAACAACGCCTTGCTGTGGGGCGCGCGTGGAACCGGCAAGTCGTCGCTGATCAAGGCGATCCTCAACACTTACTTCGACCAGGGTTTGCGGATCGTGGAGGTGGATCGGGACGACCTGCTGTACCTGCCGGAAATCGTCGATGACCTGCGCGACCTGGATTACCGTTTCATCATTTTCTCCGACGACCTGTCGTTCGAGCGGGGCGAGGGCACCTATAAGGCCCTGAAGAGTGTGATGGAGGGTTCCATCGAGAGTCCGCCGGAAAACATCAAGGTCTACGCCACCTCCAATCGCCGCCATCTGATGCCGGAATACATGGCGGATAACCAGCAGGCCCAGGTGGTCGACGGCGAATTGCATCCGGGGGAAGCGATCGAGGAGCAGGTTTCCCTGTCCGACCGGTTCGGTCTCTGGCTGTCGTTCTACCCGTTCAACCAGGACGCGTACTTGCACCTGGTGGACGCGCTCTTCCCGCAGGTGGAGGACCGGGGCGAGCTGCACAAGCTGGCGATCCGGTTTGCGCTGGGTAAGGGCGGCCGCAGCGGCCGGGCCGCGCAGCATTTCTACAACGCCTACTCGGATTACTTCGGCTGACCCGGTCGGCTCACCCTGTTGTCTTTGTTGCGGCGCCTTCGGGCGCCGCGGTCGTTTTAGCCAAGCGGATTGATGCTTTTCACCATTGTGGCTCCGGGCCCGCCGCCGGAGACTGAAAACCTCTGACACCACACGCTTGAGGCGCCCCTGACGTTCAGCCGGCGGCGCCCATAACAAAAACGCAGAGGTTTATCATGATTCCACGCACGCTGTTTGACGCCGATCTCGAAGGCTTCCGGGATTCCGTCCGCAAATTCCTCCAGCAGGAGGCTGTGCCGCACCACGCCCAATGGGAAAAGGACGGTCAGGTCAGCCGGGACATCTGGCGCAAGGCCGGTGAGCTGGGTTTTCTGTGTCCGTGCCTGCCCGAGGAATACGGCGGCGTCGGCGCTGATTTCCGTTACAGCGCGGTGATCATGGAGGAGATCGTGCGGGCCTCCACCTCCGGCCTGGGGTGGGCGTTGCACTCGGACATCGTGGCGCCGTACATCCTCAACTACGGCACTGAGGAACAGAAGCAGGCCTACCTGCCCAAGCTGGCTAGCGGCGACATGATCGGCGCCATCGCCATGACCGAGCCGGGCGCCGGGTCGGATCTGCAGGGGGTGAAAACCAGCGCCGTCCGGGAGGGCGATCACTACATCCTCAACGGGTCCAAGACCTTCATCACCAATGGCCAGATGGCGGATCTGGTGATCGTCGTTGCCAAGACCGATC
Organism: Marinobacter sp. R17; assembly: GCF_003789045.1. Taxonomy (NCBI): domain Bacteria; kingdom Pseudomonadati; phylum Pseudomonadota; class Gammaproteobacteria; order Pseudomonadales; family Marinobacteraceae; genus Marinobacter; species Marinobacter sp. R17. The sequence goes on along the minus strand of NZ_RHGZ01000023.1, from coordinate 77,222 downwards.
CCAAGGAAGGCGCCAAAGGGACCAGTCTGCTCCTGGTGGAAACGGCCTGGGAAGGTTTCGAGCGCGGCCAGAATCTGGAAAAGGTGGGATTGAAGGCCCAGGACACCTCAGAGCTGTTTTTCCAGGACGTGAAAGTGCCCGTGGGCAACCTGCTGGGCAGTCACGAAGGGCAGGGCTTCATGCAGCTGATGCAGGAGCTGCCGGCGGAGCGTCTGCAAGTTGCCCTGACCGCGGTGGCCGCGGCGGAAGCCGCCTGGGACTGGACCCGGGACTACGTCAAAGAGCGCAAGGCTTTTGGTAAGCCGATCCTTGGCTTCCAGAACACCCGCTTCAAGATGGCGGAGATGAAAGCGGACATCACCGCCGCCCGGGTCTTCGTGGATCGCTGCCTGGAACTGCACCTCGAGAAGAAGCTGGACATTCCGACCGCCGCCATGCTCAAGCAGTGGACCACCGACCTGCAGTGCCGGGTTATGGATGAATGCGTGCAACTGCACGGCGGCTACGGCTATATGTGGGAATACCCCATCGCCCGCGCCTGGGCGGATTCGCGGGTGCAGCGGATCTATGCCGGCACCAACGAGATCATGAAGGAGATCGTGGCCCGTTCCATCTGATGTCCTGCAGCGTCCGGCAGGTGCTGCCCCTGCCGGGCCTTCTCTTTTTCTTATAGCGCCCGCCGGTTACCCAAATTTACAAATTGCCAAGCCTATCAAGGATAGCCGCCCGGCCATCGCCTACAGTGGAGCCTCCGACAGCTATAACAAGGACAACGGTTGCTGCCATGACGCGTTCACGATTTCTCCTGACCGGTGCCTGCCTGCTCCTGCTCACAGCCTGTGGTGACGGCGAATTGCCGGACTCACCGGTGGACGGCCGCGATACGGACGGACTCTACGAACCCGCGTCGGAAGACGTCAGCGGGCGCGTGATTGACGGCTACCTCGACAAGGCACGCGTCTGGCTCGATCTCGATGGCGACTACCAGTATGACGGCGGCAGCGTCGACGTGACGGTGGGCACCAACCCGGAACGGACCATCACACTCGCCGGCGGTGAGCCCACCGCGATCACCGGTGCCGGAGGCGTCTATACCCTCGATCTCTCGGCGCTGCAGCTTGATGCCGCTCAGGCCGCGGATCTGGACTGGCGCGACTACCCGCTGGTAGTGACCGTTATTCCCGGCGTCACGGAAGAGGAAACCGACGCCGGTAATGTGGTGCAACAGGCGGCCTATATGATGTCGGCGCCACCCGGTGTCCGTTTTGACTCGCCGTTGACCACCCTGGTGGATGCGCGTCGTTTCCTGGTGGCGGGGGACCTGGATGTCACCACCGATCTCGGTCAGCGCCTGTCGGGCATCAACCTGACCGGCGACTATGTCCGGGCCGGTGACGATCGTGCCCATGCCTACGCCCAGGCCATGGCCCGCTTCCTGGCGGCCCAGTTCCCCGACGATATGGAATCGGCGCTGGTCAGCTCCGATGGCAAAGTGGCCCCGTTCTCTACGGAAGCGCTGCGCATCATGCGCCTGAGCTACAACGGCTACGCCGATGAGGTGGTCCGGGCGGTGGACGACGCGGTCGGCAGCGGCGGTCTATACAGCAACGTGGATGTATCGTCCGTGGCCATTCCGGAGGTGCCACTGGATCTTGAAAACCCGGTGCTGCTGCAGTCCCTGACCGTCAGCGCGCCGGACCAGGGCGTGCCCACCGGCGACAGCGCCCTGGAGAGCAATGCCAGCATCGCCGCTGAACTGACGTTCTATTACAGCGAAGCCGGCGTGCTGCAGCGAATCGATGCCGACGGCTGCATGACCCCATCGCTGACGGAAATCGCGCGCCTGGCCCGGGTGCATGGCCGGGTTGCCGAACTCAATGTCCAAGGATTGGATGGCTTCTACCTGGATTACAACACCAGCCGGCCTTATTGGGACGACGATGACGTCAATGAACGTTTGGTGTTCGATTGGGACAGCGGCACGGCCTCGTTCTATTCCGCCACCAGTTGTCACGGCTCAGCGCCCTCCAGTGAGCTGGGAGACACGCCCCAACAGGTCTACCAGCTGAATTACAACGAACAGGGCGTTCTGCAGGCCGTTACCTTGGACGGTGAAAGTGTCACGCCGGTCGGCGATGGGTATGCGGTCGATCCGGCCTACTCCTACACTACCTCCGGCCTGGGCGGTCAGGCCATGACGCTGGAAGGCGATGTGGTTCCCTGTCTGGACGCGATTGCGGGCGACAATCAGGATGCGGCGCGGGTGGTGTCCGCCCAGCAGAGCTACCGGTATGTCGGCGATGCGACGGGCATGGACGACGCTGTCGTGGCATCCACTGGCGAGGTCACCGGTCTGAAGCTGGATTGGGACGTTCGCGACGGACGCCAACAACTCCTGCGTCGGGTGTTCTTTGATGCGGCGATCGATACCGGATCATTGCTGCAGTGGGATTACGACGGTGTCAGGGATGAGGACTTTGTCGATGAGGACCAGAACGGCCTGGTCCGTCAGGCGCGCCTGGCCCAGTACCAGGCGGGCCACGACGAATGGACCTGTGGCGGGGTGCACTCCCGGCTGGTGAGCAGTCAGCTCTATGGCATCGTGCGTTACCAGTATATCCGCCTGTCCGATTACCTGGCCGATACGCTATAGTGTTCGGCCAGCGGCGCGCTGGTGTGATAGGAACGCGGAAGAAAAGAGAGACGAAAAAATTCAGGAAAAATGTTTGACAGCTGAAATCCGAATGATTAAAGTACGCGCCATCTGGTGAGGGACAGCCTTTCACTGGAAGCAGAAAGCCCGATAAATCATGTGCCTGGAACGGCAAGGGTTTAACCGAGCGCTGACTGCAAGTCATCTGCCGAGGTGGCGAAATTGGTAGACGCGCTAGCTTCAGGTGCTAGTGGGGGCAACCCCGTGGAGGTTCAAGTCCTCTCCTCGGCACCACTTCTTCCCTCAAGAAGTGGCATCTTTACTTCCCCGTCATGTTGTCGATCCCCTGTTTTTAGGTATCTCCGCACCGTCGGGGTTATACTTCAGCCACAATCAACCGCAGCCTCTGTTTTTGTTTCCTGTATCGGGCTGCCGGCTTAAGGCATTCTTTTTAATGGTATCCAAGAAAAAAGCGAATAGTGATGACCCTCACGCGAACCGTGAGGCCAAAAAATACGAAAACCCTATCCAGAGCCGCGAGTTCATCCTGGCTCACCTGCGCGAGCGCGGCGCGCCCGCCACCCATGAAACCCTGTGTACCGAACTCGAGCAGACCTCACCGGAAGGCATCGAGGCGTTGCGCCGCCGGCTGATCGCCATGTGTCGCGATGGTCAGTTGATCTGCAACCGCCGGGGCGCCTATCTGCCGATCGACGAGGCGGACCTGATCTCCGGGCGCGTCCAGGGGCATCGCGAGGGCTTTGGTTTCCTCGTGCCGGACGACGGCAGCAGCGATCTGTTCCTCAGTGCCCGTGAAATGCGGCAGGTGATTCACGGTGACCGTGTCGCGGCGCGGGTGGATCAGGTCGATGACCGGGGGCGCCGGGAAGGGCGTATTGTCGAAGTTCTGGAGCGTCGCAGTCAGCAGATTGTGGGGCGTCTCTTCCGCGAAAGCGGCATCTCCTTTGTGGTTCCGGAAAATCCCCGGATCAACCAGGACGTGATGGTGGCCGAAGACGATTGCGGCGAGGCCCGTCACGGCCAGTACGTGGTGGTCGAGGTGATGCGCCAGCCTACGGTGCGCACTAAGCCTACGGGCCGCGTTGTCGAGGTGCTCGGTGATCATATGGCGCCGGGTATGGAGATCGCCGTCGCGATCCGTTCCTACGACATTCCGCACGCCTGGCCCCAGGCGGTCGGCGAGCAGGCCGCCGCTATCTCGGAAACGGTCAGTGAGCCGGACAAGGCGCATCGGGTGGACCTGCGGGACCTGCCGCTGGTGACGATCGATGGCGAGGACGCGCGCGACTTCGATGACGCCATTTTCTGCGAGCGTCGTCCGCGGGGCGGGTTCCGGCTGGTGGTCGCCATCGCCGACGTTTCCCATTATGTGCGTCCCGGTTCGCCGCTGGACGAGCAGGCCCTGGAGCGGGGCAACTCGGTCTATTTCCCGGATCACGTGGTGCCCATGCTGCCGGAGAAGCTCTCCAACGGCCTGTGCTCCCTGAACCCGGAAGTGGATCGGCTGTGTCTGGTCAGTGATATGACCATCAGCGCCAATGGCCGGATCAGCAGCTATACGTTTTACCAGGGCGTGATGCACTCCAAGGCGCGCCTGACCTACACGTCAGTCAGCGACATGCTGGAGCGGCCCGGTTCCGGTATCGGCAGGAAATTGCGCTCCCAGTATGCGCATGTGGCGCCGCATCTGGACGATCTCTACGCCTTGTACAAGGTGCTGAGGGCCGCCCGGACTGAGCGTGGCGCGATCGATTTCGAAACCACCGAGACCCGCGTCATTTTCGACGCTTCCCGTAAGATCGAGGAAATTGTCCCGGTCCAGCGCAACGACGCCCACAAGATTGTCGAGGAGTGCATGCTGTGCGCCAACGTGGCCACGGCCCGCTTCCTGAAGCGGCACAAGATGCCGGCGCTTTACCGGGTCCACGATGGACCCGCGGAAGAGCGCCTGGCGGCGGTGCGCCTGTTCCTGGGCGAGCTCGGTCTTCAACTGGGCGGCGGCGAAAAGCCGACCTCCGCGGATTATCAGGCCCTGCTGGAGCAGGTGCGGGATCGTCCGGATGCCGGCGTGATCCAGATGGTCATGCTGCGCAGCCTGAGTCAGGCGGTCTACAGTCCGGAAGAAAGCGGTCACTTCGGGCTGGGCTTTGCCAGCTACGCTCACTTCACCTCGCCCATCCGGCGTTATCCGGACCTGATCGTGCATCGTGCGATCAAGTCGGTCATCCACGGCGACAATAACGATGACACCGTCGTTAAGCCGGATCAGCGTGACGACGAGCTGGCGAACTACCCCTACGACCATGCCCGCATGGTTCAACTGGGCGAACACTGTTCGATGACCGAGCGCCGTGCGGACGACGCCACCCGCGACGTCATGGCCTGGCTGAAGTGCGAGTACCTCAAGGAGCACGTCGGCGAAGAATACGACGGGCTGATTGCCTCCGTGGTGCCGTTCGGGTTCTTTGTGGAGCTGGATGGGGTCTACATCGAGGGTTTGGTTCACGTGTCCACGCTCAGCGGTGACTATTTTCATCACGATGCGGCCAAGCACCGCCTGGTCGGTGAGCGTACCGCCATCAGTTTCCGGTTGGGTGATGCCGTCCGGGTACAGGTGGTGCGCGTAGGGCTCGAAGACCGCAAGATTGATCTGGAGCTGGTCAGCGAGCCGCGTCGCCGCAAGGCGGATCGCGATGCGCTGCCGGCCAAGGGCGAGCGCGGCGCTAAAAAGTTCGATGACAAGCGGGGCTCGCGCAGCCGCAAGTCGCGCAGCGCCGGCGGCAAGGGCAATAAGCCGCTGAGTGCCAAGGAAATGCTCGCCCAGGAGGCGGCCCGCGAAGCCCAGAAGACGTCGGGTAAACCGTCAGGCAGGAAGAAAGGCAAGGCGCCGTCATCCAGCGGTAAGCCCAAGCAGGGGCCCGCGGCGGGTGGCGCCAAAAAGAAGAAGTCAGGTAAGGGTCAATAAGTGGCGCAGGAGTTTATCTTTGGCTGGCACGCCGTGGACGCCGTTCTCAAGCGCGATCCCGCACGGTTGCAGCAGGTCTGGATTCAGACCGGACGTCAGGACAAGCGGGCACAGGCCATCACCGGCGCGCTCGATGCTCAAGGTGTGCGTTGGGACATTGTCCATCGTCGAGAGCTGGATAGTCGGGTCGATGGCGTCCACCAGGGCATCGTGGCGGCGGTCGCGCCCAGCCGCGAATGGCAGGAAGATGATTTGCTGGCCGCCTTGTCGGGCTGGTCGGCGCCTTTCCTGCTGATTCTCGACGGGGTGACCGATCCGCACAATCTCGGGGCCTGTTTGCGCAGCGCCGATGCCGCCGGCGTGCAGGCGGTGGTGGTGCCCAAGGACAAGTCCGCCTCGCTCAACCCGACGGTGCGTAAAGTGGCCTGTGGGGCGGCCGAATCCGTGCCGCTGGTCCGGGTGACCAATCTGGCCCGCTTCATGCGCTCGATTCAGGATGCCGGCGTCTGGATCGTCGGCACCGCCGGCGAAGCGGATGCCACGCTCTATCAGGCCGATTTCAAGGGCCCGGTGGCCCTGGTGATGGGGGCCGAAGGCAAGGGGATGCGGCGCCTGACCCGTGAGCACTGCGATGCCCTTATCAATATCCCGATGAACGGCACGGTGGAGAGTCTGAACGTCTCCGTGGCGACGGGTGTTTGTCTTTATGAGGCAGTGCGTCAGCGCAGCAGCTGATTACCTTGCAATCAACTCCATGCTTGCCTAAAATACGCCACCCCCTAAATTGGGGGTGGTTTTCTATTGTCTGCCGACAGCGGCAGAGAAACCGGGAAACCGGGAAACCGGACTGAAATCTGGTATTTGATACCAGCTCCTTGCTTCTACCAGGGCATCCTGGCTGAGGCTGTTTAATCCGTAGGGAGAACTCATGCGTCACTACGAAATCGTTATCATGGTACACCCGGATCAGAGCGAGCAGGTGCCCGCGATGATCGAGCGTTATACCAACACCATCACCGAAGCCGGTGGTGCTGTACACCGTCTTGAAGACTGGGGCCGTCGTCACCTGGCATACCCGATCAACAAGATCCACAAGGCTCACTACGTTCTGTTCAACGTCGAATGTTCACAGGACGTGCTCGACGAGCTGACTCACAACTTCCGTTTCAATGATGCAATCATCCGTGATCTGGTGATTCGTCGCGACGACGCGGATACCGATGCGTCCCCGATGAAGGCTTCCGAGAACCGTGAAGAGCGTCGTTCAGGCGACGACCGTCCGCGTCGTTCCCAGGAGTCCAGCGAGCGTCGCCCGGCGGCCAGCACGCAGGAAGAAGAGTAATCCATCACCGGTTGTTGAGGAGTTAAAGCATGGCTCGTTTTTTCAGACGTCGTAAGTTCTGCCGCTTCACGGCAGAAGGTGTCAAAGAGATCGATTACAAGGATCTGGACACCCTGAAAGGTTATATCACTGAAACCGGCAAAATCGTGCCCAGCCGTATCACCGGTACCAAGGCACGCTACCAGCGTCAGCTGGCGACCGCGATCAAGCGCGCGCGCTACCTGGCCCTGCTGCCGTATACCGATAGCCACGACAATTAAGCGGTAACAGGACTCGGGACCATGCGTGCATTAGCGCAATTTGCGATGCGCGGTCCCCTGCAGGCGAGTGGGGTAGCGGCGGTAGCCACCGCGCTTCCCTTTCTTTTCTGGATTGGAGCGGCCGTAGTCGGCCTGGTCACATTGAGACTGGGTCTGTCCCAGGGACTCAACGTCGGACTCTGGGCGCTGCTGCCGGCTCTGGGCTGGAGCTGGTTGGGCAATGATCCGACCGCTCTGTTCGTCTTGATCCAGGTGTTTTTGATGGTGGTGGTGTTACGCACCACGACCTCCTGGGAAAAGGCGTTGCTGACCGGAAGCGGTCTGGCGCTGGTAACCGGTGTGTTGCTGCCGCTGCTGTTTCCCCAGTTGCTCAAGGATCTGGTGAATACCGGGATTGCGTTTTACCAGCAGTACAACCCGGATGTCGCCAGTGAGCTGGGTGGACGACTCGAGAGTGTGTTCCGGCAGGTCATGAGTGCCAGTATGGCAGGGACCTACCAATTGCTGGCGGTTGCCGTGTTGATCTTGGCGCGCAGTTGGCAGGCCGCACTCTACAATCCGGGCGGTTTCCGGAGCGAGTTCCATGCCCTGCGACTGAGCCGGCCCGTCGCCGTGTTGTGTGTGGCGATCATGTTTGGCGCACCACTGCTGGGCGTGAACACCGCCCTGGTCAGTTGGGCGGCTGCGGTTCCGCTGATGTTTGCGGGACTGGCCATGATCCACGGCATCGTCGGCGTCCGGAACATGAGCATCCAGTGGCTGGTGCTGTTCTACCTGGCCCTGGTGCTGTTAAGCCCGAGTCTGATGTTGTTGTTGCTTATATTGGCGTTTGTGGATAGCTGGCTGGATTTCAGGGGACGCTTAAAGCCCTCTGAGCCGGCAGAATAAAGTACGAAGAGGTTAACGAGATGGAAGTTATTCTGCTCGAGAAAGTCGCAAACCTGGGCTCCCTGGGTGACAAGGTCAAAGTAAAAGCGGGTTACGGTCGTAACTTCCTGCTGCCGTTTGGCAAGGCGGTTCCGGCGACTGAATCCAACGTTCAGGAATTCGAAGCACGTCGTGCCGAACTGGAAAAAGCCGCGGCCGAGCGTCTGGCAGCTGCCCAGGCCCGTGCCGAGAAGCTGGACGGTGCCGCCTTCACCATCACCTCCAAAGCGGGTGACGAAGGCAAGCTGTTCGGTTCTATCGGTGTGCGTGACATCGCTGACGCGGTGACAGCCGGTGGTACGGAAGTCGAGAAGAGCGAAGTACGGATGCCGGAAGGCCCGTTGCGCGCGATCGGCGAATACGACATCGAGCTGCAGCTGCACACCGACGTCGAAGTCAGCGTCAAGATCACTGTCGTTTCCGAGTAATCGCTGAGCGGACCGGCCTTCCCTGTGGGAGGTCGGTCGGCGAGCGCATTGCCCGAACACGGCCGTGCCGGAAGGCCCGGCAGACCTCCACGTCTGCCGGGCCTTTCTGTGTCTCTGGGGCGCAAATTAAAACCAGCGCGGATCGCTTGTCGCGCTTTCCATCGGCGGTTATCTTAGATCGCTCCACTTCCATCATTGCTGGATTCAGTAAGCGGTATCATGGCAAATCCCATTGTAAAGCAGACCATCCCTGACTCCGATACCTCGCGTATCAAGGTTCCCCCGCATTCCATAGAGGCCGAGCAGGCGGTCCTGGGCGGTCTGATGCTGGACAACAGCAAGTGGGATGCCGTCTCGGAAGTCATCGCCTCCGCCGACTTCTACCGCCAGGATCATCGCCTGATTTACGCCGCCATCGAGCGTCTGGCCGGGGAAGGGGAACCGCTGGACGTCGTGACGCTGAGCGAGTTTCTCGACCGGGCCGGGGATCTTGAGGACGCCGGCGGCCTGACCTACCTGGCGGAAATGGCTGAGAAGACGCCGGGGGCGTCCAATATCAAGGCCTACGCCCAGATCGTCCGTGAACGCTCGGTGTTGCGTCAGATGATCGAAGTGTCCGGCAATATCGCGGAATCGGCGTTCAATCCCCAGGGGCGCACCAGTGATGAGCTCCTGGACGAGGCTGAGCGCAACGTCTTCCAGATTGCCGAATCCCGGACCAAGGAGGGTTCCGGTCCCCAGGCCATTAACCCGATCCTGACCAAGGCGCTGGGGCGTATCGAGGAGCTTTTTGAATCCGGTGATGCGATCACGGGCATCACCACCGGGTTCAAGGATCTGGACGAGTGGACGTCGGGGATGCAGCCGTCGGACCTGATCATCATCGCCGGTCGTCCCTCCATGGGTAAGACCACCTTCTCCATGAACGTGGTAGAAAACGCCCTGTTGGGCAGCAACAAGCCGGCCCTGGTGTTCAGTATGGAGATGCCGGCCGATTCCATCGTCATGCGGATGCTGTCCTCCCTCGGCCGCATCGACCAGACCCGGATGCGGAGCGGCAAGCTGGAAGAAGAAGACTGGCCGAGGCTGACGTCCGCGGTCAGTCTGCTGAAGGACAAACCGCTCTACATCGACGACACCCCTGGTCTGAGTCCGACCGAAATGCGCTCCCGGGCGCGCCGTGTGGCGCGGGAGAATGACGGTGAGATCGGTCTGATCATGGTCGACTACCTGCAGCTGATGCGGGTGCCGGGCAATACCGAGGGCCGGACGGCGGAAATTTCCGAAATCTCGCGCTCCCTGAAGGCCCTGGCCAAGGAACTGCAGTGCCCTGTGGTGGCCCTGTCGCAGCTTAACCGGAGTCTGGAGCAGCGCCCCAACAAGCGACCGGTTAACTCGGACCTGCGGGAATCCGGTGCGATCGAGCAGGACGCCGACGTCATCATGTTCATCTACCGGGATGAGGTCTACCACGAGGACAGCCCCGACAAGGGCATCGCTGAAATCATCATTGGTAAGCAGCGGAACGGTCCGATCGGTACCGTCCGACTGGCCTTCATTGGCAAGTACACCAAGTTCGAGGATCTGGCCCACGGCGATTACGGTGGAGATTATTGATGGGACGGCACACCCGGGCGCGCATCGATCTTTCGGCTCTTCGGCATAATTATGCACTGGCCCAGCGCCAGTCGGGGAATGCCAAGGCCATGGCGGTGGTCAAGGCGGACGGATACGGACACGGTCTGGAACCGGTGGCCCGGGCGCTGTCCGACCAGGCCGAACGGTTCGCAGTGGCCTGCCTGGAAGAGGCCGAGCGTTTACGTGAGGCGGGTATCCGCCAGCCCATCGTGTTGCTCCAGGGATTCCATGACGACGCCGATGTGACCGCCTGTGCGGAGCTGGAACTGGAGCCCGTGATTCACAGCGACCATCAAGTCGCGGCGTTGGAGTCGGCCGGTCAGGCCGTCACAGTGTGGCTCAAGGTCAACACCGGCATGAACCGGCTGGGTTTTGCGCCCGCCGCTGTGGAAGCCGTCGTGCAGCGATTGCGAGCGATCGCCGGGGTCACCCTCAAAGGCATGGTGACCCACTACGCCTGTGCCGACGATCGCGATGATCCCATGACGGATTATCAGAACGGCATTTTCAGCGAGCTCTCTTCCCGCTTTCCCGATCTTGAATTCAGCGCGGCCAATTCAGCCGGTCATTTTCGCGTCGACTCGCCCCGGTTCCACTGGACGCGCCCGGGTATCATGCTCTACGGCGCCTCGCCGATGATTGTCGAGTCCGCCGCGGAGCTCGGGCTGAGGGCGGTCATGTCGCTGGAGTCCCGGATCACCGCCGTTCGTACCCTCCAGCCGGGAGAAAGCGTCGGTTACGGCGCCACCTGGCGGGCGGAGCGGCCGACGCCCATGGGTATCGTCAGCATCGGTTATGGCGACGGTTACCCGCGTCATGCCCCGACCGGCACACCCGTCTGGGTGGCCGGCGCCCGGGCCTGTACGCTGGGACGGGTGTCGATGGACATGCTGGCGGTGGACCTGACGGCGGCGCCTCATGCCCGACCGGGGGATAGCGTGGAGCTCTGGGGTGCCCATGTGCCGGTGGATGAGGTGGCGCGTTGTGCCGACACCATTGGCTACGAATTGCTGACCGGCGTTACGGCACGGGTACCGCGTGTCTACGACGGTGATATTTCGGGGCAGTAGCCACCGCCCCGGATGGCCTCAGGCGGCGTTTTCAGGCTCGCAGATGATCTCTTCGATAAAGTCGAGGATGGACGCCAGGCTCTTGTCGTCCAGCTTCTTCAGGACCTTGTGAATCACCATCTTGCTGCCCTTGAGCATGCTGCCGATGCCCATTTTGGCCATGCCCATCAACATGCTGCTGGCGCGCAGCCGGCGCAGCGGCTCCAGGAAGAAGAAATCCAGCCCCTCTTCGGTCAGCTCGATAATCAGGCCGTAGAGCTCGTCAATGGCCTGCTTGTCCGCCTTGCCGCGGGAACGTAGCTCCTCGACGGTGAGCAGGGCCTTGTTACGGAGAGCGTCGGGAATGGGGGCGACGATGTGGCTTTGTTGTTTGAGCATGCGTATCCCTGTGTCGATGGATCGGATTCGAAAGCCGCGCGGATCCGATAGCCGACTCTGTCGATGTCGAGACGGATGCGGAATCAGCGCCGATGCCTTATTCTATTCGGGTCTGATCCGGGGCCATTGGCTGGAGCCCTCGGCACCCACTGTCACTCGTGCCAGCGGGGATTGAGTCTGCCGGCACTGCGGTGGCATGCTGCCGCATTCGGAATGCCAAAAACCGTCCACTTGCTGACTGATCTGGAGTTGATTGACCCGCGTGAATGTTCTGGTTGTACACGATTACGGTCCCCTGGGACGCCTGGTGCTGGAGACGCTGCGAGGCACCTCGCTGGCGATCCGGCCGCTGTTGATCCGCAGTCCGGACGGCGTGGATCCCGCCGCGCTGGAAGACTGGATTCCCGAGGAAACGGACCTGATCGTCAATACCCTCTGGCACAACGATCCTGAGGCCGCCGAGCGCGATCCGGAGACGATTCGCGAGTGGACCTTCTCCATTCCCATGGCGCTGGCCGAGCACGCCCGTGCCCACGACATCGCCCTGATCCAGCTGTCCACCTGCTATGTGTTCGACGGGCGTAAGCAGAGTGCCTACATCACCTCCAACCCGGGGCAGCCGTTCAGTCAGCTCGGCAACTGGCAGTGGGAGTGTGAACAGGCGCTGCGCACGCTATTACCCAGGCACCTGATCCTGCGCACGGGCTGGAGTCTGGATCGATTTATCCGCAAGATCAGCGCCTCGGCCGAAGGTGCGACGCAGCTGGAATTGTCCAGCCGCCATCGAGGCCAGCCGGTGGCCCTGAGGGACCTGGCGCGAGTCATCCGGGCGTTGGTGTTGCAGATCGATTGCGGGGCGGAAGTGTGGGGAACCTACCAGTACGCCGGTGCCGAGGAAATCAGCCAGTACGAACTGGGCCTGGAGATCGTCAATGCGCTGCCGGAACTGTCGGAAGTGCACGTGGTGGACAAGGTGCCGGCCTGGGCCAAGCTGGAGCCGGAAAACACCACGCTGGGCTGCATCAAGATCCGCAACACCTTCGGTGTCAAGCAGCACCCCTGGCGCACCCGTCTCAAGGAGGAGGCCGCCCTGATTGCCGGGACGGCCCAGCCGGAAACTCACTGATCCGGCGACGTTGCGGCGGTGTCAGTCGCCTTTCTGGCAACCGCCATGCGCTACTGCCTGAAGGCCGTCAATATCCTGCAGCGTGACTTCCCGGCCATGCGAGTCGATCAGACCCTGACGCTGGAAGCGGGTCATGACACGACTGACTGTTTCCACCGCCAGCCCCAGATAATTGGCAATGTCATGTCGGGGCATGGGCAGGATCAACTTCGTCGCCGACAGTCGGCGCCGGCTGAAGCGGGAGGACAGGGACAACAGCAGCGTGGCAATCCGTTCCTCCGCCGAATTCTTGCTCAGCAGCAGCGACAGGTTGTGGCTGTTCTTGATTTCCTGGCTCATCAGCTGGAAGAAGTGGTGCTGTAGCGAGGGAATCCGGGTGGCGAGCTCTTCCAGACGGTTGAACGGAATTTCGCAGAAACTGCTGCGTTCTAGTGCCTTGGCAGAACAGGAATACCCCTCCGGCCCCATGCTGTCCAGGCCGATGATCTCGCCGGGCAGGTAAAAGCCGGTAATCTGCTCTTCGCCGGAGTCGGCGATGATGTAAGTCTTGACCGCGCCACTGCGAACGGCGTAGCAGGCCTTGAACGGATCCTTCTGGCGGAACACATGTTTCCCGCGATCAATGGTCCGTCCCTGCTGCACCACATCCTCGAGACGTTCGATCTCGTTCTCGCTGACGGCCAGGGGAAGACAGAGATTGCTGAGACTGCATTCCTGGCAGCTTGATTTCAGCGCGGAGGCGCGCAAAGTGGAGATGCGTTCGCCCATTTGAATGACCTTTCCCCGTTCCGTTTCCACTGTACCCACCTTAAAGGCGACAGGCCCTATTTGCCAACTTTACGGGTGCGCGTCGTTCAGGGGAAGGTCCGCCCTCACCGAGGGAGGGCGACCTGCTTGTCAGTTCAGCCGTTGAAACGCTGGAAGACCAGCGAGGCGTTGGTGCCACCAAAACCGAAACTGTTCGACATAACGCGGTCCAGATGAGCGGACTTTGCATCAGGGCCAACGATCGGCATATGCGCAATTTCCGCATCCGGCGAATGGTAGTTCCTGGTACCGGCGATGTAGCCGTTCTGCAGCATCAGCAGCGAATAAATCGCTTCGTGGACACCGGCCGCACCCAGGGAATGGCCGGACAGCGACTTGGTCGAGGAAATGGCCGGAATGTGCTCGCCAAACGTCTTGCGAACCGCGCCCATCTCGGCCACATCGCCCACCGGCGTGCTGGTGCCGTGCGCGTTGATGTAGTCGATCTTGCCGTCGACGGTGGACATAGCCTGGTGCATGCACCGCTGGGCCCCTTCGCCGGACGGTGCGACCATGTCGTAGCCGTCGCTGGTGGCGCCGTAGCCGACCAGTTCGGCGATGATATTGGCGCCACGCTGTTTCGCGTGTTCCAGCTCCTCGACCACCAGCATGCCGCCGCCACCGGCGATGACAAAGCCGTCACGGCCACTGTCGAACGGACGGGAGGCGGTCTCCGGTGCGTCGTTGTACTTGGTTGAGAGGGCACCCATGGCGTCGAACAGCATGGTCAGGGTCCAGTCTTCCTCTTCGCCGCCGCCGGCAAAAACGATGTCCTGTTTGCCGGCCTGGATCTGTTCCATGGCGTGCCCGATGCAGTGAGCACTTGTGGCGCAGGCCGAGGACATGGAATAGTTCACACCGCGGATCTTGTAGGCCGTGGCCAGACAGGCGGATACGGTGCTGGTCATGATGCGCGGCACCATGTACGGCCCAATCCGTTTGACGCCACGCTCGCGCATGATGTCCACGGCTTCCACCTGGCTGGAGCAGGACGCACCGCCGGAACCGGCGATCAGACCGGTTCGGTCGTTGGAGATCAGGCTCTCGTCGAGCTTGGCGGATTCGATGGCCTCCTGCATGGCCAGATAACTGTACATCGCGGACTGGCCCATGAAGCGGCGTACCTTGCGGTCGATCACCGACGTGTCGACATCGACCGAGCCGGAGACCTGGCTGCGGAAGCCCTGGTCCCGGTAGGTTTCGTTGAAGCGAATGCCGGAACGGCCTGTCTTCAGGCTGTCATTCACCGCTTCGATACTGTTTCCCAGGCACGACACGATACCCATGCCCGTGATCACAACACGTCTCATCGCAGTCTCCATCCGTGACGTGGTCGAAAATGATGACTACCATTCTAGAGCCTGGCTGGCCGCCTACGGAATGTGACCTTGGTCGAGCGACCGTGTTCCCGGAAAAACTGAATAGTGTCCCGTCTGGTTAATTCGTTGACCTACTGCGTACCGCTGACGTCTCTGGCCAAGGCGCCAGCCCGCCGGTGTGGTGGTTCCACATCCAGGGTTGGCAACGCAGGTCCAGAGGCGTCAGCGGTGCGCCCTTCGGGAGCGCCTGAACGCTTTGATAGCGGTGTTGCGGCAGCTCGATTTGGAACCACCGGAGCGCCGGCCGCCAAACCTTCGCTACCGCGCCTTGCTCTCAAAGCGTTCAGGCGCTCAGTAGATCAACGAATTAACCAGACGGGACACTAGGGCTTCAACTTCGTCTAGACTTGCACCGACTCATTGAAACAGACCCTGGCATGTTCGCTGTCGTCAGATCATTTATTTTCGTTACTATTATAGGCTTACTGTGCGTCGCCCGTGTTGCGTCCGCAGCTCTTCCACCGGCGCCCGTACTGGATATTTCGCATCTGGGTGACGAGCTCCTCCGTTCTCCGGCGGAATTTCTGGTCACCCCACAGGCCACCACGCTGGATCAGTTGCCCCTGGACAGGTTCCGGCCGCTCACCGACCGGGACGTCAATCAGGGCATCAGTAACCAGGCTTTCTGGGTGCGCCTCAAACTGCGAAACGAAGCCGACCGGCCCCGGCGCTGGGTATTGAGCCACGAGACCGCCTATCTCGACCTGATGACGGTCTACTGGGCCGATAACGGTGGGCCGCCGCACACGCTGTCGCTCACCGACCGCGCGCCTTACCACAGTCGCCCCCTGAACTACCGCACGCTGGCGTTCCATCATGTCACGCCCCCGGGCGGCTCCACCACGCTTTATCTGCGACTGGCCTATGAAAAGCCGGACAGCGTCAGCCTGAACATCAAACTCGACGACGCCGATCGGTTCGCGGCGCAATCGCGGCAGTCGTATGCTATTTACGGGATGTATTACGGCGCCATGCTGGTGCTGGTGTTCATTTCGCTGATCGGGGCCTGGTTGCTGCGCCAGTGGCTGTTTTTCCAGTATGCCGTGTTCCTGGTGGCCAGTACGCTGATGTGGGCGCTGCTCAACGGATTCGCCTTCCAGTTCCTTTGGCCCCAATCGGTGTTCTGGCACAACGAAGGCTTCCACATTCTCTATTTATTGATGGCGGCCAGTGCTTTCCAGTTTTCCCGCACCTTCCTACGGACCCGGCAGCGCTTTCCGGGCATCGACCGGACGATCAGGGGCATCCAGGCGGTCATGGTGCTGGGCATTCTGATGCGATTTGCCGGCCTCTATGAACCGGTGCTGGTACTGTCATTCATTAGCTTGATCTCGTTGATCCTGCTGGCGCCGCTGGGGTTCTGGGCCTATCGCCAGGGTCAGCACTACGCGCGCTGGTACGCCATTGCCTGGGTGATTTACGGCATCGGTCTGGCCCTGAGCGTGATCAGTGCGGGCACCCCCTGGCTGCATTGGGGGATGGAGTCGTTGGGCTTCGCCCAGGCCGCCGGTGTGCTGGAAGCCTTGCTGCTGCTGGTGGCCCTGGGCGAACGGCTGATGGGCTGGGACCGCGATCGCCGCCTGGCCCTGCGCATGGCGCACCAGGATCCGCTGACCGGCCTCAATAACCGACGTGGATTGAGTATCGCCTATGAGACGTTCCGCGAGCGGTTCGAGCGGACCCACCTGCCGGTGTTCCTGATCCTGATCGACCTGGATCACTTCAAAGTGATCAACGACACTCATGGCCACGAGGCCGGGGACCACGTATTGGTGGATCTGGCGAACATGCTGACTCGCACCTGCCGGCCTGCCGACGTCTGCATCCGGTATGGTGGGGAAGAATTTGTCCTGTTGCTGCAGGTGCCTTCGGAAGACGTGGCTTTGTCCATCGCCGACCGGATCCGGCTGGACTTCGCGGAGCACCCGACCGAGTATGAGAGGAAAACCATCACCCACACACTGACGGCCGGCATAGCACCGATCTTTGCGGCCGACGTTCAGTTGTCCCCGCAGCAAATGATCCGGGACGCCGACCGGGCCTTGTATGAGGCCAAGCGGGAAGGGCGCAATCGCTGCCGGCTGTATCGGGGCAAATACCGGTAACCACCGCACAGACACGCCGAAAGGAGTGCCTCATGTCGACGGATTCGATCCTCAAATCCCTGCTGACCCAGGCCGGCCTGCCGTCGGCGAATGAGCGCCCTGGCATGGGCGGCGGCAGTATCAACGACGCGTTTCGTGTCGTGCTTGAAAACGGTGAGACGGTTTTTCTCAAGGTTCATCAGGCGCCTCCGGCCGGCTTTTTCGAGGCCGAAGCGGAGGGCCTGCGAGCCCTGTCGGCCACCGGTGCGATCCGGGTTCCCCGGGTGCTGGCCGTGTCGGATCAGGGGCTCTTGCTGGAATGGGTGTCCGGCTCGCCAGGGCCTGATTTTGGCCGCAAACTGGGCGAGCAACTGGCAAAGATGCACCGTGCCACGGACAGTGCCTTCGGCTTTTCCTGCGACAATTACTGCGGCCTGACGCCACAACCGAATCCGCGCATGGCGGACGGTTTCGCCTTTTTTGGCGAGGCCCGGCTGTTGTTCCAGGCCCGTCTGGCCCGGGACAAGGGGCTGCTGCCTGCGGCCGACGTGCGCGCAGTGGAGACCATTGCCCACCGCCTGGCCGACTGGATTCCGGAGCAACCGCCCAGCCTGATCCACGGCGACCTCTGGAGCGGGAACATCCACGCCGGCCCGGACGGCGAGCCGGTCCTGATCGATCCGGCGGCCCACTACGGCTGGGCCGAGGCGGATCTTGCCATGACCACATTGTTCGGCAGCCAGTCCGCTGACTTCTACGCCGCTTATGCCGCCAACGCCGATCTGGCACCGGATTGGGAAGAGCGGGTGCCGCTGTACAACCTCTACCACTTGCTCAATCACCTGAACCTGTTTGGCGGCGGCTACCGGTCGTCCGTGCGTTCGGTGCTGGCGAGATTTACCGGCTGATCGAGCGGACACAAAAAAGCCAGCATCGTGATGCTGGCTTCGATTTCCGGGCGGTGCGGTCTGTCAGTCCACGGCCTTCATCGGGATCAGGTTCTCGTCCTTCTCCGGCGTTGGCACCGCTGGCATGGCCAGGCCCAGATTGTTCTGCTCGAACACCCGGTCCGCGCGATAGCTGGAGCGAACCATGGGGCCAGAGGGGACTTCCATAAAGCCTTTTTCCAGGCCGATTTCCCGATAACGGTTGAACTCTTCCGGCGTGACGTAGCGTTCGACCGGCAGGTGGTTCGGGGTGGGGCGCAGGTACTGGCCCAGGGTCAGGATATCGACGCCCACGGCGCGCAGGTCATCCATGGTCTGGAGGATTTCCTCGTCGGTCTCGCCCAGGCCCAGCATGATGCTGGTCTTGGTGAGGACATCCGGGCGGTGCTTCTTGGCGTGTTCCAGTACCTTGAGGGTTTTCTCGTAACCGGCACGTGGGTCGCGCACGTAGTGGGTCAGGCGCTCGACGGTCTCGACGTTCTGGGCGAACACGTCCAGGCCGGAATCCACAACCGCCTCGATGGCAGAATGCACGCCGTCGAAGTCCGGCGTCAGCGCCTCAACGGCAACTTCCGGCGTGCGGGTCTTGATGGCGCTGACGCAGGCGGCGTAATGAGCGGCGCCGCCGTCGTCCAGGTCGTCCCGGTCGACGGAGGTCAGCACAATGTAGCGCAGGCCCATCAGTTCGACGGACTTGGCGGTGTTTTCGGGCTCTTCCTGGTCCAGCCAGCCTTTCGGGTTGCCGGTATCAACCGCACAGAACTTGCAGGCGCGGGTGCAGACCGATCCCATCACCATGATAGTGGCGGTGCCGTTGTTCCAGCATTCACCGATGTTGGGACAGTGGGATTCCTGACAGACGGTGCTCAGCCGGTGTTCGGCCACATTGCGGCGCACGGCGTCGAAACGCTCGCCACCCGGCATGCGGGCGCGCAGCCAGCTGGGTTTGCGGCTGACCGGTTTGTCTGCGTTACCGGACCGCTTGATGCCGTCCTTGATGGCCGAGAATCCTTGCTCGCTGCGGTATTTTGAACCACTGGTAATGCGATTGCTGGCGCCATCAGTCATGGGGAATGCTGCTCACTACGGTTAGAAAAGGGGGAATCCATCTTTACGGGGCCGGGAACGCCGGAGCGTTTTACATCGAGGCCCGTGGTCTCTAAAGGTTAAAGATTGCACGGGAACCTGACAAGCCATCTACGGCTAATGTCCCATTGGCCCGGTAGGTGAATACCGAGAACCGGCGGCTGCGTTGCCGCGTATACCTGGCCTATTATACCGGCATGACCCAGGGAGACATACCGTCCCGGATAACCCGGCGCAGGCCTACCATGCCCCGGCCGATGGCGGCCTGGGGATGGTCGCTCTCGGTGGTCACCATATAGGACGGGTAGGGAAAGGCCGGCGCGTTGGGTACGCGGAATAGCCGCCCCTCGTCCAGCAGCCCGCGAATCGCCCGCTCCCGGAAATAGCCCGCGCCGCCGGCCGACAGAATGTAGCTCAGCCCCATTGGCCCCATGCCGACGAAAATGCCGGAGCGTTTCAGGGAGGGGAAGGCTTTGTCATGCTGTGACGAGAATTCCGGTCCCCAGTCCACGTAGACGTAATGCTCGTTCTCCGCCGTGGAACCGGAGGGGTCGGTGGTCACCATGATCAGGCGTTCTTCCTCGAGCATTTCCACCACCAGGCCCGGGTGGTAGAGCGGCGAATAGACCACGGCGATATCCAGGATGCCGCGCTCGACTTTGCCGATCAGGCTGGTGGAATCGCCCACCTCCGCGCGCACGGCAATCTCCGGGCAGTTCTTTCGCATCCATACCAGCCAGTTCAGCAACAGCGGATTCCACAGGCTCAGCTCGCCGCCGACGGAGAGCACATGCTCGTGCTCGGTGGAGACGTTGACGTCGTGTCGGGCGCGCTCCCAGACCTGCAGGATCGACATCGCCGACGGCATGAACCGATCCCCCTGGGGGGTGAGACTGGCGCCGTGCCGACCGCGTTCGAACAGGGCCTGCCCCAACTGGGTTTCCAGCGAGCGGATGCGGGCGGTGACGGTGGTCTGGGAAATGTTCAGCCGGTCGGCAGCTTTTACGAAGCTGCCGGTCTCGGCCACGACCAGGAACGTGCGAGCGAGTTCGGTGTCCATACATCCTGCATTCAATCAGAAATATTGCTCAATAATAGCAATATAAATCAGTTTTTGTGAGTGAAAGTCGATGCAATAATAGCGCGCTAACGATTTCGCACGTTCGGGTGGAGTTATGTAATGGGTAAACACGATGATGTACTTGCTTCATCTGCCACGCACGTCCTGAACCAACCGTCCTCTGCACCGTGCCTTGCCAATGAATTTCCCGAAGCCTACGGCTGGTCCACCAAGGATCCCGGCGAAGGGCGTCTACGGGCATTGCGTAACAGTTTGGCACGGGTTCTGGGCTGGGGGATTCCGGACCGGCTTTCCCGTCAGCGTCGGCAGTTACTGGAAGACATGGCGTCTCTTTTCGAGCACCGCACCTACGGGGCGGAAGTGAATCTCGAGAAACGCCATAACACCTGGAAAAAGATCTACCTCGTCGAGTACGGCATTGCACGTCTCTATCGCAAGAACGAGGACGGTCGTGTCAGCATCCACCACTTCTTTGACGAAGGCAGCGCCATCTGGCCGGTATTTGCCCGGACCCGCTCCGAGCGCAACACCCTGTGCCTGACCACCGTCACCCCATGCACTCTCTGGGAGGCGGATTTCCTGCCGTTCCGTGAGTGCATCAAGCAGGACGGCGAAGGCGCCTGGGCCCAGTTTGCCCTGGCCCTGATGGAAGAGCTGGCCGAGCGCTCCACCATGCGCGAGTTCGAGCGCCAGACGCTCAGTGCCGAAGAGCGCTACCAGATCATGGTGCGCGACTATCCGGAACTGGTCGAGCGGGTGCCGGATTACCAGCTGGCCGCCTGGCTGGGTGTGGCCACCGCCACCTATTCCCGCTTGAAGAACGGACGCAGCCGCCGCGTCTGAGACGTCGCCGACCGGCTGGTTCCGGTGCGCCGTACCCTGTTCGGGATCGCAGCCCTTCGCGATCCCGGATGGTCTCTACTCTATTTTTGACGCCGTCAGCCCCACATGCGGGGCAAGACATCGACTTCGTTTGCCTTGCGGCGATGACGGATGACGAAGGCGATGTGACCGATAATGGTCAGCAGCAACAGCCAGCCCAGCCAGCTGTGAAGCAGATTGGCAGGCGCGGTCATCCAGTTGATTTCCTCACCCTCAAAACCGGCAAATAAAGGCACGCCAAAAGGCTCGAATGGCTTGCCGGAGCCATACTGGCGCAACAGCGCGAGGGAAGGAATGATCAGCAGTAGCAGGTAGATCCCCAGGTGACCGAGTTTCGCCAACTTGTTGATGGCTGCCGGCCTGTTGGCCAAATTGGACAGCGCCCAAAGGGCCCGGATCACCACCAATACCAGCAGTAGCAATCCCATCGGTTTATGGGTTCCCCACAGGAACGACTCCAACGGGGTGTCCTTGATCAGGGCGTGGGCGATCGCACTCAGGAACTGCCATAAAATCAGCAGCGCCATCCCCCAATGCAAAAAACGGCTGACCTGCCCGTAACGCTCCGTGTTGTCTCTCATCGCTTGTACCCTCTGATCGTGGCCGTTGGCCGCAACGCCCAGCCACTTGCCGCTGATAACTCGTTGGCCGGCGGCGACCGGAAAAGTGGTCCTTCTGGCGCCAATGCCGCTTTTGGACAACTGTGTGTCGTATCCGATTAGGCAGCCATAGGGATTCGGATTCAGATTGAATGCAGGCTGGTTTCTCAGGGTAGCCCGGAATGCAGCCTGATTCATCCTTCAGTGGCCGTCAGGCCCCAGCAGCGGGGGAAGAGCATGGCAAAACTTCCGGAAAGTGCAGATGTCGTTATCATCGGGCAGGGTGGCATCGTCGGCGCCTCGGTGGCCCATCACCTGATCGAGCAGGGCTGGACCAACATCGTCGGCCTCGAGAAATCCGCCATCCCGACGGACATCGGGTCAACCTCCCACGCTTCCGATTTCTGTTTCACCACCTCTCACGACAAGCTCAACGTCTACACCACGAAATACAGTCAGGCGTTTTACGCCAAGCGTGGTAATTACCTGAAAAAGGGCGGCATGGAAGTCGCGCATATTGATGACGACGAGCGCATGGCGGAGCTGATCCGCAAGGTGGGCTCGGGTCGGGCCTTTGGCACCAATGTCAGCATGATCACGCCGGCTCAGGCCAAGGAGTTGTTCCCCCTGGTGGACGAGACCAAAATCCAGGGCGCCCTGTGGGACCCGGATGCGGGGTTGGTGGTGCCACGCTCACAGACTGTGGCGGGGGATCTGGTGGATGAGGCGGTGGCCAGCGGCCACCTTCAGGCGTTTGCCAACACCCCGGCGCGGCGCATCGACGTCAAGGACGGCGTTGTCCAGGGTGTGGAAACCGACCGGGGGTACATCAAGACGAAATACGTCGTGCTGACCATCGGGATCTGGGGCCCGTTGATGGCCCGCACGGCCGGGGCGCCCCTGCCGTTGATGCCGGTGGAGCATCCTCTGCTGTTCTTCGGACCCTATGAGGCGCTCAAGGGCACCGGCGAGGAGCTGGTCTGGCCGCTGTTCCGCGACCAGGGCAACTCCGCCTACGTGCGGGACACCGGCGACCCGTCCACCACTGAGGGCGGGCACATGGAGTGGGGCTACTACGAGCATGAAAACCCGCGGCTGGTCTACGCCCGGGACATCGCCGAGCCGGGCGAGGCGCGGCTGTCGCCCTCCATGCGCGACCTGTCGCTGGAGCAGGTCATGCATGCCTACGAGAAAGCCATCGAGATGACGCCGATCCTCGGTGAACTGGGCTGGGAAGAGAAACGCTCGTTCAATGGCCTGTTGTCGGTGACGCCGGATGGCGGCTCGATGATCGGCGAAACGCCGGAAGTGCGGAATCTCTGGTTCTGCGAGGCCATCTGGGTCAAGGATGGTCCCGGGGCCGGCAAGCTGCTGGCGGACTGGATGACCACCGGCTGTCCGGAAATGGATCCGCACAGCGTCGACATCGCCCGCTTCTATCCGGCCCAGAAGACCTCCCGCTACGTTTACGGCCGCTGCTATGAAGTGGCCAAGAAAATCTACACGCCAGCCGTCCACCCACGCGAACCCTACGAAAGTGGCCGGCAGTTGCGTACGAGTCCGTTCTATCTACGGGAAGTCGCGCTGGGCGGCTACTTCATGGAAGCGGCCGGCTGGGAGCGGGCTCACGGCTACCAGTCCAACGAGGCCACATTGCTGGCCAGGTACCGCGATAGGATTCCAGTGCGGGAGAACGAGTGGGACGGCCGGCATTTCTGGGACGTGTCCAACGCCGAGCAACTGGAGATGAGCGAGAACGTGGGCATGATCAACCTGTCCCATTTTGCCATCTACGACATCTCCGGCCAGGACGCCGAGGCGCTGATGGAATACTTGTCGGTCGCCAGGGTGGGCGGCACCACGCCGGTCGGCAAGGGCGTTTATACCCACTTCCTGGATGGCCAAGGGGGTATTCATTCCGACCTGACCATTATCCGACTGGCCGAAGACGCCTACCGGGTGGTTTGCGGCGGCGATACCGGCCACCGGGACCTGGTCTGGATCCGACGCATGGCGCAAGAGCGGGGTCTGACCCGCTACCGGCTGGACGACCGCACCGATTCCCTGGCCACCCTGGGCCTTTGGGGGCCGAAGGCGCGGGAGACGCTGGCCCACTTCCTGGATGATCCGGATGAGCTGTCCAACGAACGGTTCCCCTTCGCCACGGCCAGGGAAATCTGGGTGCAGGGCATTCCGGTCTGGGCGTTCCGCATTTCCTATGTGGGCGAACAGGGCTGGGAGCTTTATGTGCCGTTCAGCTACGGTCTGGGGCTCTGGGATCTGCTGTTCGAAGCCGGCGTCACACCGGTGGGCATCGAGACGTACGCCAACACTCGGCGCCTGGAAAACAGCCTGCGCCTGCAGAACGTGGATCTGGAAACCGAGTACAACCTGTATGAAGCGGACCTGGCCCGCAAGAAGGTCAAGGAAGCGGACTTCCACGGCAAGGCGGCCTACCTGGAGCAACGCGAGCGACCGGCCCAACCCGCTTATCTGTGTACCCTTACCATGCTGGAGAACCGGGACGCCAAAGGCGTGGCTCGCTATCCGGTGGGGCAGTGGCCGATCCTCGATCCGGAGACCGGCGAAGTGCTGGTGGACAGTGAGGGCCGACGTTCCTACAACACCAGCGCTGCTTTCGGCCCATCGGTCGGCAAGGTTATCCTGCTGGGCTACATTCCCCACGCATACGCCCAGGAAGGTCGGGAGCTTCTATTGGAATACTTCGGTGAAAAGTACCGGATCCGGATTGAGTCGGTGGGTTATCGGGCGCTTTATGATCCGGACAATGAAAGGATGCGGTCCTGAGACGGTCACTCGGGGCGGCGTCATGGGCCGGCTGACCGGGACACGCTGTAAATACGTCCCTGTACGCTCGACTGGGGCCATCCATGGCCCCAGACGGTCCCGCTCACCCGGCCCATGACGCCGTTCGAACCCCAGCGGGATCTATTCAGGATGTCGCAGACGAACAGATGCGGCCCGAATTCTGTCGCATCTGGATCATGCCCCAAAACGGTGCCGTCATAAACTGGCCCCGGAGCCTACCGGAAAGCCGCTCGTCGATAAGTCATTGCGCCTGGTTCGTGTGAGGCTTATTGTCGAGAAAGAGGTCTAGCAAGGACCACAGCGTCCTCAGGGGTAAGGGCATGACTGGCTCGACCAACGGCGATGCAGTTAGCCGCGAGACCCGGCCATATCGGGTGGGCTTCCTGCTGATCGAGAACTACACCCTCATGGCCCTGGCCAGCGCCATTGAACCCCTGCGCATGGCCAATCAGCTCACCGGTTCAGAACTTTACACCTGGCAGCTGCTCTCCGTTGACGGCCAGCCCGTCCACGCCAGTGATGGCGTTACCCTGGTTCCCGACGCCGCGACGGGTACCTCCCGGGATTTCGATCTGGTGCTGGTGGTGGCGGGAATCGACGTCACCCAGAGCTTTTCCAGTCGCGACGTTTCCTGGCTGCGCAGTCTCGCCCGTAAACAGGTGACTTTGGGGGCCCTGTGTACCGGGGCCTATGTGCTCGCCAGTGCCGGGCTGCTGGATGGTTATGGGTGCAGCGCCCACTGGGAGTGCCTCGCCGCCCTGCAGGAAGGTTTTCCCCGGGTGCACTGCAACAATCGCCTGTTCACCGTCGATCGTGACCGCATGACCTGCACCGGCGGCGAAGTGCCGCTGCACCTGATGCTGAACCTGCTGTGCCGCCGCCACGGGCAGTCCCTGGCCGATGCCATTTCCGATATGTTCGTGTGCGACCGGATGCGTGAGGACAGTGAGCAGCAGCCGGTCCCTCTTCGACACCAACTGGCGGTGGCCCAGCCCAAGCTGGCGGAAGTCGCCCAGCTCATGGAAGCCAATATCGAGGAACCAATCGAACTCAGGGAACTGGCTCAGCTGGCTGGGATTTCACGGCGGCAGCTCGAAAGGCTGTTCCTCAAACACCTGGGCTGTACGCCCTCGCGCTACTATCTCAAACTGCGACTCGACCGGGCGCGGCGGCTGCTCAAGCAAACGTCCTGCTCCATCGTCGAAATCGCGTCCATGTGTGGCTTCGTCTCGGCCACTCATTTCAGCCGCTGCTACCGCAAGTACATGGGAACGCCACCGCGATCGGCGCGGGCCAACGTGCGCCCGATCAACGCCATGGATCAGCCCGCACCGACGCAGGCCTTCGAACTTCGCTCGCCCGCATCGGAAGCGCTCCAGCGCGCTCGGGCGGAACCCACATTCGGGGTTTTCACCTATACGCCGCTGCCGGACGATCGGAAGTCTGGCAGCGGCACTCTCTGAACACTTCCTATACCAGCCCGTAAACGTCGCCGTCGGCATTCAGCCCCATATCAAGCGCCGCGGGATGCCGTGGCAGGCCGGGCATGGTCATAATGTCACCGCAGACGGCCACAACGAATCCGGCGCCCGCACATAACCGGACTTCCCGTACCGGCAATACATGCCCGCTCGGTGCGCCCCGCAACTTGGCATTGGCGGAAAAACTGTACTGGGTCTTGGCGATACAGACCGGCAAGTGGCCGAAACCGAGCTGTTCGTATTCTTCCAGTTGGCGTGCCGCGTCCGGCGAGAAGTCGACACGGGCCGCGTCATAGAGGCGCGTGGCAATGGTTTCGATCTTTTCGGCCAGTGGCAGTTCATCGGGGTAGAGCAGTTGGACGTCGGGCGTGCCACTGTCCATCTGATCCAGCACCGCCTGGGCCAGATCGCTGGCGCCGGCGCTGCCTTCAGCCCAATGCCGGGCCGGGATGGCCTGCACGCCCCAGTCGTTGCAGAGGGCCTGGATAGCGGCGATTTCATCGTCGCTGTCAGAGGGAAAGCAGTTGATGGAAACAACGGGCGTCAGTCCGAACTGGCGCAGGTTGCGGATATGCCGCTGCAGGTTATCGGAGCCGGTATAGACCGCCTGTACATCCGGCGTAGCCAGTTTGTTTCGAGCCGTGCCCGCCTGCATCTTGAGCGCCCGGACCGTACAGACCAGCACCGCCGCATCCGGCCGAAGCCCGCTCTGGCGGCACTTGATGTCGATAAACTTCTCCGCCCCCAGATCGGCGCCGAAGCCGGCTTCGGTGACCACCACATCGTTCAGGCTCAGGGCATAGCGGGTGGCCATCACCGAATTGCAGCCGTGGGCGATGTTGGCAAACGGACCGCCGTGGATGAAGACCGGATTGTGCTCCAGGCTTTGCACCAGGTTGGGTTGCAGGGCATCCCGCAGCAGGATAGTCATGGCGCCTTCGGCGCCCAGGTCGCCCACGGTGACCGGCGACAGGTCGCGGCGACGGCCGACGATGATCCGCGCCAGTCGCTGGCGCAGGTCGGCCAGGCTGTCCGACATGCAGAGAATGGCCATGATTTCTGACGCCACGGTGATGTCGAAGCCGGTTTCCCGGGGCAGCCCGTGTGCCGCACCACCCAAGCCGATGATCGTGTTGCGCAGGGCCCGGTCGTTCAGGTCCATCACCCGGCGCCAACTGATGTAACGGGGATCCAGTCCGGATTCGCTGCCCCAGTGGATATGGTTGTCGATGATCGACGCCAGCAGGTTGTGGGCGGCGGTGATGGCGTGGAAGTCGCCGTTGAAGTGGAGGTTGATGTCCTCCATCGGAATCACCTGCGCCCGTCCGCCGCCGGCGGCGCCGCCTTTCATACCGAAGCACGGGCCCAGCGAGGGTTCGCGCAGGCACACCGAGGACTTTACGCCCAATCGGTTCAAGCCGTCGTTCAGGCCCACGCTCGTGGTCGTCTTGCCTTCGCCTGCCGGCGTCGGTGTCACGGCTGTGACCAGTACCAGCTTGCCGTAGGTGGCCGGATCCGGCAGTCCCAGATGCTTCAGGTTGAGCTTGGCCTTGTAATGGCCAAAGGGAATCAGACTGTCCGCGGGCAGGCCAAACCGCTGCTGCGCCAGCAACAGGATCGACTGGGGCTGGACCGCGCGGGCGATCTCGATGTCCGGCGTGCCGGGCGGTGGCAGTTCCGGCTCGGCCGGAGTAACAGAGGCCGATTCGTGGTATTGAACGGACATGGGGTGTCCTCCTTGCCGTCAGGCTCTGCCCGGGGAGGCCGCGCAGTCGGGCGTTTCGCTGCGCAGGTCCTCGAGCCACCGGGAAGCCCGTTTCAGACCACCGAACGGGAACAGGTGAATCCCCTTGAACAGCGTGAGCGGATGCGCCACCCGGTACTGCGCCAAGGCTTCCACCAATCCGTCCGGCGTCCACGAGCGCAGCAGTCGGGCGGTCTCCGGATGGCGCATCAGCGCCCGGGCTGAGACCCCGACACCGCATTGGGCGGCGTAGGCCATCAGCGTGCGCAACTTGGTGGGGCCAGCGATGCCAAAGTAGACCGGCAGCGGCGCCAGGTGGTCGCCTGCCGTCTGCAGCCAGTCGGTAAAGCTGTCGGCCTCGAACGCGAACTGGGTGGTGACCCACATGCGTGTCTGGGTGGTTGCGGCATAGTCCCGCTTGATTTGCAGGGCCTGCATCAGGCTGGGATGGTCCGCCGACGGATGGCCCTCAGGATGGCCGGCCACGCCCAGGGCGAAGGGGTAGCGGGTCAGCAGACCGCTCTCCAGCAAAGCCAGGGTGTCCTTGAAGGGGCCGACCGGATCGCCGTTGTCGCCGGCGATCACCATCAGTTTGTCGACGCCTGCCGCACCCAGACGTTCCAGCCACTCCTGACCCTGTCCGGCACTGGCAACCGCCCGCGCCGGAAAGTGGGGGACCGGGTCCAACCCCGCGGCTCGAAGCTGGCAGCAGGCATCGACAGTGTCGTCGTAGCGGGCCTTGGGCAGGAAGGGGACGTAGACGGCGGTGCCCGGTGCAAGCCAGCGGCTCAGATCATCCGTGGTCAGGATCTGCCGGGGCGTCAGCTCTATGGACGCCGACCGGGCGAGGAAGTCCAGTTCCTCGCCGCAGGCTGTATCGGCGTCGGGATCGGTCATCTGTTCATGGACAAGTTGCATGGCACGCTCACCACCTGTCTGTGGGTCTGTTTAATCCGCAAAGTCGATACCCTTGGCTTTGGCCCGCTCCCGCGCGTTGGGGTTGACCGACGGTCGGAAGGGCACGTTGACGACTTCCGCGTCAACTTCCAGGTTGCCGTCCGCCCCGACATACTCCGGCGGTAACTTCACTGTCAGGCGGGTGCCGATGTGGCGCAGCTCGTAGGGCACGTAGCCGAGGGCGATGTTGGTTTCCAGCTCCGGGGAGTACCAGGGCGAGGTGACATAGCCCACCGGCTCTTCGCCGGCCGCCTGGCTGATCAGCCAGAAATCGTTGGCGTAGTCGGTCACCGGCGCGCCGTCAAAGCGCAGCCCCACCATGATTTGGCGGAAAGGCGGGTTGCCGGCTTCCATCTGGGCGCGGACCTCTTCGAGTCGCTGCTTGCCGATGTAGTCCGCATCCTTGTTGCGGGGGACC
The DNA here is from genome assembly GCF_003789045.1 of Marinobacter sp. R17. Lineage (NCBI taxonomy): Bacteria > Pseudomonadati > Pseudomonadota > Gammaproteobacteria > Pseudomonadales > Marinobacteraceae > Marinobacter > Marinobacter sp. R17. The sequence continues at coordinate 48,120 of NZ_RHGZ01000023.1, read as the reverse complement.
TGGTAGGCCAGGTTGCATTGGAAGGGCAGGGTTTCCTGGTCCACATCCTGTCCCCAGGACAGGATGCCGGCCGCGATGCGGCGATGGTGGGCCGGCGCGATCACCCGCAGGTTGTGTTTCTCGCCGGTGCGCAGGACCGTGTACCAAAGATCCTCGGCGTGCAGAGTGGCGTCGCGCAGATAAATCTCATAACCCTTCTCGCCGGTAAAGCCGGTCTGGGAGACGATCACGTCGTGTCCGGCCACCTGACCGGCCATCAGGCCATAGTAGGGCAGCTCGCTGACGGCGTCGCCGAACAGATCCACCATCAGGGCTTCGGATTTGGGGCCCTGGATCTGCACCGGGGCCACGTCGATCTCGGCAATGCTGACGTCGAAACGTTTGCCGGTATTGACCCCGCGCAGCCAGAGTTCCAGGTCGCTGTCGGACAGGGAGAACCAGAATTCGTCCTCGGCAATCCTCAGCAAAACGGGGTCATTGAGAATGCCGCCTTCCTCGTTACAGAGGACGACGTACTTGCCGCGCATGGGCTTGATCTTCGTGGCATCGCGGGTGATGACGTAGTTCACGAACGCCTCGGCATCCGGGCCTTTCACCTGGATTTGCCGTTCCACCGCCACGTTCCAGAGGGTGACGTCATGGATCAGGGAGTCGTACTCCACCATGGCACCGCCATCTTCCGGATGCACGTAGCCGCGTGGGTGGTACATACGGTTATACACGGTGGCACGCCAGCAGCCGGATTCCACGGACAGATGCCAGTAGGGTGATTTGCGCACCCGGGTGGAAATCAGCATTTCCACCGGCGTGGGGCCGGACTGGCGCAGATTGATGGGAACCCGGCGGTCGGACTGGTCGACACTCTGTGGGTGTCGCGCCGCGCCGGCACGTTGCTGTGGATAATCCAACAGGGCCTGCTCGAACTTGATCGCCATCGCCGCCTCCTCAGGGTTTGTGCGGTTTTCGATGGTTTCAATGTGAGCGTTATTGCATCGGCCAGCGTGGACAGAGGCGACATGGAAAAGACTGAAAGCGGCACCGGCCGGCTCATGATGGACGCCAGCCGGTGTAGGGAGAGGGGTTATCCGGGGCGGTACATCTGGAAGCGCTGGGCCTCTTCCACCTGGAAATAGTCCGCTGGACCGCCGCCGCGCAGGATCGGCTGGGCCGCGGCTGTGTCGTAAATGCCGTCTTTCAGCAGGTGCTCGGCAATATGGACCCCGACGACTTCACCGAACACCACCCAGGTGTCGGCCAGTTGGCCGTCGGCACCCGCCAGTTGCAGGACCTGACTGACCTTGCACTCCAGCGACACCGGGCTTTCCGCCACCCGGGGCACGTTCACCGCCCGGGACGGTTCCGGTGTCAGGCCCGCCAGTTCAAACTCATCCACCTCCGGCGCGACCGCGGCGCAGGATGCATTCATCGCCTCGGCCAGCGGGCGCGTGGCCAGATTCCAGCAGAACTCGCCGGTGGCCTGGGCATTCCGCACGGAATCCTTGTAGCCAATGCTGGAGAAGCCGACGATCGGCGGGTGATAGTTGAACGCGTTGAAGAAACTGTAGGGCGCCAGGTTCAGGATGCCGTCGGCGCCGCGTGTGGACACCCAGCCAATCGGGCGCGGCGCCACCAGCGCGTTGAACGGATCGTGGGGCAGCCCATGGCCGTTGGCGGGTTCATAGAAATACATCGAATCGGACATAACGCCTTCCTGAACAGTGAATGGGAAGCAGGGATACGGACAGTGCCTGCAGTGTAACGGAAGTCGGCCGACGCCGCGGGAGTCAGTGACGGGCGCCTTGGCCTGCCTCAAGCCACATCCGGTATCCCACCACGCCAAGTACGACGATCGCCGCCATCCAGATTGCGACAACCGCCACCCCTGCCCAGCGATTGACCGGCCTTCCGTTTTTGAAGGCATCGAGGGCGCGGGCGCGGCAGTCCGACATCACCGCTTCCGGCACCAGCCGGATCGCCAGCGCAATCCCCAGTGGCAGCAGGATGATGTCATCCAGATAGCCCAGCACCGGGATGAAGTCCGGGATCAGGTCGATGGGGCTCAGCGCGTAGGCCACCACGATCGCGACGACGGCCTTGGCCAGCCAGGGTGTGCGAGGGTCCCGGGCCGCCAGGTACAGGGCGAGGGTGTCTGCTTTCAGGCGAGTGGCAAGCTGCCTTAGACAAAACAGCAGGTTCACGGTAAATGATAGCCTGTCGTCATTGGAGTCGCTGCCGGGATCGCTCTGGAACTCTACACCCGGAACTGCGAGACGATCGACTGCAGCTCATTGGCCATCCGCGTCAGATCCTGACCGGCGGTCGCCGTTTCCTCTGCACCCTGGGCCGTCTGCTCCGACATGGTGTTGAGCTGCACGATGTTCTTGTTGATTTCCTCGGTCACGCCCACCTGTTCCTCCGACGCGCTGGCAATCTGACGCGTCATGTCCTGGATGCGTGCCGTCACCTGGGTGATGGTGGTGAGCTGGGAGCCGGCCTCGGACGCGTAGTCCACCGTGCGGCTGACCTGCTGGCGGTTGCTGTCCATGGAGGCGACCGCCTTCTGGGACACCGACTGCAGCTGGTTGATCATGTCGTCGATTTCCTTGGTGGACTCGTGGGTCCGGCTGGCCAGGGCCCGCACCTCATCCGCCACCACGGCGAAGCCGCGCCCCTGATCGCCCGCCCGGGCTGCCTCGATGGCGGCATTCAGGGCCAGGAGGTTGGTCTGTTCGGCGATCGCCTGGATCACTTGCAGCACGTTGCCGATGGTGGTGCTGGTTTCCTCCAGCTGGCGGATGGCCTGGGCGGATGTCTCGATGTCGTCCGCCAGTTTCGAGATTTCCTGGATGCTTTTTTCCACCGTGGCCCGGCCGCCGTTAGCGTGATCGCTGGCCTCGTTGACCGACTGGGCCGTGTCGCTGATGTTCCGGGCGATGTCCTGGGCGGTGCTGGCCAGTTCGTTCATGGCGGTGGCGAGTTGTTCGGTTTCCGAGGACTGCTCGTCGATGGTCCGGCTGGTCTGTTCGGTGATCACCGCCATTTCCTCGGAAGCGGCCGCCAGTTGCGCGGTGATGGCCGAGATCTGGCTGATCATGTCCAGCAGTTTCCGGCGCAGGCCGTTCATGGCGTGCAACAGCTCACCGACTTCGTCCTTGTTGTCCACATCGATTTCCTGGGTCAGGTCGCCGGACGCCGTGACGATGGCCCGGCGGATACCGCGCACAATGGCGTTGGCCACCACCCAGCTCACCAGCAGCCCCACAAGGGTACTGATCACAATCAGCGTGGTCAGGGTGCCCAGCGCCGCCTGCTCGTGCGCTTCCGCCTCCTGGGCGCTGCGCTGGGTGAAGCCGGCCACGTCCTCGTGCAGCGCTCCCAGTCCGTCGTCCAGCTGGCTGGCGGCCTGGTCGATGTCGTCGGTCAGGTTGCCGGCAGTTTCCAGGTCACCCGCTGCAAAAGCTGCGAACGCCTGATCCACATGCTGCTCAAATCGACCATGGGCCGACGCAATATCCTTGAGTTGTTGGCGCACGGTGTCGAGTTCCTGCCGCAACCGGGTGTCCGCGTCTGCACCCGGATCCGCCGCCATGGTCCGGGCCTGGCGAATCTGTTCATCGATTTCCCGGGACAGGGCATCGAAGTGATCCCGGGCTGTGGCCAGGGCCTCCTTACTGCCGTTACCGGAAAGTGCCGCGCGATAGCCCGTCTCGTAGGCGATGGTCTGGCGCAGCTGGTGCTCGGTGATGCGGGAGAGTGAGCCGGCCAGGGGGATGTCCTTATCCGACACCAGCGCCAGTTCCTTACCGATGCCGGAAATGGCATAGAGAGCGTAGCCGGAACTGGCCAGAAAGATGATCAGGATGGTGACGGCAATCCCGACAATTTTGGTTTTCAGGGAAAACTGGTTCAGAAAAGCATTCACGGATGGTTCTCCAGACAGCAGCGCTTGGCCCACCAGGGCCGTCTTTACCGGGTTCGCGCAATGCCAGATACGCTGGCGCGCGATGGTGCCTTCTTTATCGACACTCTAGTAATGCCCAATAGGTTTGGAAAGCGAATAAATGCAACCATTTGTCGTTAGTATTTTACACGGTTGCTGGGGCTATCCGTTGAAAGCGCGATTTAAAACCACTTTTCTGACCAGCGTAATGATTGGGATCAATGTGACGCCATTGCGAGCACATACGGTCAGGGTCCATTCAGGAGACAAAATCGGCAAATTGCTCAGAAATGACTAAACTGAAAACTCCAAGCTGCCAGTGAAGGCGGCGATAGGATGCTTTCATCGCCCGATGAAGTGCTGAGCGTTCGGCGGCCTAATATCGACAGGGAGACATGCCATGCAACGTCTAGTGTTGTCGGCTTTTCTGATGTTGTTTGTAGCCAGCCAGAGTTTTGCCCAAGAAACCAAAGATAACCACAAGAATTACTCCACCTACGGCTCCAAACCCAACATCGTCATGATCATTTCGGACGATACGGGGTACTGGGATCTGGGTGCCTACCTCGGTGGAGCCTCCCGCGGGATGGATACCCCCAATCTCGACGAAATGGCCAAAGAAGGCATGATGTTCACCAACTTCTATGCCCAGGCGTCATGCACGCCGGGGCGCGCCGCCATGCAGACCGGCCGTAATCCCAATCGCTCGGGCATGACGACGGTGGCGTTCCAGGGGCAAGGCGGCGGTTTGCCCAAAGAAGAGTGGACTCTGGCCTCGGTCTTGAAGAAAGCCGGTTACAACACCTATTTCACAGGCAAGTGGCACCTGGGTGAAGCGGATTATGCGCTGCCGAATGCTCAGGGTTACGACAAGATGGAAAACGTCCTGCTTTATCACCTCAACGCCATGACCTATGCGCTGAAAGGCTGGAATCCGCAGATCACCGAAGAACAGCGCGAATTCTTCGAGAAGAACACCATCGGCATTCTCGAGGGCAACGCCGGTGAAAAGGCCAAGGAAGTCCTGTCGATGAAAGATATGACGGAAGAGGACCTGGCCAACCTGGATACGGTGTCCGCTGAGAAGGCCGTGGCAGAAATGGAGCGCCTTGCGGCGAAGAAGGAGCCCTTCTTCATGTCCATTAACTGGTCCGCCAACCACCAGCCGAACCTGCCGGCCAAGGATTACGTCGGAGCCTCCAGCGTCAAATCCAAGTACGGTGACAAGGTCGTGGAAATGGATGCCCAGACCGGCAAGATCCTGAAAAAGATCAAGGAACTGGGTATCGAGGACAACACCCTGATCGTCTACACGGTAGATAACGGCGCGTGGCAGGATGTGCACCCGGATTCCGGTATGACTCCGTTCCGCGGTTCCAAGGGGACGGATCGTGAAGGGGCTTTCCGGGTACCGGCCATTTTCAAGTGGAACGGCAAGATTCCGGCTGACAGCAAGGCCACCGAAATCGCCGGCGGCCTGGATCTGATGGCCACCTTTGCCCATGTCGCTGGCGTTGAACTGCCGACGGAGGATCGTGGCGGCGAACCCATCATCTTCGACAGCTTCGATATGGCCCCCATCCTGTTCTCCGGCGTGGACGAGAAACAGTGGCAGCGGGACTTCTGGCTCTACTTCACCGAAACCGAACTGATGCCTGGTGCCATTCGCATCGATCAGTGGAAAGCGGTCTTCAACCAGCGGGGCGACAACGGTGCGATTGCCGGATCCGAAGCGCCGGCTGCCGAGCTGGGCTGGCGCGGCCCGTCCCAGTATTCCGCCGTAGTGCCGCAGATCTACAACCTCTGGGAAGATCCGCAGGAACGCTACGACATCTTCATGACCTCGGGTCGCGAGAATACCTGGGCGTTGCCGTTCTTCTCGGCGAAGCTGGAGCAAGTGGCCGAATCCTATAAAAAGTATCCACCGCGTCCTCTGCAGTCGGATGCCTACTCCGGACCGATGACCATTGATCGTTTCCGGGCAATGCAGAGTGTCAAGAAGGAACTGGAGAAGCGTGGTATCGATATGGGCCACACCGAGTAACCCTCTGAAACCGGCGGCGGGCTGAGGCTCGCCGCTTTCAGATCGCTGACTCATTCCATGGGCTTTCCCGATTCACGCTTCCGGAGGCTGTGTCTGATGCAGATCCAATGGTTCCGTATTATCTTTATAATCTTTTTCTCATCCTGTTGCGCCGTCGCGCAATCCGCCGACAGCGACCCGCTGGCATCCTGGAACGATGGCCAGACCAAATCGGCCATCATCGGTTTCGTCCAGAAAGTGACTGACAAGGGCTCGAAGGATTTTGTGCCACCGGCCGAACGCGTTGCCACCTTCGATAACGACGGCACGCTCTGGGCCGAGCAGCCGGTGTACTTTCAGGCCCTGTATGCCCTGGAGCGGATTCGCCAGATGGCGCCGGATCATCCCGATTGGAAAACCACTGAACCCTTCAAGAGCGCTATCGATGGTGACGTGAAAGGGCTGATGGCCAATGGTATGGAGGGCGTGATGAAAGTGCTGCTGACGGCCCATGCCGACGTGACCGCTGAAGCCTTTCAGGATTCGGTGACCGATTGGTTTGCCACCGCCAAACATCCCACCAAAAACAGGGCGTTCACCCAAATGGTGTACCAGCCGATGCTGGAATTGCTGGTTTACTTGCGCGCCAATGGCTTCAAGACCTACATCGTTTCCGGCGGCGGTGTCGACTTCATTCGCGTATTTGCCGAAGACACCTACGGCATTCCACCGGAACAGGTGATGGGCACCACCAGCGATGCCAAGTTTGAGATGCGCGATGGCGTGCCGGAGATCGTCAAGACCGGCAACATCATTCTGGTGGACGATAAGGAAGGCAAACCCGTTGGCATCTATCGCCAGATCGGGCGCCGTCCGATCATGGCCGTCGGCAACTCCGATGGCGATCTGCAGATGCTGCAGTACACCACCATCCCGCGCAGCGAAGAAGATCAGGTGCCGCGTCTGGGTGTGTTGCTGCATCACACCGACAGCGACCGGGAATGGGCCTACGACCGCCAGTCCCACATCGGCCAACTCGACAAGGCGCTGGACGAGGCGCCCGAACGAGGCTGGGTGGTGATCGATATGAAGCAGGACTGGAGCCGCGTCTTTCCCGAAGGAAGCTGACGAGTGACGCCGGGGGCGATGGCCCCCGGCCGTCTAACGTGAAGACGACAGGGAGGCGGTGCTGTCGCGGTGAGCTTGTGAGGGCGAGGCATCCGGATCCGGGAAGATCGTGTCATACGCCCAGGTGAACACGAAGGCATAAACAAGGTAGAACAGGACGAACGACAGATCCATCACCAGGGCCTCGGCCAGTCCCACCTCCAGCCACCAGGCAACAATGGGCAGAAACGCCAGCATCAGCCCCGTCTCGAAACTGATCGCATGCACCAAACGCATCCGGAAGGTCTTCCGGGTCGTACCTCTCCAGCGCTTTAGTCCGTGGTCAAACAACAGGTTGAAGGCATAGTTCCAGCCGGTCGCCAGGGAGGCGCCGATCAGGCCGAGAACGCCGGTGTCGCTGACCGGCAGGTCGAAGGCCCAGGAGGCCAGTGGAATGACCAGGACCAAGCCAATCACTTCAAAACTGACGGCTTGACGAATCCGGTCTTTGGGGGTGCGCATGGCAGGGCTCCAAACAAAGCGGGTCGTCCCGCATTCGAGTCCCAGACTGGGTGAGGTCGTCCTCAAAAGCGTTGAATGTTGCCTTTTTAGCGATTCGCACGGAAGAGTTGAATGCGTAGTTTTACCGCGATCGCAAACCCGGACCACGCGTACATGGCGTGGCCGGATGCTTGCAGAAGCGCCAAATGCAAGCCGATAGGTTTATATGCGATATACTGACAGGGTCATCAATGCATCACGTGTTGTCGGTTTTGACCGATCATCAAACAATAACCGGGCAGCAGTATGGATACCGCTCCGAGTGGCCAGAGAGGATGGCGTGTGGGCGGGAGTGTTGTCTATGCCACTGACCTCCGTATTCCAGGGCACCTCGTTGTCCGCACTGGGTGGTGTGCTGCCATTCGTCTTTGCCAATATGGACGTGGCCGTGATTGCGGCGGATTCCGAGCAGCGGATTGTCATGGTCAATCGCAAGGCCTGTGAGATCTTCGGTTACGACGAAGCCGAGCTGGTCGGGCAGAAGACCCGAATGCTTCACGCCGATCCCGACGAGGCCACCGACTTCCCGAGTGCCGGCTCGATCGACACGGAGGCCGATCCGGGAGATGAGACCGTGGTGGTTCACTATCGGCGCAAAAGCGGCCATGCTTTCGACGGCGAGACCCTGATTAGCCCCATCGACAGCCCGGAGCAGGAGCATCTTGTGTTCCTGACGTTTATCCGGGACGTCACTCATCGCCTGGTGACGGAGCAGACCTTGAGTCAGCTGCACGCCATCACCACATCTCGCGAACTGAATTTTGACGAGCGGGTCGACGCGATCCTCCGGCTGGGTACCGAACATTTCGGGCTGCCGATCGGCATTTTTAGTCATATCGAAGGCGACACCTACACCATCGTGCGGGCTATCGACCCGGACAATGCCCTGCATCCGGGCATGACGTTCCGCTTTGCCGAAACCTATTGCAGCCAGGTGTTCAACGTCGGGGATGTCCGCGGTTTCTACCATGCCAGCAAAAGCGATATCCGCACGCACCCCTGCTACATCAACTTCCAGTTGGAGGCCTATCTGGGCGCGACCATCTTCGTGGATGGCGAACGGTACGGCACCCTGAACTTTTCCAGCCCCGAGCCGACCAGCCCCTTCTCAAACCAGGATATCGAGCTGGTTCGCCTGTTTGCCCAGTGGGTGGGGCATGAACTGGCCCGGCGGGAGGACATGCAAAAGCTCGAACAGGCCCGGCTGGAACTGGAAGTGCTCGCGCGTACCGACTCCTTGACCGGCCTGTTCAATCGACGTTATATGGAAGAGCGCCTGAACGCCGAACTGGATCGTTCCAGACGTTACGGTAACGCCCTGGCCGTCGCGTTGCTCGACTTCGACCATTTCAAGGCCATCAACGACAAACACGGCCACGCCGCCGGCGATGCCGCGCTGGAACTGTTTGCCGATACAGTTCGCGAACTCACCCGGACCACCGACATCACGGCCCGCTGGGGCGGCGAGGAGTTCCTGATGGTGCTGCCCGAAACCGACCTCGAAGGCGCCCAGAATTTTCTCGAGCGCCTGGCGGATAACCTGCGCGCGGCCGACTTTGCCCCGACAGGCAAGCCGGTCGAGCTGACCATGAGTATCGGCCTGGCCCTCGCTCACAGCGACGATGATCGGGACACATTGGTGAATCGGGCGGATGAGGCGATGTATCGAGCCAAGACCGGGGGCCGGGACCGGATCTGTCTGGCGGTTGGGGATGAGGTGGCTGGTTGAAGGGTAGGCGTACTCCGGGTGAATCCCCATTTGGCGGTTCAACTCGCTTTCTGTCGAGCATTAAAAAAGGCCCCACGCGTTCGCGAGGGGCCTTTTTTGAATACTGGTAGCAAGGGGCGGAGTCGAACCGCCGACCCCGGCATTATGAGTGCCGTGCTCTAACCAGCTGAGCTACCTTGCCATCTCGTTTTGAGGCCAGAAGCGCTCCAAACGAGGCGCGTATTCTCGGGATTTTGGGCGAAGCTGTCAACCCCTTTTGGGGGATCCGTGGATGCCGTCGATTGCGTGCGCCCGGATTGGTTGAAAAAATGCGCGGAAAGGGGCTGTCAGGGCGTCGGAGCGGGTCCGGCGGGGATGGCGATCAGACTCAGGATGTGGTCGTCGTGCTCGGTATATTGGGCGTCAATCACGGCCCCTGCGGGCCAGTCGTCCGACAAAGATTTTAGCAAGCGCAGGCGGCTGTGGCCCTCTGAGGGGGTCTCCAGCACTTCGGCGTGTTCGAAATAGAATCGCTGGCCGGTGATGGGGTAGAGCGCCTTGAACAGGCTCTCCTTGAGCGAAAAGATGCGGGTCAGGCAGAGACCGGGGGCCGCAGCCATGGCGTCGGCAGCGCGGGTGTGCTCGTCGGCGGTCAGGATCTGCCCTGCGAGCTTGCGGGCCCGGGCATCGGTCATGGTGATTTCCAGGTCCAGGCCCACGCCGGCGTAGTGCTGGCGGGCGCCGACAATCGCGGCAGCCTTACCCTGGCTGTGGGTGATGGAGCCGACGCAGTCAGCCGGCCAGCGCGGAGCGCGGTCATGGCCGGTTTCCGGGACGATTCCCTCTCCGGTCAGGCGTTGCAGGGCTTCACGGGCGCAGAGGCGACCGGCCAGGTATTCGGTCTGGCGCTTACCCCGGGCACGTTGGACGGCGGCTGGGGGCAGGATCTCGCAGTCGCGGAAATCGCCGGGGCGGAGCTGGTCTGGATCGAAATCGAGGGAGATCAGTTGCAAGCCGGGCAACGGCTGGCGCCAGGGCCAGCCGTCATCCAGATTGCTGCAGCAGAGGGGTAGGGAGGTCTTCATGGACATCCCCGCGCAGGCTCATACGTTGAAGCGGAAGTGAATGACATCACCGTCCTGGACGATGTAGTCCTTGCCCTCCAGGCGCCATTTGCCGGCTTCCTTGGCGCCCTGTTCGCCGTTGTTCTCGACGAAGTCGTCATAGCTCACCACTTCGGCGCGGATAAAGCCTTTCTCGAAGTCGGTGTGGATCACGCCGGCGGCCTGTGGGGCCGAGGCGCCGATGCGGACGGTCCAGGCGCGGACTTCCTTCACACCAGCGGTAAAGTAGGTCTGCAGGCCCAGTAGCTTGTAGCCGGCACGGATGACGCGGTCCAGGCCCGGCTCTTCCATGCCCATCTCTTCCAGGAAGATGGACTTCTCGTCGTCTTCCAGTTCGGCGATTTCCGCCTCCAGTTTGTTGCAGATGGGCACGACTACGGCGTTTTCTTCGGCGGCAATGGCACGCACCTTGTCCAGGTGCGGGTTGTTCTCGAAGCCGTCTTCGTTGACGTTGGCGATGTACATGGTCGGCTTGACCGTCAGCAGGCACAGCTCGCGGATCAGGGCCATCCTGTCCTCATCCAGTTCCATGCTGCGCACCGGTTTGCCTTCGTTCAGCACCGGCAGCAGGGTCTGGAAGACCTCCAGCTGGGCCTTGGCGGTCTTGTCGCCGCTCTTGGCAACGCGCTCGACCCGCTTGATGCCTTTCTCGACGGTTTCCAGATCGGCCAGGGCCAGTTCGGTGTTGATCACTTCGATGTCGGCGGCCGGGTCGACCTTGTTGGACACGTGGATGACGTTGTCGTCCTCGAAGCAGCGCACCACCTGGGCGATGGCATCGGTCTGGCGGATATTGGCCAGGAACTGGTTACCCAGGCCTTCGCCCTTGGACGCCCCGGCCACCAGGCCGGCAATGTCGACGAATTCCATGGTGGTCGGGATGACCTTCTGCGGCTTGACGATTTCCGCGAGCTTGTTGAGGCGCGGGTCGGGCATGCCAACGACGCCGGCGTTCGGCTCAATGGTGCAGAAGGGGAAGTTTTCCGCCCCGATACCCGCTTTGGTCAGCGCGTTGAACAGGGTGGATTTGCCGACGTTGGGAAGGCCGACGATGCCGCAGTTAAAACCCATGAAAAGCCTCTGCTGAATGCGAAAATTTGATGCTGGATTATACCGATGTGGCCCGACCGGTGCGAATATGCAAAGGCCGTAAACGGATTTCAGTCGATAGGTTGGAGCAGGCCGGATCAGCTCAGGATAGCGTCAGGCGCTTGGGCGAACGCTGTGCAGGGCGTTCATGGCCTTGGCCAGGTCGCCGTTGAGAACGTCTGGCAGCACGCGCATGATGTCGTCGCTGATGTTGTCCAGATGCGTGGTGTCGGCTTTGGTCAGGCGGCTGAGCACGTAGCCGGTGACTTTGCGGCTGTCGCCGGGATGGCCGATACCAAGGCGCAGGCGCTGGAATTCCCTGGTGCCCAGATGGGCGATGATGTCCCGCAGACCGTTGTGACCGCCGTGGCCGCCGCCTTTCTTGAAGCGGGCCGTGCCGGGTGGCAGGTCGAGTTCGTCGTGGGCGACGAGGATCTCTTCGGGCTGGATCTTGAAGAAGTCCGCAAGGGCTTTGACGGACAGGCCGCTGCGGTTCATGAACGTGGTGGGATTCAGCAGGTGCAGGTCGTGACCCTGCCACTGAATGCGGGCATAGAGCCCATGGTACTTCTTTTCGGGACGAAGACTCTGGCCCGCGGCGCGGGCCAGAGCTTCCACGAAGAGGGCGCCGGCGTTATGACGGGTGTTCTCGTAATCCGCTCCGGGATTACCGAGACCCACCACCATGCGTACTGCCTGTGCCATGCGACTGCGCCCCTGGAGCGATTACTCCTTGTCTTCGCCTTCTTCACCGTCTGCTTCGGCATCTTCGGCTTCGTCAGCCTTGGTGCCCTTCGGCAGGTGAACGGAGACGACCGCCTGGTCGTAGTCTTCGCCTTGCAGCAGAGCCGCAACCTTGACGCCTTTCGGCAGTTTCAGGTCGCTCAGGTGCAGGGTCTGGTCCATTTCGATGTCCATCATGTCGACTTCGATGAACTCAGGCAGATCCTGCGGCAGACAGATGACTTCCACTTCGTTCAGCTGGTGGTTGACCGCGCCGCCCTGCAGCTTGATGGCTGGTGCATTTTCCTCGTTGAGGAAGTGCAGCGGTACGTTGACGTGGATCTCGTGGTCCTTGTCGACGCGCAGGAAGTCAGCGTGGAACAGTGTCGGCTTGTACGGGTGACGCTGCAGGTCCTTCAGGATCACGCTTTCTTTCTTGCCCGCAACATCCAGAGTCAGGATGTGAGAGAAGAAGGCTTCGTTTTCCAGGGCCTTTTTCAGGTCGTTGTGCCACATGGAGATGGCTTGCGCATCTTTACCGCCGCCGTAGATGACAGCAGGGATTTTACGCTCTTCGCGACGCAGGCGGCGGCTCGCACCTTTCCCCTGGTCGTCACGAAGGAATGCTTCGAGAACAAATTCTTGGGCCATGATCATTACCTCAATAAACACCCGTGCAGACTCGCGACCAAGTGATTGCAGGGTGGTTCCAATATCCCGGAAGTCAGCCGTAACCATTTTCCGGGGCTCAAACAAACAAGGAGCCCGAATGAGGGCTCCCTGTTCATTAACTCAATAAAATCGCGGGCTTATTCGAACATTGCGCTGATCGATTCTTCGTTGCTGACGCGACGGATCGATTCGGCGAGCAGTTCAGCCATTGCTAGGGGGCGGATTCTATCACAATTGCGCGCTTTGTCACCCAGTGGAATGGTGTCACAAACCACGAGTTCATCCAGTTGCGAGGCGTTGATGTTCTCAATCGCCGGACCGGACAGAACCGGATGGGTGATGTAGGCCACAACCCGGGCGGCGCCATGCTCTTTCAGCGCGTTGGCTGCCTTGCACAGGGTGCCGGCGGTATCGACGATGTCGTCTACCAGGATGCAGGTCTTGTCCTGCACGTCACCGATGATGTGCATCACCTGGGAGACGTTGGCTTTCGGACGACGCTTGTCGATGATGGCCAGGTCGGCATCGTTCAGGCGCTTGGCCACGGCACGGGCACGAACCACACCGCCGACGTCCGGAGACACGACGATGAAGTTGTCAAAACGCTGGCGTTCGATGTCGTCGAGCAGGACCGGGGTGGCGTAGATGTTGTCCACCGGGATGTCGAAGAAACCCTGGATCTGATCGGCGTGCAGGTCGACGGTTAATACCCGGTCGATGCCGATGCTGGTAATCATGTCCGCGACGACCTTGGCGCTGATGGAAACCCGGGTGGAGCGAACGCGGCGGTCCTGACGGGCGTAGCCGTAGTAGGGCACGACGGCGGTGATGCGTGTGGCGGATGCGCGACGCAGGGCGTCGGCCATCACGATCAGTTCCATCAGGTTGTCGTTGGTCGGGTAGCAGGTTGGCTGGATGATGAAGACATCGTGGCCACGGACATTCTCATTGATTTCAACGGTGGTTTCGCCATCGCTGAATTTACCGACGGTCGCTTCACCCAATGGAATGTGCAGTTTCTGGGCGATACTACGGGCGAGTTCCGGGTGGGCGTTGCCGGCGAAAATCATTAACTTGGACACGACGGAGTCCTTCTCAGTTTCAGCGTTGAGTTCAGAAGAAGCGGGAGAAAGGTGGCTGGGGTGGCAGGATTCGAACCTGCGCATGACGGGATCAAAACCCGTTGCCTTACCACTTGGCGACACCCCAGTATCGTGCTTTTTCGGCATCAGTCTAGCTCTGTCAGCTTTGCGTGAAGCGGTGAGCGATTCACCCCTCTCGTGACGAACCCGGTGATGCCGGAGGGCTTAGAATCCCAAACCTCGCGGGCCTTGGATTCTGTTGGGAAACGTCCAAATATGCAAGCCCCGGTTCCGGTTAATCTTGCAGGTCCGAATTTTGAAAGCCAGTCCCGGCTTTTTTCAACCTCAGGATACAGCTTACAGACTATATCCTCACAGTCGTTTCGGTACCTTGAGGCGTCTCCCTCAAAAGCGGGCGCTATTGTGATCGGCGGCGTATTCCTTGTCAACCCTTCCTCGGAAAAAATCATTCCAGTGTTTATTTCGCAGTCAGGTTTGATCACAACGAACCAGTCTTCCGGGGGGTAACAGGGGGTTAGGCGCTCACCGACGCCCTCGGCAAACGCGGCGTGACCACGTACGAACACCGGCACATCGGCGCCCAGTTGCAGGCCGAGTTCGGCCAGTCGATCGATCGGGATAGCCAACTGCCAGAAATGGTTGAGGCCGAGCAGGGTGGTGGCGGCGTCGGAACTGCCGCCTCCGATACCACCGCCCATGGGCAGACGTTTGGTCAGGTGGATGTGGACGCCCGGCAGTTCACGTGCTGCTTCGGCTTGCAGCAGGCGCGCGGCCCGCATGATCAGGTTACTGTCCTCAGGCACGCCTTCGATGGCCGGTTCCAGGATGACCTCAGAGCCGGCAGCGGGGGAGAAGGTCAGCTCGTCGCCGTACTCCAGGAACTGGAACAGCGTCTGAAGTTCATGGTAGCCGTCCGGGCGGCGGCCGATGATGTGCAGGAACAGGTTGAGTTTGGCCGGCGCCGGCAGCGTAAACGTCATGACGAGGTGCCGAGCGCCTGCCATTGGGTGATGACCAGTCGTATGCGGCGCTCGCCTTTCAGGGCCGTGATGCGTGCCGGAAGCGCCGGATAACCGTCAATGAACGACTGACGGCGATCGATACGGATATCCCAGCCCTGCTGGCGAATGGCGGCCAGCTCGCCGCCCCTGTCGAACAGCAGCTCGAAGTCGTCGCCCGGGGCGGGCAGGCCGCGGATCCACCAGGTCAGACTTTCCAGCGGGAAATGCCAGCCGGTGGCCGCCTGGATCAGCTGCTGTGGGTCGTTGGATCGGTAGTTCTTGCCATCCGGCATGGTCAGGCTGAGGTAGCCGGGCATGCCTTCCAGTTCGGTGCGTCCAACGCCGAGGAACGCCGACGAAAGCAGCAGATGGTACTGCTCGTCCACCTGTTGCCACTGGTTGATGATGGCCGAGCCGCTGTCGTCGGGCTGCTTGACGGCCAGCTTGCCCTGCAGCTCCCAGCGGGTCAGTTGCGTCAGCTGGGCACTGCGCTGGGCCCAGTCCGCCGGCGGCTGGTTGGTCAGGCCGTCCGGCAGCGGCGCCTTGGGAACGCTGGCGCAGGCGGCTAATGTGAGGGTCAGGATCAGGGCAAAGCCGTAACGCAGGACAGTCATCGGGTACCGACTCAAAGATCCTGCTCCTCACCCAGCCGTTTCATGGTGGCGGGGACCTGGGTGTCGTCCGGGTGCTCGTCCAGGGCGCGGCGCCAGATCACGCGGGCCTGATCCTCGTCGCCGCTGACGTAGAGGGCTTCACCGTAGTGTGCGGCCACTTCCGGATCGGGGAAGGCGTCGTAGGCGCGACGCAGGAAGTCCAGGGCCTGGGCCATGTGGCCGAGCTTGAAGTGAACCCAGCCGACGCTGTCGAGGATGGCGGGATTGTCCGGATCCAGCTTGAGGGCTTTCTCCAGCAGCTCGCGCGCCTCCTTCAGGCGGTCGGTTTTCTCGGTGAGGATGTAGCCGAGGGCGTTCAGCGCCACGGCGTTGTCCGGATGGGTATCGATGATCTGACGCAGGTCGGCTTCCGCTTCCTCGGTGCGGCCCATCTCGTCGAACAGCATGGCCCGGGCGTAGCGGATACGGGCGTTGTCCGGGAACGTTTGCAGGGCCTCGGTGGCGGCGCCGAGGGCGTCGTCATTCTGGTCCAGGTCGAGCAGGGTGTTGACCTCGACCAGCCACAGGTTCTCGGCCAGGTCCGGCATCTGCTGGCGCAGCGCGCGCAGGTCCCGCAGGGCGTTGTCCAGATCGCCGCTGCTGCCTCGCAGGTGCGTGGCCCGGGACACCGCCGGGAGGAAGTGGTTGCCTTCACCAACCTGGCTGTACTGGGCTATGGCTTCCTCCGTGTCGCCCGCTTCGTCGGCAATGCGGCCCAGGTAATAGTGGGCCTCGCTGACGTGCTGCTCCTTGTCGATCAGGATCTGCAGCGACTCCTTGGCGTCATCGGTGTTGCCGTTTTCCAGGGCGACCAGGGCGTAGGACAGGCGCAACTCGGGCACGTCCGGGAAACGCGTCATCAGATCCTCGAACTGGTCTTCGGCGGCCTGCATCTGCTGTTCTTCGATCAGCATGCGGCCATACAGGGTGCCCAGTTTGCGATTGTTCGGGTAGCGGCGGGACTGGTGGCGCAGGTAGTCCAGCGCTTCCTTCTTCTGGCCCATCTGGTAGAGCAGGTCGCCGCGCAGGATGATGGCCGGCTGGAAGGCCGGTTGCTCGGATTCGTCCAGCAGCGGTTCCAGCTTGTCCATAGCGGCCTGGGTTTCGCCCTGGGACTTGAGCAGCAGGGCGATGCCGTACTGGATCTCACGATTGTCCGGATGGCGTTTTTCCAGATCCTGGTAGAGCGCCAGCAATTGCGCCTGATCTTCCTTGGGCAAGCGAGCCGAGAGCGCCGCGAGATCGTCGAAATCCGCGTCCTCACCCTGGGCCAGGATCTGCTCCATGTGATAGAGCGCCAGATCAAAGTCCTTCTGGCGCACGTACTGGATAGCAGCGACCCGGTGTGCTTCAAGACTGTCCGGTTCGACTTCCAGCCACAGGTTGGCCAGCTGCAGCTGGGCGTTGTCGGCGTTCAGTGACTGGGCGATACGCATGGCGCGTTTGATGACGCCGAGATCCCGGGAGGACTTCGCCGCTTCCACATAGTTGACCAGGGTCACGTCATAGCGGCCGCGCTGGGCGGCGACTTCGGCTGCCAGCAGGCTATAGAGGGTGTCCTGATCGAAGTCGGCGTAATTGATCGTGTCTTCGGGGGGCGGCGTGACGGCCTGCTGTTCGGTCGATTTTCCGGTATCGGTCTGATCGTCTGTTCCGGAGAGGTTGGCGCAGCCTGCGAGCCCGAGTCCCAGAAGGACGGTTACAACAGAAAAAACAGGTTTCATGGTACGTCCGATGGCCATTGGCTTGAGGGACCTCTGATTAATCCATTCGCGTGTCGTCACGTCTGTCAGTTCGTCCCTGTAAAAGTTCGCGGAACCGTTGGAAAAAGTTCCTGAGTCCGGCGCCGCTGAATCACTCCTGACAGTTCTCCACACTATGAAAGCAGTTCGATCTGGTGCGGCAAATCGACGCGGCTCTCCGGTCGGGCCGGGCTCTTGTGAGTCGCCATGAACTGAAAACACGGCGCAGAACGTGGAACGCCCTGAGAGCCAGAGGTGCTCTGGAGTGACTCAGAGGCTCCCTTATTGCTGGCTTATAATGGCACAAGGCTAAACGCTTGCCCAATGACTGTTTTCTCATGCGCTTCAAGGTGGATTCGGTACCAAAGTAGGTGGCATAGCGGTAACCCGTGGGTAGCGCCATCGGGATGGCGTCGCTAGAATGGGGTGTTAAGAAGCATCCTACATCCCGCTTTTTATACAGGTTTGCGCTGTTCGATGGCATTATTGACTCTGGGCATCAATCACCGTACGGCTCCCCTTGAACTGAGGGAGCGGGTGGCGTTCACCCCGGAGCGCATGGGGGAGGCGTTCTCCGCCCTGAAAGTCGTGGCTGGCGTCAACGAAGCCGCGATCCTGTCCACCTGTAATCGCACCGAACTCTTCCTCGCCGCCGAAGACGATTGCGCAGACGCTGTGCTGCGCTGGATTGCCGGTTTCCACGATATGGAGACCGACGAGCTCGCCGAGTCCTTCTACATATACTCCAATGCCGAAGCCGTACGTCACATGATGCGGGTGGCGTCCGGGCTGGATTCCATGGTGCTGGGCGAACCCCAGATTCTGGGACAACTGAAGGAAGCCTATGCGCTGTCCCGGTCCCACGGGGCCAGTGGCTCGTTGCTGTCCCGTCTGTTCGAGCAGAGTTTCTCCGTGGCCAAGCGGGTCCGCACGGAAACCACCATCGGCGAGAACCCGGTGTCTGTGGCTTATGCTGCAGTGAGCATGGCGCGCAACATCTTCTCCGACCTGCGCCGCAACAAGGCGC
The DNA here is from genome assembly GCF_003789045.1 of Marinobacter sp. R17. NCBI lineage: Bacteria > Pseudomonadati > Pseudomonadota > Gammaproteobacteria > Pseudomonadales > Marinobacteraceae > Marinobacter > Marinobacter sp. R17. The sequence continues at coordinate 29,647 of NZ_RHGZ01000023.1, read as the reverse complement.
TGTTGATCGGCGCCGGTCGCACCATCGACCTGGTGGCCAGCCATCTGCGCGAGGCCGGCGTGCCGTCGCTGATTGTGGCCAACCGGACGCTGGAGCGGGCCCAGGAAGTGGCTCGGCAACACGGCGGTCACGGCATCCTGCTGTCAGAGATTCCCGAACATCTGCCCGGCGTGGACATCGTGATTGCCTCCACCGCCAGCCAGTTGCCGGTACTGGGCAAGGGAGCCGTTGAGCGTGCCCTGAAAATCCGCAAGCACCGGCCGTATTTCATGGTGGATCTGGCGGTCCCGCGGGACATCGAGCCGGAAGTGGCGCAGATGGACGACGTCTATCTCTATGCGGTCGACGACCTGCGCCAGGTGATCGAGGAAAACCTCCGCTCCCGGGAAGGGGCAGCGCGGGAAGCCGAGCGGCTGATCGAGTCCGGCACCGAAGACTTTCTGTATCAGCTGCGGGCGCTGGATGCGGTATCGACCCTCAAGCAGTACCGCAACCATGCCGAAGACCTGCGCGACCTGGAAGTCGAACGCGCTCTCAAGCAGTTGCGCAACGGCGGCGATCCGGAAACCCTGCTGCGCAGCCTGGCACGGGGGATCACCAACAAGTTGCTGCACGAACCGTCCGTCCAGGTGCGCAAGGCCACCGCGGAAGGCCGCACCGAAGTCACCTACTGGCTGCGTGAACTGCACCAACTGGGCCGTGCCCAGGACGACCTGCTGGCACCCCCGTCAGCAGCAGACACGACCGATGAGTCCGACCCTGCGCGCCACCCCCATTTCAATGGTAAGATCTGACCACGCTTTTTCCGGACCCGCCCGGGTCCGCTGACCTGGACACTGCATGAAATCTTCGATTCAGACCAAACTTGATCGGCTCAATGACCGATTCGAGGAAGTGAGCGCGTTGCTCAGCGACCCGTCCATCATTGCCAATCAGGATCGCTTCCGGGACCTTTCCAAGGAATTCGCGGAAATCGAGCCGGTCGTGCAGTGCTATCAGGCCTACCAGCGTGCCAACGACGACGTGGCTGAAGCCCGGGAGCTGCTCCGCGACGGCGATGCCGAGATGCGGGAAATGGCCGAGGAAGAGATGGCGTCCGCCCGCCAGAAAGTTGAAGCACTCGACGAAGAACTGCAGCGTCTGATGATGCCGAAAGATCCGGACGACGGTAAGAATGCCTTCCTGGAGATCCGTGCCGGCACCGGCGGCGACGAAGCGGCTTTGTTTGCGGGTGACCTGTTCCGCATGTACAGCCGCTTTGCCGAAACCCGTGGCTGGAAAGTGGAAGTCATCAGCGACAGCCCGGGCGAGCATGGGGGCTACAAGGAAATCATCACCCGGGTGACCGGCGACCAGGTCTATGGTGCCCTCAAATTCGAGTCCGGCGCCCATCGGGTACAGCGGGTGCCGGAAACCGAATCCCAGGGCCGCATCCACACGTCCGCCTGCACGGTGGCGGTGATGCCGGAAGCCGACGAGGCGGATGCCATTGAAATCAGCAAAGCGGACCTGCGGGTGGATACCTTCCGCGCGTCCGGCGCCGGTGGGCAGCACGTTAACAAGACGGATTCCGCGATCCGCATTACCCACCTGCCGACGGGCATTGTGGTGGAGTGCCAGGACGAGCGGTCCCAGCACAAGAACCGCGCCAAGGCCATGAGTCTGCTGTCGGCCCGGCTGCAGGACGCCGAAACCGAGCGCCAGCAGCAGTCCGAAGCGGCCCAGCGCAAGAGCCTGGTGGGCAGTGGCGATCGGTCGGAGCGGATCCGTACCTACAATTTCCCCCAGGGCCGGGTGACCGATCACCGCATCAACCTGACCCTGTACAAGCTTGACGAAGTCATTGCCGGCGACCTGTCCCCGGTGATCGGCCCATTGCAGCAGGAGCGCCAGGCCGAGTTGCTGGCCAGTCAGGCGGATGAGTAACGCGCCCGACACCGTCGCCCGTCTGCTCGCCGATGCCGCCGCCCGTATTGGCGGTGACTCGCCCCGGCTGGATGCCGAGTTGCTGCTGGAAGCGGTGCTCGATCGCAATCCTACCTGGTTCCGCACATGGCCAGAACATGAAGTTGCGCCAACGGATATCGCCCGTTTCAATACCCTCGTCGAACGCCGGATGACCGGCCATCCCGTGGCCCACCTGCTGGGCCATCAGGGCTTCTGGTCACTCACGCTGGAGGTCAGTGACCGCACACTGATTCCCCGCCCCGATACTGAGTGCCTGGTGGAAGCCGCCCTGGATCTGCCGTTGCCCGAACAGGCGCGCGTCCTGGATCTGGGCTCCGGCACGGGCGCGATCGCCCTGGCGCTGGCCAGTGAGAAGCCGGACTGGTCGGTCCAGGCCACCGATGCGGTGGACGATGCGGTCGCATTGGCCCGTCGCAATGCGGAGCGGCTGGGCCTGCCGGTCCAGGTGAGTCGCAGCCACTGGTTCCGGGATCTGGCGTCGGCCCGTTTTGACCTGATCGTCAGCAACCCGCCTTACATCGCCGAGAGAGACCATCACCTGGACCAGGGGGATGTCCGCTTCGAGCCGGCGTCGGCTCTGGTGGCGGGTGCCGACGGGCTTGACGATATCCGCGAAATTGCCGCCACCGCACCGGACTGGTTGCGACCGGGCGGCTGGCTGCTGGTCGAGCACGGGTTCGATCAGGGACCGGCCGTGCGCGATCTGTTTATGGCGGCGGGGTTCAGTAAGGTCGAGACCGGTCGGGATTATGGCAGCAATGACCGGTATACCCTGGGAAGAATCGAGAAGGGAGAAAACGATGCTGACGGATAACGAGCTGATGCGCTACAGCCGCCAGTTGCTGTTGCCGCAGCTGGATGTGCAGGGGCAGCTGCGTCTCAAGCAGGCGCGCGTGCTGATTGTGGGCGCCGGCGGCCTGGGCTGCCCGGTAGCGCTCTACCTGGGCGGGGCCGGCGTGGGCCATCTGGTGATCGCCGACGACGATCGGGTCGACGTTGCGAACCTGCAGCGCCAGGTGGCTTTTCGTCAGGCCGACCTGGATCAGCCCAAGGCGGGGCGTCTGGCGGAAGCCGTACGGTCGATGAACCCGGAGATCATGGTGGACGCCGTCGAATCGCGCCTCGAAGGCGATGCCCTGCAGACAGAAGTCGCTGCCGCGGCCCTGGTGGTGGATTGCACCGACAACTTCGCCACCCGCTTTGCCATCAACCGCGCCTGCGTCAACGCCGGCGTACCGCTGGTGTCCGGCGCCGCCATTCGCGGGGAAGGGCAGGTCAGCGTGTTTGACACCCGGGATACGAAGCAGCCCTGCTATCAGTGCCTGTATCCGGAAACCGGCGATGAGGATTTGCGCTGCTCCGAAGCCGGTGTGATCGGACCGCTGGTGGGCATGATTGGCGCCTGCCAGGCGATGGAAGCCATCAAGGTGTTGGCCGGTGTGGGCGTTTCCCTGGCCGGACGGCTTCTGCTACTCGATGCCTGGCGCATGGAGTGGCGTGAAATGAAACTCGCCCGCGATCCGAACTGCCCGGTCTGTCGCGAGCGTCACTGATCCTTTAACGCCTGGAACCGGGCGATCGCCTCTTTCCGCGTTTCCTTTAAATCCACAATCGGCCGGATATACCCCTTGGGCACCGTGCCACCGGCTGCGGGGTTGTGGATGCGCTTGTTGTCCAGATCCCGCAACTCCGGCACAAAGCGGCGAATAAAGGCACCATCCGGATCGAAGCGTTCGCTTTGGGTCGCCGGATTGAAGACCCGGAAGTAGGGCGCGGCGTCGGTCCCCGTCGAGGCGCTCCACTGCCAGCCGCCGTTGTTGGAGGCCAGGAAGCCGTCCGCCAGGTGGCTCATGAACCAGGCCTCACCCTGGCGCCAGTCGAGGAACAGGTTCTTGGACAGGAACATCGCCGTCACCATCCTCAGACGATTGTGCATCCAGCCGGTTTCCTTCAGTTGCCGCATCGCGGCGTCCACCAGCGGGATGCCGGTCTCGCCATTTTGCCAGGCTTTCAGATGGTCCTCGGAGGTGTTCCAGACCAGCGCCTCGGTTTCCGGCTTGAAGGCCCGGTGCATGCTCACCCGCGGGTAGTGATAGAGGATGTGGACGTAGAAGTCGCGCCAGCAGATCTCGTTGATCCAGCCCCGGATTCCGGTCGCGTCCTTCTGGTGGCGCATGGCTTCCTGCGCAGCCTGCAGGCACTGGCGGCCGGACAGGATGCCGCTGGCCAGGTAGGGCGAGACCAGGCTGGTGCCGTCGATCGACGGAAAGTCCCGATCCTCCTTGTAGCGGCCCGCCCGTTCTTCCAGGAATTCGATCAGAGCCCGGTGTGCGGCGTCTTCACCCACGGCGACCAATGACGGCGGTGGATTCCGCAAGGCTTCGGGTGTGGTCGGGCGTGGCGGTGCCTTGATTTTCGGGCCCTGGGGCGCGGGAATGGCCAGGCATTCCGGTTGCGTGGTCTCCACCCAGTCCCACCAGCGGCGGGAGAAGGGGGTGAACACCGAGTAGGGATCGCCCTGCTGGGTCAGCACGCTGCCGACCGGCGCAACGGTCTGATCCCGGTATTTGTGCAAGGCGATACCCTGGTCGGCCAATCGCTGGTGAGCGGCCTTGTCCCGGCGCCGTTCGTTGACGCCGTACTCCTCGTTGATATGGATCGTGGTCACGTTGCGTTCGCGTACGAGGGCTTCCAGTGCGTCGAGGCTGTCGTCAAACCGGTCCGCTTCCAGAACGTGCAACGGAATACCGAGGCCAGCCAGTTGCCTGCCAAGATCTTCCAGATGGTCGAGTACGAGTGCCACACGCGCCGGCGACCAGTCGTGCTCGGTCCATTGGCCCGGCGTCATCAGGAAGCAGGCTTCCACCGGCCCGTCACCAGCACAGGCGGCCACCAGGGCGGGGTTGTCGGCGACCCGGAGATCGTTGCGGAACCAGGCGAGCTGCGTCATGTCATGTCCTTTCACTGTGTTGCCGTGAGCCAATGCTACCCATGTATTCGCGGCCCCCGGATGTTTGGATTATAGTTAAATGAAATTATTGGATTTTATGGGCAACTCCCCATGGGGATTAATGCTTACTTGAGCGAGTCCGCGTTCCGGTCTAAATAGTGCGCCAGGAACCGCCCATCCCCATTTCAAGCGAGACACACGACAGACCATGGAGCAGGCACAGGATGCCCCCGGCCGCTGGAATCACGCTTTTGCGCTGCAGTCCGGCCAGACCCAGAAACACGAACTCAGTGAAACCCGGCTCTGGGTGACGCTGCTCGACAATGAATGGCAGGTCCGCTGGGAGCGGGATGCCGGTGAAACGGACCGGACCGATTGGCGCCAGCTGGTCAGCCACGTCCTGCCCGGCAGCGAAGTCAAGCAGCACCGCTTTATCCGCCCGGATGAGGGGGGCGACGTGCTGTTCATGCCGGCGCTGGCGGACCGGCCGACCATGATCCGCCCCTATCAGCCGCTGACCCTGCCGGCCGGCCGTGAATGCACCATCTACGTGGCGACCCTGGTGTGGTTGCGCATCCTGGTGGGCAATACACGAACCCAGTTGATCGAGCTGCCGCTGGCGGAGCCGTCGCTGACCTGGGTCGGCCGATCCACGATGGACGGCGAACTGTGCTACACAGCGCCCACCTACGCCCGGCTGGTGCTGGATGCGGTGCCCAAGCGGCCGTGGCGCGCCATCAGCCCGGTGCGGATCTGCAACCGGCGGCCGGAGCCCCTGCTGCTGGAGCGCTTCAGTCTGCCGACACCCTATCTGTCGCTGCACATGAACGATCGCGGCCAGCTCTGGACGCCCCGGGTGACCGTAACCTGCGACACCGATATGGAGCATGCGGCCATGCGGATTTCCCGGCGTTTGCCGTCGGAAGCCGGCGCCTGCGAGATGCTCGCGGCCGGTCGCATGCGCTATGACCGGGGCGTGCTGACCAAGGCGCTGGACCGGATTTTCGGATAGGAGACGATTGTTGGACGGAATTGGACAAGCGCTGACCACGGAGTTGGGCGGTATCGACTGGTTTGCCTGGATCCGGGTGGCCATCCTGCTGGCGCTGGGGTTTGTGTTGGCGAGCCTGGCATCGAGAGGAATGGGCGGTTTGTTGAGCAGCCGCTCCTCGAGGCATGTGACGGCGATGTTCGGACGGCTGGTGTTCTATGCTGTCTTTGTCATCTTTATCATTGCGGCACTGCGGGAAGCCGGTTTCGCGCCGGACGTCCTGCTGGGGGCGGCCGGCATTCTTACCGTTGCCATCGGCTTCGCCTCCCAGACTTCCGCCTCGAATATGATCAGCGGACTGTTCCTGCTGGTGGAGAAGCCGTTCGAGATTGGTAACTTCATCGAAGTGGATGGGACCATCGGCGAGGTGATCGGGATCGACATGCTCAGCGTTAAATTGCGAACGGCGGACAACCTGTACGTCAGGATTCCCAACGAAACGCTGATCAAGACGCGGGTCATTAACCGCTCGCGCTTCCCGATTCGCCGCCTCGACCTGAACGTTGGCGTGGCCTATCGGGAGGATTTGAAGCGCGTTCAGACCTTGCTGCTGGGGCTGGCTGGCGACAATCCGGCTTGCCTGGAGGAACCGAAGCCGTTTGTCCTGACCACCGGTTTCGGCCCATCCTCGGTAGACCTGCAGTTTTCGTATTGGGTCCCGGCCGACAAGGTGCTTGAAGGCCGCAGTTCCATGATGGAGGCCATCAAGGCCCTGTTTGACCGGGAAGGCATTGAGATTCCTTTCCCGCAGACGAGCGTTCACGCGGGCAGCGCCTCAGCGCCTTTCCAGGTGCAGTTGATTCCGGAGAAGAACCGACAGGAAGGAACCGATGACGACAAGCAAGAAGAACGTTGATCCCCTGGCGCTGACGCCACTCGGCTGGCGCGAATGGTTGGGCCTGCCCGATCTGGGTATCGATCGCATCAAGGCAAAGATCGACACCGGAGCACGCACCTCCTGTTTGCACACGTTTCGAATGGAACCCTACACGGAGAAGGGAGAGCGCCGTGTCCGATTCTGGGTCCACCCGGAACAGAACAACCTGCACTCGGTGGTGGAATGCGATGCCCTGGTGCTGGACGAACGGATGGTCTCGGATTCCGGCGGCCACCGCGAGCAACGTCTGGTGATCAGCACGAACGTGGTGGTGGGCGAAGCCCACTGGCCCATTGAAATGACCCTGACCAACCGCGATACCATGCGCTTCCGCATGCTGTTGGGGCGCACCGCCATGTCCGGCCGTGCGCTGGTCGTTCCCGAACACTCTTATCTGGCCGGTGATCCGGCCCCTGGGAGCTCTAAATGAAGATTGCCGTGCTTTCTCGCAACAAATCCCTGTACTCCACCCGCCGACTGGTCGAAGAGGGGATTAACCGCGGGCACGATGTGCGGGTAATCGACTGCCTGCATTGCTACATGAACATCACCTCCGCCAATCCGGAGATCCATTATCGAAAGGAAATCCTGGACGATTTCGATGTGGTGATCCCGCGTATCGGCGCGTCAGTGACGTTTTACGGCACCGCCGTGCTGCGCCAGTTCGAGATGATGGGGGTGTTCCCGGTCAACGAATCCGTGGCCATCAGCCGCTCCCGGGACAAGCTGCGTTCGCTGCAGTTGCTGGCCCGCAAGGGCGTGGGCATGCCGGTGACCGGATTCGCCAACAAGCCGGATGACGTGCCCGAGCTGATCCGCATGGTGGGCGGCTCGCCGGTGGTCATCAAGCTGCTGCAGGGCACCCAGGGCATCGGCGTGGTGCTGGCGGAAACCCGCAAGGCGGCGGAAAGTGTGATTGAGGCCTTTATGGGCCTGAAGGCGGACATCCTGGTGCAGGAGTTCATCAAGGAAGCCGGCGGGGCCGACATCCGTTGTTTCGTGATTGGGGACAAGGTGATTGCGGCCATGAAGCGCCAGGCGGGCGAGGGCGAATTCCGCTCCAACCTGCATCGCGGCGGCACGGCCTCCCTGGTCCGTATCTCTCCCGAAGAACGCCGTACGGCAATTGCCGCCGCCAAGGCCATGGGCCTGAACGTGGCCGGGGTGGATCTGCTGCGCTCCAGCCGTGGGCCACTGGTGATGGAAGTGAATTCGTCACCGGGCCTGGAAGGTATTGAGACCGCCACTGGCAAGAACGTGGCGGGCATGATCGTCGACTGGACGGAAAAGAACCAGAAGCCGTGGAAGACACGGACCAAAGGGAGAGGCTGACGATGGCGCGCGCCCCATTCAAGATTGCGGGACACGAAATCCCCGCCGGGTCACGACAGACCGTCGAAGTGCCGGTGGCCAAGCTCTACACCCATACGCCGCTGCATATTCCGGTGGAAGTGGTTCACGGCCGGCGCGATGGCCCGGTGATGCTGGTCTGCGCGGCCATCCACGGCGACGAGATCAACGGTGTGGAAATCATCCGCCGGGTCCTGCGTTACGGGGCGTTACGCCACCTGCGCGGCACGCTGATCGCGGTGCCCATCGTCAACGTGTTCGGCTTTGTGCAGCGCACCCGCTACCTGCCGGACCGGCGTGATCTGAACCGGTGTTTTCCGGGGTCGGAGACTGGCTCCCTGGGCGGTCGGATCGCCTACCTGTTCCGCACCCAGATTATGGAGAGCGTCACCCACATCATCGATTTGCACACGGGCGCGATCCACCGCTTCAACCTGCCGCAGGTTCGCGCGGAATTGAAGAACCCGGAAACGATCCGTATTGCGGAGGCTTTTGGGGCACCGGTGATCCTGAATGCCAGCCTTCGCGAAGGCACCTTGCGTGAGTATGCGGATTCACTGGATATTCCGGTTATCACGTTCGAAGGCGGCGAGGCGCTTCGTTTCGACGATGTGATCATCTCCAGCGGCGTGCGGGGCATTATCCGGGTGATGCGGGCGCTGGAGATGCTTCCCCAGAAGGCTTCACGCATCAAGGTCCGGAAACGGTCCGAGCTGGCGGAAAGTTCCACCTGGGTGCGGGCCGACATCGACGGGATCATGCGGCCGATCGTGCGCCTGGGGCAGCGGGTGCGCAAAGGGCAGAAGCTGGCGGTGATTGCCGATCCCTTCGGCGAGACGGAAACCGCACTGCTGGCATCGGTGTCCGGCATCGTCATCGGCATGAACAACCTGCCGCTGGTGAACGAAGGTGAGGCGATCTATCACATCGCCCGCTTTGAGGAACTGGCGGAAGCGGAGAAGGCGATGGACTATTTCCGCTCCAAGTTCGATTCGGAGGTGACCGAGGCGGTGTTGCCGGTGCATCCTTGGGACGATCGGGAGAAGTAGCCCGAAAGTGTGCCAGGTCGGGATTCCCCTCTCCCCCAGCCCCTCTCCCGCGAGGGGAGAGGGGAGCTAACTCGAGCTGTCGGCCGTATAGGCCTCTCTCCCCTGGCGGGAGAGAGGTTTGGAGAGAGGGGGAGCGGCTATCCCCAAACATAATGTGCAACGCGAGCCGTCGGTGAATAGGCCTCCCTTTGCTGGCGGGGTGGAGGCGGAGACAACGAAGCATCGCTTCGTCCGCCGAAACGCCCATTGTCTCTGACAATGGGCAGGGGCTAGGAGCGGAGGTCTGGAGAGAGGGGACGGCGTACCGAAGAATTCGGTTCGCCGTCTATCCCCCTAAAGGTTTGCCTCCGCAAACTCCGCCAGCGCCGACCGCGGCACCCCTTGCAGGTGGATGTGCCCACCGTGGCGGAAGCCCTTGAAGCGTTCGGTCATGTAGGTCAGGCCGGAGCTCAGGCCGCTCAGGTAAGGCGTATCGATCTGCGCCAGGTTGCCCAGGCAGATCACCTTGGAGCCGTTGCCGGCCCGGGTGATGATGGTCTTGATCTGGTGCGGTGTCAGGTTCTGGGACTCATCGATGATGATCAGGCTGTGCTGGAAGCTGCGCCCGCGAATGTAGTTCAGCGATTTGAAGTGCAGCGGCACCTTGGACAGGATGTAGTCCACGCTGGCGGTCATGTTCTCGTCGTCCTCGTGCAGCGCCTCCAGGTTATCGACGATCGCGCCCAGCCAGGGCTCCATCTTCTCCGCTTCGGTGCCCGGCAGGAAGCCGATGTCCTCGTCCAGCCCCTGGGTGCTTCGCGTGGCGATGATGCGCTTGTAGGTCTTGCTGGCGACGGTCAGCTCGATACAAGCCGCCAGGGCCAGGATGGTTTTACCGGAGCCGGCAGAACCGGTCAGGTTGACCAGGTGGACATCCGGGTCCATCAGCAGGTTCAGGGCCACCGCCTGGTAGATGTCCCGCGGCACCAGGCCCCAGACCTCCCGGTTCAGCAGATCCTGCTGGTGCAGGTCCTGCAGGACCAGACGATCCTCTTCGATATCCACGACCTTGCCGACGAAGCCCTGCTCGTCGAGCACGAACTCGTTGATGTTGAGTTTGGCCAGTTCCTCTTCGCGCCGCAGGATGTGCTCGGTGACCCCTTCGCGCTGTACGGTTTCCACCTTGTTGATGGTGTCCCAGAACGACCCGCTGAATTCCCGGTAGCCCTTCGGGAGCAGGTCGATATCGTCCAGCAGCTGATCGTTGTGGTAGTCCTGTGCCTCCACGCCGAAACCGCGCGCCTTCAGGCGCATGTTGATGTCCTTGCTGACCAGGATGATGTCCCGGTCGGTATTGCGGGCCTGCAGTGCCGCTAAGGTGTTGATGATCTTGTTGTCGTTGAGGTGCTCGGGCAGGGCGTGATTGCTCGAGTGTTCGGTGCTCATCAGGATCGACAGCGTACCCAGCGGGTCCGCCTTGCGGGCCCGGACAATGGGCACGCCGCGTTCGATATCCTTCGGGGTGGCGTCGCCCAGGAGTTTATCGATATTGCGGATGGCCTGGCGGCAATCCGCCGCAACCGCCTGTTTACCGGACTTCAGACTGTCCAGCTCCTCCAGAACGGTCATGGGAATGATCACATCGTGTTCTTCGAAATTGAGCAGGGCGTTGGGGTCGTGGATCAGGACGTTGGTGTCGAGGACGTACATCTTTTTCCGCTCTTGCGGTGCTGAGGGCATAGGGCTCGATACCTCGCAATGGACGTTTTGATCGTTCTCCGCAGACGCGTGGGCACGCGTTGCCGTTTCTGTCATAGCAGGCAGCGCTGTGTCAGCGAGTTGTCGGAGATCAGTTTCAGCATGTCGTAGGTGGTTATGATGCCGGTGACTTCTCCTTCGTGAGTAACAAAGATGCGGTGCAGGTGTTCTTCCATCATCAGGTCGGCAATTTCCCGCACGGGGGTGTCCTCGGCGACCGAGACGACAATCGGGGTCATGATGTCCCGGACTTCCACCGGCAGTTTGCCCATTTCCTCGAAGATGAACATGCGCAGGCGGCGGGCTTCCTTCTGCTCTTCCGGCGTCAACTGTTGTTCGGCATCGGAGGGGCGGGAAGACGACCAGCGGAATTCGGCCACGTCCTTGAGGGTGGCAATGCCGATGATACGGCCCTCATCATCGGTGACGGGGCTGCCGGTGATTTCGTGGTCGGTAAGGAACCGGGTGAACTGGTCCATCGTCCAGGACTGGGGGACTGCTTTTACACTGGGTGTCATGATCTCGCGTGCGAGAACCGTCATTATCGCTATCCTGCTCTGACGCGTGGGGCCTTTAAACCGGTGTTGGCGTCCCGTCCAGCTGGACTGCTTCAGGCCCCTGGTGTACCAACAGGTGCGGCGCTCTTCAGGTGCCTTTCACCTGCATCCTATTCAGGATTCTAACTGGAAGCTTATACGCTCTTCTAATCGTCGTCACCCTCCGCGTGACCCGATTTGACCACATTCACCAGTTCGCCCTGGTCGTTGTAGACGAGCCGGTAGCCCGCATAGCGGGGCTTGTGCGCGACCTTTTCCAGGCTGCGCATGGATTTGACGGGAATATCGATCACCAGTGAGTTCACCAGCCAGCTGGGGATGGCGCCGTTGGGTTCGGTGTGCTGGACCCAGGTCATGCGGGTGCGTTGCGGTCCAAGGGGCTCAAAGCGATACAGGGTGTCCGATTTATCCACGCGCACGTAGTCGTCATCTTCCGCCCGCGCCCCGGGGACGGCATTCAGATCCATTTCCACCACGCCACTTTGCCGGTCGCCATGGGTGCGAATGCGCAGGACGTAGTCGCGATCCTGCACTGGCCAGGGCATGTCGTTGACGGAGTAAGCGTAGCGGTCATGGAAGTTGCCATCACCGAAGGCTTCCGACGCCGCGCAGTTGTGGACCCATTCCAGGCAGGATTCGGGATTGATCATTACCGCCATCAGCTCCGCCATGGACACGTCCAGGTCCGCCACCGCCTTGAAGGCCTCGAAATCCGAATCCTTGACCTCGGTGGTGTAGATGCGGATGTTGTCGTCCTCCTTCTGCAACTGCCAGTCCGCGTCCAGTGGCGGCAGGGTGCCGGCATGGCCCAAAGCTGGTGTGAGCAGGGCGGTCAGAAGCAGGGAAAAGCGTGTGCGTGTCGTCAGTCTCAACGGGGGATCCTTCTTTTCGGCGATAGTGGGCGGTACGATAACACGCGCTTTAAACGCCAGAATGATACCTGACCGGCAGTTTTGGGGATCCGCCGAGCGCTGTCCCCATCGGCCTGATCGGGCGCTGTCAGAATAAGGACAACCACCACTCATGGACCTGATCCAGCCCTCCGGACAGCCCCTTACCGGTGTTCTCGATACACCGATTGACCACGTTAACTATTGCGATTTTGACCTGCGCTCGGTGATGGACCGACCGCGTTCACGGGTGGCCCGGTATTGGCGATTCAATCAGTTCCAGTTCATCAGCGCGATGGGACCGGACTGGCTGATGGGGCTGGCGGTGGTGGACCTGAGGCTGGTCAGCAACGCCTTCTTCTATATCTTTGATTTCCGTACTGGCGAGATGCGTGAGCAGAGCTGGCTCAGTCCGCTGGCGCTGGGCACCGATTGCGATCAGTATCCGGAGCATGGCCATGGCCGCTTTCATCGGGGCAGGACGCGCATCGATATCCAGGGTGACGGGCACCAGCGACATGTTGAGCTGTCAGCGGGCGATGTGTCTTTGAACCTGACGCTGAGCGGTGACTCGGCTCCTCTGCGGGTCTGCAGTCGCGCCGGCTATGACGGCTGGGTCTTCACCCGTAAATCGGCCGGTCTGGCGGTGAGTGGTGAGGCTCGCTGGGGCGATCGGGTGTATGCGATGGATGAGCGCATGCGCGGCACGATCGACTGGAGTGCGGGTTTCATGCGCCGGGAAACGGCCTGGAACTGGGCCTGTCTGGCCGGAACGGCGGATGACGGCACGGTTGTCGGTCTGAACCTGGCCGCGGGCGTCAACGAGACCGGCGTGACCGAAAACGCCCTGTGGCTGGATGGGACACTCATCAAACTGGATCTGGCCCGGTTCGAGTTCGATCGTTATGCGCCGGATTCCGCCTGGCGGGTCACCACGTCTGACGGGCGCGTCGACCTCACGTTTGAACCGGCCGGCGTGCGGCGAGAGAAACTGAATGTGGGGCTGCTGGCGTCCAATTTCCGCCAATACTCGGGGACGTTCAACGGCCATGTTGTGGGCAACGACGGGCAACGGGTGGCGGTGTCAGGCATGCGCGGGCTGATGGAGGATCATTTTGCCCGCTGGTAGGCGAATCACGGACCGACACGAGGCGCGCCGGTCCGGATGGTCTACTGTTGGTGTTCGGGCAGGGTGACGTTCAGTTCCAGTACCGAGCAATCGTCATTGCGATCCAGCTCGACCTGCACCATGTCGTCATCGATCTGCACGTACTTGCGAATCACGGCAATCAGTTCCTGCTGCAACTGTGGCAGGTAGTCCGGCTGATCCCGCATGCCACGTTCATGGGCGACGATGATCTGCAATCGCTCCTTGGCGACATTTGCCGTGTTCTTCTTCTTACTCTTGAAGTAGTCGAAAAAACTCATTCGGCGTCACCCCTTGAACATGCGTGAGAAAAATCCCTTTTTGGCCGCAGTCAGGAAGCGGTGCTCGCGCTCTTCACCCAGCAGTCGGCCCACCGCATCCTCGTAGGCCTGGCCGGCATCGCTATCGTCTTCCAGGATGACCGGGAGCCCCTGGTTCGACGCGTTCAGAACGATCTGGGACTCCGGAATGACACCCAGCAGCGGAATGGCGAGGATCTCTTCCACGTCGCCGACCGACAGCATCTCGCCCCGATCGACGCGGTCCGGGTTGTAGCGGGTCAGCAGCAGGTGTTCCTTGACCGGATCCAGCCCCATCTCCGAACGCCGGGACTTGCTCTGCAGAATGCCCAGGATGCGATCCGAATCGCGCACCGAGGAAACTTCCGGGTTGGTGACAACGATCGCCTCGTCGGCGTAATAGAGCGCCATCTGCGCGCCGTGCTCGATTCCGGCCGGGGAGTCGCAGACGATGTAGTCGAAGGTTTCGGCCAGCTCGTTCAAAACCTTCTCGACGCCTTCCTGGGTCAGCGCTTCTTTCTCACGCGTCTGGGAGGCGGGCAGGATGTAGAGGGTTTCAACCCGCTTGTCCTTGATCAGCGCCTGGTTGAGGGAGGCTTCGCCCTGGATCACGTTGACGAAGTCGTACACCACACGACGCTCGCAGTTCATGATGAGATCGAGGTTGCGCAGGCCCACGTCGAAGTCGATGACTACGGTCTTGAAGCCGCGACGCGCCAGGCCGGTGCTGATCGAGGCGCTGGTTGTGGTCTTGCCCACGCCACCTTTACCTGAGGTAACGACGATTATCTTAGCCAAGGTTGCAGTCCTGTTAGCTGAAAGTGAAGCGTTCTATCAATTCAATGGCCCGGTAGGGCGATTCCCTGTTTCCGGCCTCTCTGGCATCAAGCCGGAGGCTTATTATTCGGAGCCCGTTGTCGGGTCTCCTATTTGTCGAGTGGCGTGACCACCAGCAAATCATCCTTGAGCTGGAGCTGTACAGCCTGCTTCCAGCCGTGTTCCTGCAGATCTTCCGAGATTTTATAGTGTCCGGCAATGGAGACAAGCTCTGCTTCCAGTGATTGGCAGAAAACCCGCGCTTCTGAGAGGCCGTGCACACCCGCCAGGGCGCGACCGCGCAATGGGCCGTAGACATGGATGTTGCCGGCGGCCAGAACTTCGGCACCGGCCTGAACCGGCGCCAGGATAATCAGGTCGCCTTCAGGTGCATAGACCTGCTGGCCGGAGCGGACTGGCTGGGTAACCAGCCGAGCCGCCGCCGGAACAGGACCGGCGGCGGTTGGCGCTGGATCGGGCGTGGTCGGCGCCGCTTCCTCAACCGCGGGTTCGGCCGGTTCCGGCGCCCGGGGTTCGCGCTGTGCGGTGGCCGGCAGCAGCGCCAAGGCGGCATTTCGGGCCAACCGTCGCTGGTCGTCGTCGCCCCCGCGAACCGCAACCACATGGATGTTGTGGCGGCGGCAGATGCCAATCAGTTTGAAGAAGTCCAGCTCGGCCGTCGGGCCTTCGTATTTTTCCAGGCTCACGACCAGCGGAATGTCCCGGAAAAAGCCTGGCGCCTGGCGGATCTTGTCGCGCAGGGTTTCCTCGAAGGCGTCTTCCTCAAAGAAATGCAGTTCCAGGGCGGTCAGCGAGACGTTCGCGCCCTTGAGCTGGAAGCATTGACTGGTTTGAGTGGCGTCCGCTTCCGGCATCAGCGTCCTTCTCCGTCGTTGGTGTTGTCGTCAGTGGATTCAGAATCCAGGGAGTCGAGCGGCGACGCCCGGAAGACCAGCGCCCGCCCGTCGAACGCAATGCCCGACCAGCCGGTGCTCATGAATTGTCTGATGTTAGCGTGGCTGCTTCCGGACGGATCATCCATTACGGTGCGGTAATGGCGCCCGAAACACGCCAAAGTTTGCTGTTCGGCCAGACCAGCCAGTTGGCCCAGGGCGAAGATGCGGCAGGAGCCGCCGTTTTCGTCGGGGCGATTTTCCAGAAGTCCGTTGCGAAACGCGGTCGGGGTGAACTCGAAGAAACGGTCTACCAGCGCCAGGGTGTCCTCAAAGTCGGAACGCCCTGCGTCGAGGGCCGCAAGATGGACGCGCAGGGCGTTCTGGAAATCCATCATTGGTCCGACTTGCCGGTGGGCTGCTTGCTACCGGTCTGGTAGCGGGCCTTCCACTCCTCGTAGGGCATGCCGTAGATGAGTTCCCGGGCTTCCGGGTCGGACAGTTCCTGACCGCGGGATTCGGCTTCGGCGCGGTACCATTTAGACAGGCAGTTACGGCAGAATCCGGCCAGGTTCATCAGATCGATGTTCTGGACGTCGGTGTGGGTGCGCAGATGCTCGACCAGCCGACGAAACACCGCCGCTTCGATTTCGGTTTGATCCGGGGTCCGGTCAGTCATTGCAGGCGTCTCCTCTTGATGAATCCTGACATTCTCGGCATACAGCGGTAAGATACAAGTCTGTATAAATATACAGTCATTCGATCTGGCAGGTTAGCCCGGGGTTATGGCACAACGCAAAATCATTCATCTGGACTGCGACTGCTTTTATGCGGCGGTGGAAATGCGGGACGATCCGTCGCTGCGGACTGTGCCGCTGGCCGTGGGTGGCGGTGGGGCGCGTGGCGTCGTGTCCACCTGCAACTATCTGGCCCGGGAATACGGCATCCACTCGGCCATGCCGGGTGCCGAGGCGCGGCGGCGCTGTCCGGATCTGGTCACTGTGCCGGTGGATATGGCGCGCTACCGGTCGGTGTCGCAGCAGGTAATGGCTATTTTCCGGGAACTGACCGATCTCATCGAACCGTTGTCCCTGGACGAGGCCTTCCTGGATGTGAGCGACGTCGAGGACCATAAAGGCAGTGCCACGCTGATGGCGCGCTACCTGCGTGAGCGGGTGCGGGAAAAGGTGGGTATTACGGTGTCGGCCGGCGTGGCACCCAACAAATTTCTCGCCAAGATCGCCAGTGACTGGGAAAAGCCCGATGGCCTGTTCGTGATCCGGCCTGAGGATGTGGACGCGTTCGTGGTCAATCTGCCGGTGGAAAAACTGTTCGGTGTCGGCAAAGTCACCGCCGGCAAACTGCACGATATGGGCGCGACCACCTGCGGCCAACTGCAGCAGTTCAGCCGGGAGGATCTGGTGGAACGCTTCGGCCGCCACGGCGCCCGTCTCTATCACATGGCCAGAGGTGAGGATAACCGGCCGGTGACGGTGACCCGGATCGCCAAGTCGGTGTCGGTGGAGCGGACGTTTTCCCAGGATTTGCCCAATCGCGAGGCCTGCTATCGCGTGATGGCGTCGCTGGTGCAGGATCTGGAGCGCCGCCTGAGCCGCAAGTCCGACCGGCCGATCCACAAACTGTTCGTCAAATTGCGCTACAGCGACTTTTCCACCCACACACTGGAGCGGGTGCGGGATCGTATCGAGGTCCCGGCCGCGGAGGATTTCCAGCCGTTGCTGGAAGAGCTTTACAAGCAGGCCGATCGGCCGGTACGTCTGCTGGGGCTGGGGGTGCGCTTCCGCGATGACGCGGCGCCAACGCGCCAGTTACGTCTGTTTGAGTAAACCGGCTGATCAGGCGAGCAGCATAAACGTCGGCAGGGCATAAGACGCCACGGTTCCCATGCTCCCGCCAATCACGGCACCGGCCAGCACGTCGCTGGGATAGTGCAGGCCCAGCACCACGCGGGACGCCGCCACACTCAGCGTGAAGGGCAGGATCAGCAGGGCCAGCTCAGGCAGCGTCATGGCCAGCAGCGTATTGAAGCAGACCGCGTGCAGCGTGTGGCCGGACGGGAAGCTGTAGCGGTCCAGAGGCGGTGTGCCGCAATGGATCGCCGGGAACGAAATAAACGGTCGCTCGCGGATCAGGGTTTTCTTCAACCCCTTGTAGGTCAGGGTACAGACGCCGCCAGTCGCTGCCATCAGCAGTGCGAGCGCAAGGCCGGCCTGAGGGTGCAGGATGGGCAGGGCGAGGATCAGGGCGTACCAGAACCAGCCGTCACCCAGCCGGCTCACCACCCGGAAGTAGGGCAGGACGAACCGGTAGCGCAGGCAACCGTTGATGCTCTGACACAGCAGGAATTCCCGCTGGTCGACCCGTTCAAAGAAGCGAGACGCTTTGCTTGCCGGCATGACGTTTCTCCCGGTAACGGAGATTGAACACGATGTTTTCGAACTGTTCGACCAGTCCGGGCCAGTGGATATCCAGGGCATCCAGGCGGGCCTGGCTACGCAGTCGGCTGACGAGCGACGGCTGATCCGCCAGCCGCAGGGCCGCTTCGACAAAGCCGGCGGCGTCATCGAGGGGCACTTTCATGCCGTTTTCCTCATGGCGCAGGTACTCGCTGGCGGCCGCGTCGTCAAAGGCCACCAGGGCCAGGCCGCTGGCCATGGCTTCGGTGACCACGTTGCCGAAGGTTTCTGTTTTGCTGGGAAACAGGAACAGGTCGGCTGACGCGTAGTGGCGGGCCAGTGCTTCACCCCGCTGCATGCCGCAGAAAATGTAATCAGGATGGCGTTCTTGCAGGCGTCGGTGCAGTGGCCCGTCACCGACCAGAATCAGTTTGGCGCGCGGGTGGATATGACGCAGGCGCTCGAAGGTGGACACCACCAGCGCCAGGTTTTTTTCCGCAGCCAGGCGGCCTACGTAGATAACCCCGAGGTCGCGATCGCCAAGGTGCCAGCTTTCCCGCAGAGCCTTGTCTCGACGGCCGGGTGCAAACCGCTCGCAATCCACTCCGCGGCTCCAGACCGCGACCGGGGCGACACCCATGCGATGCAGCCGCGACTGCATGCAGCGTGTCGGCACCAGCGTGAGCTGGGTCCGGTTGTGGAACCAGCGCAGGTAACCTTCGATCGCTTTCTTTAGCCAGCCGGCCCGGTAGTGCTGGCTGTACTGGTGGAAATTGGTGTGGAAGCCGGAGCAGACCGGAATCTGCAGACGGCGGGCCGCATTCAGTGCCGCCAGGCCCAGCGGCCCTTCGGTGGCGACATAGACGACATCGGGGCGCGCCTTCTGCCAGTGACGAACCAGTCGTCCGGCCCGGGTCAGTCCGAACTGCAGCTCTGGGTAGCCGGGCAGGGGCAGGCCAAACAGGGTGAGGGTCTGATCGATGCCGGGCGATGCGGCTGATTTGCTCTCGCCCTTTTGGTGTGGGCGGATCACCGACAACCGATGGCCGCGGCTGCGCAGGCCCTCGCAGAGTTTGCCCAGGGTGTGGGCCACGCCGTTGATTTCCGGCGGGAAGGTCTCGGTGACGATGGCGATGTGTCGCTGACGCTCGATCAAGTGCGCTCC
Organism: Marinobacter sp. R17; assembly: GCF_003789045.1. Taxonomy (NCBI): domain Bacteria; kingdom Pseudomonadati; phylum Pseudomonadota; class Gammaproteobacteria; order Pseudomonadales; family Marinobacteraceae; genus Marinobacter; species Marinobacter sp. R17. The sequence continues at coordinate 10,481 of NZ_RHGZ01000023.1, read as the reverse complement.
GTCATGACGGCGACTCGGGCCGGCTGGATGGTTTGGGGTATAGTCAGTACGCTTTCCTGCCAGCGAGTCCGGGTGAATCTCTGGAGCAACGCGCGCTCAGGGTGCGCCGTTGCCGCTCATTCCACTATGGAAAGGCCAGATGACAGTTAGACGACAGCCCCGTGACATTCCGTTGAACAATGCACCGGCTTTGGAGATGTAGATATGCAAATGCGCAAGTTGGGACGTACCGACCTCGAGGTCAGCCTGATCTGCCTGGGGACCATGACCTGGGGCCAGCAGAATAACGAAGCCGAGGCGTTCGAACAGCTGGACTACGCGACGACCAATGGCATCAACTTTATCGATGCCGCCGAAATGTACCCGGTGCCGCCGCGTAAAGAGACCCAGGGCGCGACCGAGAGCTGCCTGGGCAACTGGTTGCACCAGCGTGGTCGCCGGGACGACCTGATCATCGCCTCCAAGGTCGCCGGTCCGGGCAACGGTCTGGACTATCTGCGTGACGGGCCCCGCCTGACACGGCCTCATATTCGCGCGGCGGTGGAATCGAGCCTGCAGCGGCTGAAAACCGACTACATCGACCTGTACCAGGTGCACTGGCCGGATCGGAACACCAATTTTTTCGGCAAGCTGGGCTATCAGCATAACGCCGACGAGCAGGCGACCCCGATCGAGGAGACGCTGGAAGCCCTGGCTGAGCTGGTGCAGGAAGGCAAGATCCGCCATATCGGCCTGTCCAATGAAACACCCTGGGGTACCATGCGCTACCTGCAGCTGGCGGAGCAGCACGGTTGGCCACGGCCCGTGAGCATCCAGAATCCGTACAACCTGCTGAACCGCTCGTTCGAGGTGGGCGGTGCGGAAATCGCCCATCGAGAGGATGTGGGATTGCTGGCCTATTCGCCGCTGGCGTTCGGCGTGCTGTCCGGCAAATACCTGGGTGGCCAGAAGCCGGACGGCGCCCGCCTGACCCTGTTCGAGCGTTTCCAGCGCTACAACGGTGAGCGGGCCGATGCGGCCACCCGGGCCTACGCTGAACTGACGGCACAGCACGGTCTGAGCCTGACGCAACTGGCGCTGGCCTACGTGAACAGTCGAAGCTTCCTGACCAGCAACATTATCGGCGCCACCACCATGGCGCAGTTGCAGGAAAACGTGGCGTCGGCGGAGGTGACGCTCTCGGACGACGTGTTGCAGGCGATTGAAGACCTGCACGCTGAATTCACCTACCCCTGCCCGTAGCGGGCTGTTCGGCCAGCGATTGGCCGGAACCGCACGATCCAGCCGTGCCCGGTGCCATTGCGCGCCCGGGGCGGCTGACGCATCATCGCAACACGGCTGATAACAATAACGGAATACCTGATGCGCCCGCGTCGCAAAGACAGTCTTACCGGCAAACTGCTCTCGGCTGCCATCCATTCGGTGGAACGGCGCCTGTTTTCGGACAACTTCAACATTTCCAACCAGACGCCGTACCGCACGATTCATCGTGACGGCATCATGAGCGTTCGTCATTACCAGCCTCTCGGCGTTGACGAAGTCCAGGTTGGCAACGAACCGCTGTCGGTATCGCCGCACCGTTTCCGGGTGCCGGTCCTGCTGGTGCCGCCGCTGGCCGCCACCTCCATGATTTTCGATCTGTTGCCGCAGCGGTCGCTGGTGCGCTACCTGCTGGCCAGGGGCTTTGACGTCTATCTGGTGGATTGGGGCGAGGTGACGGCCGATCACAGCGATCTCTCCTTGGAAACCTACGTGCTCGACTGGATGCCGGCTGCCCTTGAAGCGGTTCGGGAGGACAGTGGTCAGGCCGATGTGTCCATCTTCGCCTACTGCATGGGCGGACTGCTGTCGCTGATGTATGCGGCGGCCTCCGGCGATCGTCACATCCGCAATATGGTGACGGTGGCCAGCCCGGTGGATATGCACCAGATGGGAATCGCCGGCGGCTTCCTGTCTGCGGTCTATCGGCCGGCCCAGATCGTTTCCGGCGTGCTTAACGTGTCCCTTCTGGACCTGCCGGCGCGCTATTTCCACATTCCGGGCTGGATGAATGCCCTGGCGTTCAAACTGACCAATCCGGTCGGAAGCCTGGTCAGTTCGCTGGAACTGGCGGTCAACCTGTGGGACCGGGACTACGTGAAGGTGCACAGCACCATGCAGAAGTGGTTCAACGACATGGTTGATTACCCGGGCGAGACCATCAAGGGCATGGTGGTCCACATGGCGCTCAACAACCGCATGGCCCGGGGCAGCATTCGACTGGGTGGAGAAAAGGCCACGTTTGATCGCATTGATTGCGCGTTGCTGGCGTTTGCCGGAGAAACCGACAAGCTGGTGAGGGTGCCGGCTGCCCACAAGGTGATGGATATCGTCGCGTCAGAGGACCGGGAATTCTGCGTGGTTCCCGGCGGTCACGCCGGCGTTTTTGCCGGTGCCAGTGCGCCGGAAAACACCTGGCGGATCAGTGCGGATTGGCTGTCAAAACGGTCCGATTAGTTGCACTCGGGCAGACCTGAAAAATAACGTTACATGGCGTGACCGTTTATTGACAAAAAAGTGGCCGCCGGACGCCGGAATGCCGTCAAAGTTTGCGTTAAATCACATTTTACAGATCGTTCATTGATAGACTAATGTCTAACCAATTTGAATAGATATCGGGCATTTTCGGGCGTCTCCATGGTCATTCGCATCTTCCTCCTGCTGCTGGTTCTCAACTCGCTGGCCTTCATGGTCAAGGCAGATGCGGCCGAACGTGCCGAATACCGTCAGGATGCTTTCGACAACCGCTATACCTCGCAGGACACCATGCCAGACGATCTGCAGCAGGACGACGTGGATGCCGCGGTCGAGCTGGGCTCACGGCTGCTGCAGTGGCGTTTCTCACGCACCGACGATGACGGCAAACGCTACGCATCCGAGAGCTTTCAGGCCGATCACGGCCTGGCACTGATCGATCAGGGTGATGGCGCCTGCCTGAACCTGAAGTGGGATTTCTGAGCCAACCGGCCTGATTCGCCTACTGATTTTCCCCTGAAAACGTTGTCCCGCCGCCGCCCTCATGTGATGATCTTTTGGCACTGAACGATGGGCCTTCCGGTCGATTCACCGGATGACGTCCCGCTCTGGTCAAGGAGAGATTTATGGCGGTTGCACCGATTGTGTTTCCCCGGCCCGATGCCTGTGTCGATGCCATTATCGAACGGGTGGGGCGTGACATTACCCTGGGATTGCCCCTGGGACTGGGGAAACCCATTCATCTGGCCAATGCCCTCTACGCCCGGGCCAAGGCCGACCCCGGGCTGAAACTGCATATTGTGACCGCGATCTCGCCGCTCGCGCCCGCCGGCAAGTCGTCCCTGGAAAAGCGCTTCATCCAGCCCTTCGCGGAACGGCTGTTCGGGCACATTCCCGAGCTGGCCTACGCGCGGGATGTGGTGAATGGCCGGCTGCCCGACAACGTCACGGTCTCCGAGTTTTTCTTCAAGGCCGGCTCTTTCCTGAACAATCGCCAGCAGCAGCAGAACTACATCTGTACCAACTACACCCATGCAGTGCGCGATCTGATGGCGTTGGGCGTCAATGTGGTGGCGCAGATGGTGGCGCCGCAACCGGACGGCGGTAACGAGTCCTACAGTCTCAGTTGCAACCCGGACCTGACGCTGGATCTGATTCCGCGGCTGCGCGAACAGGCCAGTGAAGGGCGCGCGGTGGCGATCGTCGGCGAGGTGAACCGGGCGCTGCCTTACCTGGCCAATGACGCGGAAGTGCCGGCTCACGTGTTCGATTTGATGGTGGACGCGCCGGCCGATGACTATCCGCTGTTTCCTGTGCCCCAACAGCCCATCAAGCCCGCCGATCATCTGATCGGGTTCTACGCCAGTACGCTGCTGCGGGATGGTGGCACGCTGCAGGTGGGCATCGGCTCGCTGGGCGCCGCGGTGGTGCATTCAGCCATCCTGCGCCATCGGGATAACGAGGCCTATCGGCGCGTGTATGAGCATCTGGATGTGGCCGGTCGTTTCCCGGTCGCAACCGAGTGGGGCGGCGTCGAACCGTTCGATGAAGGGCTGTACGGCTGCAGCGAAATGATGGTCGACGGCTTCCTGCATCTGCTCAAGGCCGGCATCCTGACCCGGGCGGTCTACCCGGACACGGCCCTGCAGGAACTGATCAACGCCGGCAAACTGGGGCACGATGTGTCCCTGGCCACGCTCGACACCCTGCGAGCGGAGGAGTTGATCGATTCACCGCTACGGGCACGGGATGTCCAGTGGCTGCAGCAATTCGGTATTGTGCGTGACGACGTGGCGTTCCGCGGAGGGCGTTTGCAGGTCAGTGACATCAGCTTCGATCCGGACCTCGACGACGAGGAAGCCCGCGCGCTCATTGCGGCGATTCTGGGCACCCGGCTGACCGGTGGCACGGTGCTGCACGGTGGCTTCTACCTGGGTCCTGCGGACTTCTATGAGCAGTTGCGTCACCTGCCGCCCCACGAGGCGTCACAGATCTGCATGACCAGCGTGAATTTTATCAACCATCTCTACGATCACCGGTTTGGGGATCAGCGTCTCAAGGTCGCCCAGCGGCAGGAAAGCCGCTTCATCAATTCGGCGATGATGGCGACCCTCGATGGCAGCGTGGTCTCGGACGGTCTGGACGATGGCCGGGTGGTCAGCGGCGTCGGTGGTCAGTACAACTTCGTCGCCATGGCCCACGAACTGCCGCGGGGCCGCTCGATCCTGACCCTGCGCAGTACCCGGGGCAGTGGCGACAAGGCGCAGTCCAATATCGTCTTCAGCTACGGCCACTGCACGATTCCGCGCCACCTGCGGGACATCGTGATCACCGAATACGGCATTGCGGATCTGCGCGGTCGTTCCGACGAAGACGTCTACCTGGCTTTGATCCGTATCGCCGATGCCCGTTTCCAGCCGCAATTGCTGAAACAGGCGCAGAAAGCCGGTAAGGTGCGCGCCTCGTTCAAGCTGCCGGACGCCTGGCAGCGCAATACCCCCGACTCCGTTCGGCAGGCATTGCGGGCGGCGGGAGATAACGGATTTCCCGAGTTTCCTTTCGGCTGTGAGTTCACCGATGATGAGCTGACCCTGATGCGGGCATTGAAACGGCTGCAGGGCGCCTCCAAGTCACGGAGCGGAAAATTCAAGCTGTTGTGGCAGGCGATGCGGACGGAGCCGGCGGATGACGCCCTGGCACCGTATTTACGCCGCATGGATCTTGAATCACCTTCGGGGTGGCGGGCCAAGCTGGATCAGCGGTTGTTGATTCACGCACTGCGACACATTTAATTCTGCCGTGCGCCTGAGGGCGTGCGGCCGCAAGACAGGACCGGAGTTATGCAACGCTCTTCCATCTACACCGTTCACTACCGCCTGAAAAACCAGGAAGGCGAAGTGGTGGATACCTCCGACGGCGCGGAACCGCTGCAGTTCATGCTGGGCGCGGGCAACGTCATCCGGGGCCTCGAGGAAGCGGTCAAGGATCGCGGTATTGGTGACTGCCTGGAAGTGACCATTCCTCCGGAAATGGCTTACGGCGAGATCAATCCCGAGCTGATCCGCAAGGTGCCGCGGTCGGCGTTCGCCGGTGTGGAGGATCTCAAGCCGGGCATGAAGTTCCAGACCAACAGCGGTGAAGACGCGCAGATCGTGCAGGTGGTGGCGATCGACGGTAACCTGGTGAAGGTGGACGCCAATCACCCGCTGGCGGGTTTTACGCTCTACTTCGAACTGGAAATCATCAACAAGCGCGCGGCCACCGACGACGAAATGGCCGCCGGCCAGCCGCTGGAGCCCTGATTCCGCTTCAGGTGCCCAGATGCGGACGCGGCGGTTGGCCGTCGGGCTGGGCGCCCGGCTGGCCGGCGCCACGATGGATGTCCGCCAGACCCTGTCGGACAGTGGCGTACAGCTCCTGGACTTTAGCCGGGAGGTCGTCGTCTGCCGTCAGGTAAACCGGGGCATGCAGGATGATGTCCACCTGGACGGCCGGTTCCCGCAGCATGCGCACCAGGTGCTTCTCGAACTGGTCATCCCCTACAAACGGGGCCAGAGGGTCGGGATGCTGATCGCGTCGGTAGCCGATGCTGATAGGCTGGACCGGCACGCCGGCCGACACCGCTGCCGCCAATAGCCGACTGTGGAACGGCAAGACCGTGATGCCCACCGTCGTCGTGCCTTCCGGAAAAACCAGCACCGATTCCCCATGCCTCAGCGTCTCCGTGATCTGATCCCGGGTGGCATGGGCCTGTCCGCCGCCGCGGCGGATAAACAGCGTGCCCGCCTGCTCGGCCAGCCAGCCAATCACCGGCCAGCGCCGCACTTCGATCTTGGACAGGAACCGCAGGGGCACCACGCCGCCCAGGATCGGTATGTCCGACCAGGAAATGTGATTGCTGACAATCAACGCCGTGGTGTCGGGACGCTGCCCCCGGATGGTGACCCGAAAGCCGAGGCAGCGGGAGGCCAGCGCGAAGCAGAAGCGGGCAAACGGGGCCCGCCCGACGGATCGTCGGGTAAGGGTCTCGAACACGGTGATCACCGACGCCAGTGCGGCGCAAAACAGCAGCGCCACGCCGAACAGGGTCAGCCGTGAGGTGAGGCGCAGCGGTCGCATCAACATGCGGCAGACGCCTCCGCAGGACGCATGAAGTGGCGACTGTAGCGGCCGGCCAGTTGGCTGACTTCCAGCAGCACCAGCAGGTCGGCGCAGCGGAACTCCGGATCCCAGCAGGGCTCGCCGCAAACCCGGGCGCCCAGCCGCATGTAAGCGCGAATCAGTGGCGGAATGGCGACGCTGGCCTGACTGGCGGCGGACACATGCGTCAGGTGGGGCAGGTCGCGCTTGGGCTTGACCCGCTGGCTGGTGTCGGTCAGGTAGCGCTTCTGCAGTTGCTGGGTGATGCGCCAGGCTTTCAGGCCGCCGTCCGCCATCCCGATGCTGGCACAGCCGATCAGGTAGTCGACCTGTTCGCGAATCAGGTACTCGGCCAGGGAGGACCACAGCAGGCTGATGGTGGCGCCGTTGCGGTAATCCGGGTGGACGCAGGTGCGTCCCAGTTCGGCGAGCTGTCCCGGAAGTCGGCGCAGGCTGTCCAGTTCGAACTCGCCTTCCGAGTAGAAGCCGCCGGCGTGTTCGGCATCGCGCTGGTGCAGTACGCGGGATGTGGCGACCAGTTCCCCGGTCAGGCTGTCGGTAACAATCAGGTGATCGCAATAGGCATCGTAGGTGTCCTGGTCGATGCCGGGTGTTGTGGCGCCGAGGTCAGAGCCGTACTCCTCCGAGAATACGCGGTAACGCAATCGTTGGGCCGCCTCCACTTGTGCAGGATCGCGTGTGATGGCGGCCTGCAGGCGGCGGGGGCTGCTGACGGAACGGGCTTGTTCTGCTGACATGACAGGTTTCTCTTTATGACCGTTTCCCGTCGAGCCTATGAATCGCGGATTGCAGTTGAATGAACGGTGTGTGACGTCCCCGTGACAGGAATCGTGATTTCGGGCCATGTCACGACTTGTTACTGTGGGGCTATTCCATGTATTTTTCTGAACAGCATGTATAATTGCTGTTACATGGCGTAGCTTCAGGCAGCGTGATTGCCGCGGTGATAACCTCAGTGGTCTCCGGCCTCCTCGGCAGGGCCGGTGCAATGCACCCCGGAACGGGCCGGAACCCGACGGCGGCAATCGACGGTAAACGGAAAAACAAAATCAGAGATGGATGGCGTGGAACAAGCTAACGAGAGTTGTAGAGTTCTCATTGTTGAGGATGACAAGCGCCTGGCGGATTTAACGCGGGAATATCTGGAAAGCAACGGCCTGACGGTGTCTGTTGAGGAAAACGGGGCCAATGCCGTCGAGCGTATCCGCCGGGAAGAGCCGGACATTATCGTCCTTGACCTGATGCTTCCGGGAGAGGATGGCCTCTCGATCTGCAGGCGGGTACGCCCGTTCTACACCGGACCGATCCTCATGTTGACGGCGCGTACCGACGATCTGGACCAGGTTCTGGGGCTGGAGATGGGCGCCGACGACTACATCTCCAAACCGGTGCGACCCCGGGTGTTGCTGGCGCGTATCCGGGCGCTGCTGCGCCGTGTCAACGACAAGAGCGAGAGTGAAGCCGAACCCAAGTCCACCGAAGAACCGGTGCGACTGGAGTTCAACGACCTGGTGGTCGATCGTTCCATGCGCGAGGCCTGGCTCAATAACGAGAGCATCGATCTCACCAGCGCCGAATTCGATCTGTTGTGGCTGCTGGCATCCAGCGCCGGCCGCGTCCTGAGCCGGGAAGAAATCTTTACCGCGCTGCGCGGCATTGAATACGATGGCCAGGACCGGTCCATCGACGTGCGCGTTTCCCGTATTCGACCGAAAATCGGTGACGACCCGGTACACCCGCGTCGCATCAAGACGGTACGCAGCAAGGGCTATCTGTTCGTCAAGGAAGCCTGACGGGACCATCTCTGTCTGATCCATCGCAACGGCGGAAGCTGTCCGGCCTGATCCGGTCCGACGTTGCGTTCATCGGAAAGGCCCTATGCCCCTAGTACCCTTCCTGAATATGTTCGGCCGCCTCCTGCTGGTGGCGCTCGTCATCCTGGCCCTGTCTGCCGGGCTGTACTCCGGAGTGAATTCGGTCCGCGAGCGCGATTGGCAAGAGCGCTTCGCCACCCCGTTGATGGACTGGCTCGCCGTTTCCCCACACCCCCAGATGAGTTACCCGTGGCTGGCTGCGCTGTACGGTCTGCGCCTGGAACCGGTCGGGCAGATGACGCTCGATCCGGTGGACGAAGAGCGTTTGTCCTACGGCCAGGTCGTGACCTCGACCGAGGGGCTGGGGGTGCGAGTGCGACGGCTGGCCAACTCCGGCGACATCATCGACGTGACCTTTCGTGACCTCTATCGGGACGTCAGTGAAGCGACGGCGCTACTGGTCCTGACCCATCTCAATGGCTTGCTGCCCCGGGACCGCTCGGCGGGCATGGATAGCCTGTCTGATGAACTGAATGTCGCTATCGAGCCGGTCACCGGAGCCTCTGATATTCCCGGCGGACCGACGTTGGAGCGCCTGGTGGAGCGGGGGCTGGCCTTCGTCCAGTTGGATAAATCGGATGCGGCGCGGGTCTACCTTCGGTTGAATGATGGCACTGTGGTGCGCATGGAGATGCCCGAGCCGTTCCACGCCATGGCCTGGTCGGTCATCCTGCTGGTGTTCTGTGTGGCGGCGGCCATCGCCGGCATCTTCCTGTATCTGCTGCTGCGGGACGTGGACCAGAACCTGCGGGCGGTGGAGTCCGTCGCCGTGCGCATTGCCCGGGGTGAGCTCAATGCCCGGGTCGACCCGCGACGCGGCCTGCTGGTACGCCGCCTGGGCCGAACCTTCAACAGCATGGCCGAACACATCCAGCGTCTGGTGGAAGTCCAGCGGGAAATGATTCACGCCGTGTCCCACGAACTGCGCACGCCGGTAGCGCGAATCCGGTTCGGCGTGCAGATGATAGAGGACTGCCCGGACGAAGCGTCCCGGGAAAAGCAGCTGACCGGCATCGACAGCGATATCCAGGAGCTGGACGAGCTGATCGACGAGATCCTCACCTACGCCCGGCTGGAGCAGGGCGGGCCCATCATGAACCTCCAGGAGGCCAACGTGGCGGACATCGCGCGGCAGGTGGTGGACGAGCAGCAGCGACTGCGACCGGCCATGCAGTTCAGTGCGGAGTTCGTGGGTGACAGCGAATCCTGGGCCCTGTCGGACGTGGAGCCGCGTTACATCCATCGGGCCCTGCAGAATCTGGTGGGCAATGCCGGGCGCTATGCTGCGGGCAAGGTGCGGGTTCGTTGCCAGTTCGATGAACAGAACTGCCGCATTGACGTGGAGGATGACGGTCCCGGTATCCCGGAGAGCGATTGGGAAAAGGTCTTCACGGCCTTTGCCCGTCTTGACGACAGTCGTACTCGCACGTCGGGGGGGTATGGACTGGGGCTGTCCATCGTACGGCGTATTCTCTACTGGCACGGCGGCCAGGCTTTTGTCACCCGCAGTGCGGATATGGGCGGCGCTGCGTTCAGTCTGGTATGGCCGCGCCGACAGGGCGAAAACAGCCATTGATCAGTGGCGATGAGAACCGTGTCGCACCGGCACACGTGTTGTAACAAACCGCTACACAAGCACCACTGACGCCTTGTTCCGGCCGGCCTAGGATGAAAAGCGTAAGGGATGACTACTTGAGGTTGTAGTTCTTACGAACTTTCCTTGTTTCATTCGTCATTTTTAGAGGGGCCATTTTTTGGCCCCTTTTTTTGTGCGCCCGGCACGGGCGCACTCCTGGAGGTGCAAGTCCTCCCGTGAGCTGGCCACAGCGAGCGAAGTGAAGCGCAACTGCGGAAGGGCGACCGACCGTGGGGAGGAAGCGTGGAGCGTAAACCGTGAGCCGATGAACAAGAATCGGATACGAGGCGCTGCCG